>JBHJHK010000159.1:0-11463 GCA_050330975.1 Candidatus Competibacterales bacterium | reverse complement strand
TCCCCCCCACCCGCTTTGGGGTGGTTCGCATATAGGTGCCGCCCTTGTTCGATACTTTACACATCCGCAACAGCGGCGAAATCGCCTGCCGCATCGCCGCTACGGCTCGCCGGCTCGGGGTGCGCACCGTGGGGGTGTATTCCGAGGCCGACGCCAACGCCCGCCACCTACAACTCTGCGACGAGGCCTGGCCGCTGGGACCGGCACCCGCCGTGGACAGCTATTTGCGCGGCGATAAACTCATCCGTGTGGCCCGCCAGAGCGGTGCGGTGGCCGTCCACCCCGGTTATGGCTTCTTGGCGGAAAACGCCGCCTTCGCCGAGGCGTGCCAAGGGGCGGGGCTGGTGTTTGTCGGGCCCCCCGCCGCTGCCATCCGAGCCATGGGCTCCAAGAGCGCCGCCAAGGCCCTGTTGGAGCCCGCGGGGGTGCCCCTGGTCCCCGGCTACCACGGCGACGACCAAGACCCCGGGCGTCTGGCGGCCCGGGCCGAGGCCCTGGGTTATCCATTGATGATCAAAGCCCGGGCCGGGGGCGGCGGCAAGGGGATGCGCCGGGTCCAGGATGCCGCCGCCTTCCCCGCCGCCCTAGCGGCCGCCGAGCGCGAGGCCCGTGCCGCCTTTGGCGACGGGGCGGTGTTGCTGGAAAAGTACCTGGCGGCCCCCCGCCACGTGGAAGTCCAGGTCTTCGCCGACCACCACGGCAACGCCGTGACCCTATTGGAGCGGGATTGCTCCCTCCAGCGCCGCCATCAAAAGCTCCTAGAGGAGGCCCCGGCTCCCTTTTTGAGCCCCGAATTGCGCACTGCCCTCCGGGAGGCGGCGTTGGCGGTCGTCGCCGCCGTGGACTATCGCAACGCCGGCACCGTGGAGTTTTTGGTGGCCGACGGTGCCTGCTATTTTCTGGAGATGAACACCCGCCTCCAGGTGGAGCACCCGGTCACCGAGATGGTCACTGGCCTCGATCTGGTGGAATGGCAACTGTTGGTGGCGGCGGGGGAACCCCTACCCGTGGCCCAAGGGGAACTCCAGGCCACGGGCCACGCCGTCGAAGTGCGGCTGTGTGCCGAAGACCCCGCCCGGGGGTTTTTGCCGGCCACGGGGGTCATCGAACACCTGGTGTGGCCCGCCGCCGGTCCGGGGTTGCGGATCGACAGCGGCGTCCAGGGGGGTAGTGAGGTCACGGTCCACTACGATTCTCTGTTGGCCAAACTCATCGTCTGGGACCGGGATCGAAGGTCGGCCTTGGGCGGACTCAAGTGGGCCCTGGATGCCTGTCGTCTGGCCGGGGTGACCACCAACCTGGATTTTCTCCGCCGCCTGGTGGGCCACGAAGCCCTCCTCCGCGGCGATATCCACACCCACTTCATCGACCAGCACCGCGAAGAGCTCCAGCCGCCCCGGGCGGAACCCACCACCGCCACCCTGGCCGCCGTGGCGGTGGCCGAGCTCACCCGCGCCGAGGGGTCGCCCACCGCCCGGGGGCGGCGAAGTCGCGACCCCCACTCCCCCTGGCACGACGCCCGGAGCTGGCGCCTCAATGGCAGCGGGGGCGATACCCTATTGCTGGAGGCCCTGGGCCGGGAGTGGCCCGTGGCGGTGGGCTACCGCGACCACGGGGGCTTTGAGCTACACCTCCCCGGGGGCTGCCACACCGCCACCGGGCAATGGCTGGGGGAGACCACCTTGGCGGTGACCGTAGATGGGGTTTGCCGCACCTGGGAGGCGGTGGTGAGGGCCAAAACCTGGACCCTCATGGATGGCCGGGGCAGCTGGACGGTGGCGGTGGTGGACCCCACCCACAAGACCCAGGCGACCCACGCCCATGCCGGCTCCCTCAAAGCCCCCATGCCCGGCGTCGTCTCCCAGGTGTTGGTGAACGTCGGCCAACGGGTGACGGCGGGGGAAACCCTGTTGATTCTAGAGGCCATGAAAATGGAACACCCCATCCAAGCCCCCTTGGACGGAACCGTGGTGGCCTTGCCCTTCCCCTTGGGGGCCGCCGTGGGGGAGGGGGCGAGTTTAGTCGACCTTCGGGAGACCCCAGGGGCCGACGAGGGCCAGGGGTGAGGGACAAACGCTACGTCTACTACGACGATGTCGAGGTGGGGACGGTCGTCGCCACGGGTAGCCTCAACGTGGCGCGGGAAGATATGGTCGCCTTTGCCAGGGCTTACGATCCCCAACCCATGCACTTGGACGAGGCCGCCGCCCGCCTCACCCCCTTTAAGACCTTGGTGGGCAGCGGTTGGCACTGTTTGTGTCTCACCATGCGTTTGGTGGTGGAGGCCAAGCCCCTGGGGAAAACGCCCCTCATCGGCACCGAGATCACCGAGGTGCGGATACCCAAGCCCCTGTTGCCCGCCACCCAGCTGCGGGCCGAGTTTGAGGTGCTGGCCAAGCGTCCCTCGTCCAAGCCCGGACGGGGTTATCTCCAGGTGGCCGTCACCACCTACGACCAAGACAACAACGTGGTACTGAGCCAGCGCTGGACGTTGGTGGTGCCCACCCGTTCCGGGGAGGAACAACAGCCGTGAACACCTACCGCGCCCCCGTGGCGGATATGCGCCACGCCATGATCGATCTGGCCCATTGGCGGCAACTCAGCCAACTGCCCGGCTACGACGACGCCTCCTTGGACGTCGTGGACGCCGTTTTGGACGAGGCCGGGCGCCTGGCTTGCGACGTTCTCGCCCCCCTCAACGCCCCTGGGGATCGCCATGGCACCCGGGTGGAAAACGGCGAGGTGCGCCTGGCGCCGGGGTTTGCCGAGGCCTATGGCCAGTTTGTCGACGGCGGCTGGAACGGTCTGGCGGTGGATTCAAGCCTGGGGGGCCAGGGGCTGCCCCAGGTCCTGGGGGCCGCCGTCCAGGAACTGTGGCAGGGGGCCAATATGGCCTTTGGCCTGTGTCCTCTGTTGACCCAGGGAGCCATCGAGGCCATCGGTCACCACGCCAGCCCCGCCCTCAAGGCCACCTACCTACCTTCGTTGGTCAGCGGCCACTGGACGGGCGCCATGAACCTCACTGAACCCCAGGCGGGTTCGGATCTGTCGGCGTTGCGGGCCAAGGCCGAGCCCGTCGGAGACCACTACAAGGTCACGGGGCAGAAGATCTACATCACCTGGGGAGACCACACCGCCGCGGCCAATATTGTCCATTTGGTATTGGCCCGCCTCCCCGATGCCCCCCCGGGCAACAAGGGGATTTCCCTGTTCTTGGTGCCCAAGTTTTTGGTCAACGGCGATGGCACCCTGGGGGCCCGCAACGACGTGCGGCCACTGGCGGTGGAGCACAAGCTCGGCATCCACGCCAGCCCCACCTGCGTCATGGCCTTTGGCGAGAAGGGAGGGGCCGTGGGCTATCTGGTGGGGGAACCCCACAAGGGCTTGGCCTGTATGTTCACCATGATGAACCACGCCAGGCTCTCCGTGGGTATCCAGGGCCTGGGCATCGCCGAGCGGGCCTACCAACAGGCCTTGGCCTACGCCCGCAGCCGGGTCCAGGGCACCGTTCCAGACGGCGATGGGCGGGTGACCATCATCCACCACCCCGACGTGCGGCGGATGTTGCTGGTGATGAAGGCCTCCATCGAGGCCATGAGGGGGCTCATCTACACCACCGCCGCCCAGATGGATATTGCCCACCGGGCCCCCGACGCCTTGGAGCGGCGACGGGCCCAGGGCTTGGTGGACCTGCTGACGCCGGTGGTGAAGGGCTGGTGCACCGAGCTGGCCCAGGAGTTGACGTCCATGGGCATTCAAGTCCACGGTGGCATGGGGTATATCGAAGACACCGGGGCCGCCCAGCACCTGCGGGACGCCCGGATCACCACCATCTACGAGGGCACCACGGGCATCCAAGCCCTGGATTTTGTCAAGCGCAAGGTATTGCGGGACGACGCTGGGGTGTTGGGGCAGTTGCTTGGGGAGGTGGCGGCCTTGGACGTCGATCTCGCCCGGGGTGGAGAGGCATTGGCCCCCATCCGCCGCGCCCTGGCCATGGGTGTCGGCCAGTGGCGTGAGGCCTCGACCGCGGTGCTGGCCCGGCGGGAACAGCCCGAGGCCATCGGGGGAAGCGCAGTGGATTTCCTCCTCCTCGCCGGCACGGTGTTGGGGGGCTACCACCTGGCCCGCAGCGCCCTGGTGGCCCACGGGCGATTGGCGGCCGGGGAGGGCGATGGCGGGTTTTGGCGGGCCAAACTCACCACGGCACGGTTTTACGCGACGCACCTCATGGCCAGGGCAGCGGTCTACAAGGCGGCGGTCCAGGCGGGGGCCGACGACATCATGGGGCTGGAGGAGGCCCGGTTTTGACCGGGTCGACTCCACCGTTCGCTTCGCTTCACCAGTTGGTGGTCTTCCATTTCTCAGCGGTTGCTATTTTCCGGATTGGAGGAAAACCACAACTCATAGTGGCCGGGCTTGATCCACTGGGCGCGCTCGTAGCGGGGGGAAAAATCCCGGAGTTCGAGGTTGGGTAAGTGGAGCTTCAACACCCGGTATAACTCGGCAGCGCCGGCGGCGTCTTGGTCTTTAAAGTATCTCAGCTGGCTGCGCGCGGGCCCTGCGGCTACCACCTGGACGGGTTTGCCGATGACTTGCTTGCCCTCGGACCCCAAGCGAATCAACTCGTCGAGGAGTTCTCTACCCAAGGCTTTCTGGTCTCCATGGACGGCGTGAATCCACAATCTCGCCCGTCGGTCGGCCCCCTCTAGGGCGGGGAAAGCGGGGCCATTGGCGCCGGGAGCCGCCGGGGTATCGAGGTTGGATGCTGGGTTGTCTCCTGCCCCATGGCCTTGTCCCTCCACCGGCGAGGCCTCCTCCGACTGAACCTCGGCGGCGGCCCGGAGGGTCGCCAGGGGTTCAAAGTCGGGTTTGATCGCCAACCCCACCTCGATGAAATCCAGGGCCTTGGGATAGTTGGCCCGGTCTATCTCGCGCTGGGCCAGTTGGGCGTAGCCCTCGGCGATGCGGCTGAAACCCCGGCGGGCCTCGGGGTTGTCGGGGTCGAGGGTCAGCACCTGCTGGTAGTAGTGGAGGGCGCTATCGTCGTTGGGAGTGGTGAGGCGCAAGCGCTCAAGGCTGGTTTGGGCCTGGGCTAGCCACTGTTCCACTTGGGCAGCGGCGCTGGGATCTAGGGGTGCCTGGCTGGGGTCGAGGGTCTCTTGCAGGGCCGGGACGGCTTCCGGGGAGGGGGCGATCTCTGCCGAGGCCGTCCCGCCGCCGGTGAAGCGCGGAGCGTCCACTAGGGACTCCAAGCTGGGCAAACCTGGCGCGTCGTCGCTGGGGGCTCGATGGACTGAGTTCGCCCAATAGACCGCCCCCGTGGCCGCCGCCAAGATTCCGGCGTAGAACACCCCGGAAATCACCACCTGATCCACCGTTTTGCTCCAATCCACGGGGCGGGGAGGGGTAGACCGCGGGGGTGCCGAAAACCGCACCCCTTGGAGATCGGCCTCCGGCGCGGGATCCTCTGGGGGTAGCGACGGCTCCTTGGCGGTGTCCTCTACGGCGGCCGCCATCTGCAGGGCGCTGGCAAACCGGCGCCGGTAGTCCAGTTCTAGCGCCCTGGCCACCGCCTGGAGCAGAGGCCTGGGGTAGCGGTCGTGGCCCGCCTCGACTACCGAGACCAGGGTGTCGTCGAGGAGGCGCTCGGCGGCCTCTCGGGGGGGCTCGCCGACGATACAGCGGTAGGCCACGGCCCCCAGGGCGAAGAGGTCGGTCCAGGCGCCACAGTGGTCGCCCCGCACCGCGTATTGTTCTGGGGCCGAGTAACCGGGATTGAGGAGGCGCGAGACCACGGCCCGGGCCCTGCCTAGGCGTTGGTGGGCGGCGGCTATCCCCGTGATGATCACCCCGCCGCCGTCGCCGCGCCAATGGAGGGTCTCGGGATTGATGTCCCAGTGGAGCAGTCCCTGGGCGTGGATGGTCGCCAAGCCCATGAGGGCTTGGTGCAACAGCGGCTCTAGGATCTCCGCCCCCAAGGTGCCTTCCCGGTCCAGCCGTGCAGCCAGGGATTCTCCCCCGGGCTCCTCCGTTACGGCATAGGCGGTGCCATTGGCGGTGAAGTGGGCTTGGACGTGGGCCACATGGGGGTGGTGGAGTTGAGCCAGGGCCCTCGCCTCGGCGAGGAATTGCTCCAAGCCCCAGGCGAAGTTGGGTAGCGCCTCGTCGGGACTCGGCATCAACCCCTGGTCGTTGGGGACCACCAATTCCCCCTGGCGCTGGGCCCAGGCACTGGGGAAGTACTCGGTCACCACCACCGGCACATGGCGCGCCAAGTCCCAGGCGCGGTAGTTCACAGTCAACTCTTCGCTGCTCAACAGCCGATCGAGGCGGTAGTCCCCGAGGGAACCGTGGGAAGTGGAGGCGTGGATCGTCGACATGGCCCGGAATTTCAGAGATGTTCGAGGGCGATCGCCCAAGGGACAATGAAACATTGTAACCCATCTACCCCATGGCCCCCCGGGCGATACTGCGGTGAAGCTATAAGGAAGGGTTACCGGGGAGGCGCGGATTCAAAGGTCCCCCAGGTTCAAAAAGCCCTGGAGGTCGGCGATGTCGAACCAGATATCCTCTCCTTCGGCGACGGATAGCACATCGAAGGGGTGCCCCTCGATTTCCACCAGCCTCTGGCCGGTAAAGGTCAACCGGCGCGACCCCAGGTAGTCGTATTCGTCGGAGAGGCGGGAGACCAACAAGGGCTTTGCCGCCGAGCCATCGCCGGTGTGCTCGATACCCCGGAGGAGCAGGTCGTAGATCATCCGCTCCATGTGGGCCTCGCGCTGCTGCCCCAATTGATGGTAGGCAAATCCCAAATTGAGGTGTGCACCGGGGCTCAAGAAATAGTCGGGCCACAGACCGTCCAGGGTGACTTGCACCGCCCGTTCAAAGGCGTTGGCCTCCAGGAGGGCCGGGATGCCGTCGAGTGCTCGAGAGTGGGGATTGAAGCCGGGGGTGGCCATGACGGTGCGGCGCAAGGCCAGGAAGTTATCCAAAGTGGGGGTTTGCAGATAGGCGATAAAGGTCTCTTCCATGGCGGTCTCATGTCTGATCGTGGGGCCCTGGGCCTTCGGTGGGTGGGCCAGGTTATCACCCTCTCAAGGGCTTTTGCGATCCCAGGCCCCTGGAGTTGGCCCGTGGGGATCGTCCATTCCAACAGAATGAACACTGTCTACCATTAACCAGTGATAAAAGGCCAACTGCTAGGGCAGGGGTTCGCAGTTCGAAGCCTCCTGCACCGCTTTAGTTGGTGGAGCTTGTATCATCTAAATGTTGCAAGTCGATCAACTTGTGATAGAAAATGCCCATCCCAACCCTTTGCCCTCGGTCAAGGAAGCCATGAAAACTTTTTTGTTTCTGTTTGGGTCTGGCGTCGGTTTTGTGTTTCAATTGGCGAGTATTGTGGCGATTTTTGTCGGTATTGTTTCTTTTTATTTGCAGATCAATGGAGTTTCTTCCGGTATGGAGCACTTGATCGTGGGGGTAGTGTTTTTAATCCTCGGTCAAGGTGTTGAGAGATTTGCGGCGCTGTTGAAAGATCCTGCTCAAGAGTCGCCAGTGTCGAGGGATTATTTGACAACAATAATTTTTTATTTGCTAACCACCGTTTGCCTGGTTTTTTGTATTTTAATGCTCATCGGTGAAATGCTGGTGGAGAGGCCCTTTTGAGGGGTGGGATGGCGTTGACTGACGAGGGTTGGTTGAGGCTCCCGGTCCATATTGCTTGCCACAAATGCTCTCACCCATCGTCGGCCGCTGACGAGCTCGCTGTAGTAAAACCTCTCATCCAGCCAAGTTGCTCAGACCGCACGACTGTGGTTGTGCTATTATTGGGAATTTATTTGATATTGAGGATGATTTTTGATGAATAAGATTTTTATCGCTCTTGTGGTAGTCGGTGTTGTGATTATCACGGTTATAAGTTTTCTTCCTTGGTGGGTCAGTGTGTTGTTATTTTTGGTGATTGCGCTACTCACCTATTTCGGTGGCAAGTTGTATCTGAGGCGATTGTTTACCATTCCCTTTATAGCCAAGGGCAAAGCTCTCGCCGACGCCTCGGTAGTGGTTCACAGCATTGAATCGGCTGCTCCACCCGATACTTCTTTGGAAGACTATGACGACGATGTGCAAGAGGGTTTGCAAGAAGAGTATCAAGATGAGCTGGAGGAAGAGCGAGATCTGAACTGGTATTACGTCGACTTGACTATAGAACCCTCACCACAGGGATCTGTCTTCAGTTTTTGGGAGCCCGGCGAGTTGATGTTTGTCGATATCAATTCGAAGCCCGATGATATCGAGGATGACGATGAGCCCGCGGGCGAGCTCCACGACTATCAAATTTACCGAGATGGCGCCTTCATCGAAGATTCCATGGACAAGCACGAAGGTGCCCAGCGCATTAAATTTCACGTGGGTTTGCCTCCGGGGATGAAGCACTGTCAGCTGCGCTATTACTTCGAGCTTTTCGGCGATATTCAAATCCCCTGACGATCGTCTCAGGGGGGATTGTCACGGCGCACGGTGGGTACGGCGTTGCCCTTGAAGAGAACGGGCCCGGTGGGCCCGCCCACCCGTGCGCCCGCCCCCGGGTTAAAGCGGAATACAAAAAACAGCTGGGGTGTGGGGGTGACCCCCGGGGCGAGGGGTAGGTCCAGGCGGCCCGAGGGGGGCACGACGCCCAAGGAGACGGGTTGATCCTCCCCAGGTGACAAGGTCCAGAGCTCCAGGGCGCCATTGGCCCGGATTGGGGAGGCCTGGAGAGGGGTGACTTGGAGGGTGAGGTCGGAGTAGGCCTGGACTAGCCAGCCCAGCTGGCCATCTTCGGCGATCAGGACGGTGGCCACGGTGGGGTGGGGTAGTTGCCAGCTATCCAGGGCCAAAGCGGCGGCTAAGGCGGCGGCCAGGGCACTACTTCCCAGGCTGAGGGCCCGCCAAAGGGCCAGCTGGCTTCCCCGGCGCCGGTGCTTTGACGCAGCCGGCGAGGGGCAAAACCAGCCCGTGGCCTCCAAGCGCGCCTCGATGCGCTCCCAGAGGTCTGGGGAGGGCTCGAGCTCTGGAGCCAATTCGGCGAGGCCCGCCAAGCGCGCCTCCCAGGTGCGGACCCGGGCGGCGAAGTCTCGACTGAGAGTGGGCCTCCCCAGTGGAGACGTGGGCCTTTGGCCTAGTCGGAGGCGGGATCCTTGCGGTTGGCGGTGCCGGCGTGGGGTGTCCCCGAATAGGGAAACACCAGGTGGTATTCTTGGTCGTTGGCGGCGATGTTATCACCCACCAAGGTGACGGGATCGTAGCCAGGGCCGCTGGCCACGGCGGTGAGGGCGATGTCGATGACATCGTCGCCAAACCGCCGCCCGTTGGGCCAGCCGCTGGACATGACCCGGCCGTCGCCGGCCGTGGCGGTATCGCCGCCGATAAAGCCCAAGCGATCAAAGCCCGTTTCCCCGGCCAGGGTGACGGGGCCCGTGGTGGTGTCTACCCGCAGCACGTCGGGGATGTACACCAAGGCCAAATCGCCGCGCATGGTGGTGGCCAAGGGCCCCGAGCCGTCGGTGCCAAACAGCACGAGGTTGATCAAGGTGGCGACTTCGGGGTTCTCGGCGTAGGTGGAGAATTCCGCGTCGTCGAGGGTGGGGGGTGTGCGGTTATAGTGGTCTTTGTCGGCCAGGGCCACCAGAACCTCGTTGAACAACGGATTGCCCATGCGGTTGACCTGGATCCAGGGACCGGCGCTCACCGGGGCGCCGTCGGTTTGGCGCAGGGTCAAGCGCCTGCGGCTCACCGAGGCGTAGACGCCCACTCCCGTCGCTTCTGCCACGGCGGGCAAGGGGGTCGTGCCCCCCAAGCCGGCAAAGGCCGCGGTGTAGGTGCTAGGGGTCAGCTGATCCAGGGGAATCTGCAGGGCGTAGGCCAGGACGTTGTAGCCCTTAAACCCGTCGACCCCGCCGCCGTCTTGGCCTAGGCCATCGTTGGCATCGCCGTCGTTGTCGATGATTCGACCGTTGAGGAGATCGAAGATGGCCGGGGTGTCGGCGAAAAATCCATCTTCCCGGGAACCGGCAAAAGCCACGGCGGCGTCGCTCAAGGTGGTCACGGCATCGCGGGTGTAGTTGTCGAGCTCGGCAAAGGTCTCGGCCCCCGAGACGGCAAAACCCGTGGTGGGGTCGTTGTAGTTGGGGGTGGTGTTGATGCCGACGTTGGGGGGCGGGGTGAAGACGTCGCTGCCGATGACCTCGCTGGTACCGTCGCTGGCCACCTTGGTCACGGTGTAGGTCTGGAGGTAATTGCGGGTGGTGTCGTCGAGGGTCTCGATGGCCCCCGCCTCGCTGCCGATGCCGTAGGCAAAGATGGTGTTGGGGTTGAGCAACGGCCCCGTCACTGAGGAGAACTCAAAGTCGTAGCGGGTGAGGGTCTCGCCGGTGGTGGGGTTGGCGATGTGGATGGAGTAGCGGGCGTCGTCGGCGAAGCGGTCGTAAATCACCCCGTCCCCGGGCTCCGAGAAGGGGCGCACGTGGACCACGACGTTGAGGACTTCTTCATTGGGGTCGTCGTAGCGGGTGCCCACAAAGGCGTAGACATCGGTGAGGTTGGCCTGGATGTCTTGCTTGATGAGGGGAGCATCGCTGTGGCTGGCACCCAAGGCGAGGCCCGCGAGGCCCGCCGTGGCCAGGGCGGTGGAGAGACGCAGAAAACCGGGCATGATCAAACTCCCTTCACAGTAGAAATCGTGGTGGAATGGCCTGGCCAACCCCGGCCCAAGAGCCAGGGCAGCCCCAATAGCAACAGCCACGGGGCGGGGGGAATGGGGACGTCGGCGTCCACTGGGGTGACGTCGACGGAACCGGTGGCGCTGGCCAGGGGAAAGTCGCCCTGGCCGAAGGCCTCAAAGGCGGTGAAATTGCTCGTGGGCCCGGCGTTGCTGTTGAAGCTGAAGAATTCGCTGACGCCCAGGGGAAAAAAACCAATCCCAGCGGCGATCAGGTCCAACAACCCCAAGCCGGAGTCGTAACTGGTGGTAAACCCGGCCGGGGCCGTGAGGCTCGCCTCGATGGCGTCGTCGGCGAATGGGGCATCGGTGAGGGTGACTAAAAGCAGGTCATCGATATCGTTATCGATGGACAATTGGTAGTTAAACAGGCCACCGCCGAGGTCGGTGACTTGGGCGTCGATGGCGATGGCGATGGCGTGGGCGTTGGCCGTCCAACACAGGGGAGCCAAGATGGCCAGGGCCAGCCTTTGATAGGGCGTCAACATCGCGACAATGTCCTCCGCATCCAAAATGGGGTCGAGGTCGGTGAACTGCCCAAACCAAAAGCCCCTGGGCAATCACTCGCTCATGGGCTATTAACTCGACGACGGGTTTTGGATGCAGAAGGGGAAAAAAACCAATCAATGCTTGGGGCCCAAGGGCTTTAGGCCCCGCCGTCGTCTCCCACGGCGGGTACGGCGTTGCCCGTAAAGACGATAGGG
>JBHJHK010000158.1:0-15994 GCA_050330975.1 Candidatus Competibacterales bacterium | reverse complement strand
GGGGGGGGGGGGGGAGGTGTCGTCCTCGGAGAGGTGGCGAGCTCAGAGGTGTACTGCCCCCGCGCCACGGCAGCCTCGCGCCATTCGTAGGCGGCATTGAGAATGTCCCGGGGGCGCAGATTGACCCAGGCCTTGAGCTCGGCGTCGCCAAAGGGGCAGCAATCCGGCGGCGGTTCGAGCTGCGCTTGGCGATAGAGCTTGGTCAACCGGGCCCCCACCAGGGCGGCGACTTGGGCCTGGGTGGTCGGGGGCTTAAGGGCGATGGGTTTGGGAAAATCGTCGACGATGCGGTCGGCGAGGGACCTGGGGAGCTTGGCGAAATACTGGTCAAAGATGGCCCCGAGGGTACTCAAGACAATGAGGGAAGTCGGCGCCGCCTCGGCGATGGCGCGGCAACTGTTGAGCAACCCCTCCAACCGGTCGACAGCGTCGTCCCCACCGAGGATGTCTTCTAACTGGTCGACGAGCAACACCAAGGCGGCGTCCCCGACCTTCTCCATGAGCTGCCCTAGCTGGCCGATGAGCAACAGCGCTTGCTCCGCCCGCGGTTTGGGGACGATATCCCCCAGTAGGGCCCGTTCGTCGGCGCTGAGGTCGTCGCCGCGCAAATAACTCTTCACACAGTGGGACAGTTCGGCGTCACCCACCTCGAGGAGGAGCACGGCCTGGATGAGCCGGGGGTCGATGGCGCTAAAGCGATCGGCCGAGGCCAGGCGATGGCGAATTTCTCGCACCACCTGCTGGCGCTGGTTGGCCGCCAAATCGCCGCTGCGCAGGAGTTCGGCGGCGGGATGGAGGGTGTCGTCGTCGCGGTGTTTAAAATAGAGCTCGGCGATTTCGGGCGCCTCTAGCAAACCCGCCGCAAGGCGTCGAAGTCCGCTTTGGGGGGATTCTGCGCTGTCGTAGGGCTGCTCTAGGGAGTGGATGAGGCGATCGAGGATATGTTTAAAAGGCTCGGTGACGGAGCGGTTGATCTGCACATAGCCCACATAGGCCCGCTGGGTGGCGTGGGCCATTTGTCGATAGGCGCGCATAAGGTGGGTCTTGCCCACCCCGGCTTCTCCCCTGACTAACAAGATGCGCCCCGACCCCTCCCACTCGGGGGATATCACCTGCTGTAGGGTTTGGGCAAAAAGTTGGCGCGCCTCGGGGTGGAGGGCCTCGACGTCGTCGGGGTTGGGACGCCACAGGGATTGTTGGTGCTCAATGCCGCCAAAGGGATTGGCGAAGCGCCCGTCGACAAAGGCGGCGTGCAGGGCTTCGCGGTGGGTGGGCGCAGGAAAGGTCGCCACGGCTAGGCCTCCAAATCGATCAAATGAAAGGTGGTGTTGAGATAAGCCGTCTCGGAGTCCGCCATATCCTGGGGCGGGGCGTTGCGGGGCAGATCATTGCGCACCAACACGATCAGTCCCTGGCTCTTGGCCTGGGCGAGTTTGTCCTTGAAGTCCTCTAAGGAAAGGGAGAGGGTCGGATGGCGCTCTAGCAGGGTGCCATAGACGTGGTTGATAAACACCCGGTGGTCGCCCATGCGCCCCGTGGTCGTGGCCTGGGCGGCGGCTTTGACGGTCTCCATAAACGCCGGCAAGTCGGCCCCGTCGAGGTGCCCCGCCTCGGGGGTTGCCTCGGCCCCGGGGCCCTCCTCTGCGTCTTTCAACCACCAATTTTGCACCGCGGCCGTAGTGATGGCCTGGGCGCTGGTGCCCCGGGCTTTTACCGCTTGGGCCGTCAGGGCGTTGACCACCTGGGTCAGGGTGGGTTGCGGTCCCAGGCCCAGGTGGTAGTGGCGATTCAGGATCAGCGCCCGCTGGCCGTCGAAATTGAGCTTGGCCAGCTGCTCGGGTCCCCGGAGTTCCAACTCACAGGCCAGGGCCACCAGGTATTTTTCTTTGACGGCTTTCCAGGTGGGTGCCCGGGCGGGACGAAAGCCCCCTAAGGCCCCCAAAGCCCGGTCGACGCCGGCCTCCGACAGGACAAAGTGATTCTTTTTTTCGGCATTTACCCACTTTCCTTCGGTCTGCAACGCCTTTAGACGCTCTTCCACCTGGGTTTTGATTTGCCCCGGCGTCAGCCGGTGGCCGAGGAGCGGCGCCAGATCCCTGGCGATGGCCCCCGGAGTGCGATCTTGTTTGGCGCTGTAGAGGCGCAGCAAAATCATCGTGTCGAGTTTTTCTCGGGCAACGGCACTGGACATGGCCCATCCTTCAATGGCAGTGGATGTGTAGTGGTCTTTCAATCCTCAAAGGGGTGCCTCCAACTCGATGACCTCTTTCTCGCCGTAGCCAAGGAGGACGGGCGAGAGGAGTTCTGCGGCGAGATCGGGGGGGTCGAGGACGACGATATGGCGGTTGGAAGCCATCGCTGACTCCGCGCTGTCCCGATCCGGCGCCTCGGCGAGATCCATGGCCTGGAGCTGCGCCATCACCTCGTCAAACTGGGCGGGCCGCCGGGCCGGGGAGGGGGTCATACAGGCGAAGAGCAACGCCACCAGGGGCTCGGGGGTAGCGTGGGCGGCAAATGTTTGGGGGGTGGGTTGGGTTTGTTTGCACAGCAACCAGGCGCAGAGTTTGCCAAAAGCATAGATATCGCTGTAGGCCGCCACTGGCGCATCGAGTTCGCCCCGCTGTTCCGGGGGCGCGTAGGACCACGTCCCCACCAAACTCTGGCGGTGCAAACTGGACTGGCTGGAGGCCGAGGCCGCCCCCTGGACGGGGGGGACCGGAGCCGAGAGGCCAAAATCGATGACCCGCACCCGCCAATCGTCTTCCGGGTCCACCAACACATTGGCGGGCTTGAGATCGCGGTGCAACAAGCCCCGGCCGTGGGCGTAGGCCATGGCCCCGGCGATCTGCAGGGCGATGTGTTTGACCCGTGGGGGGGACAGGGGCTCGCGATTGGCCAGGTAGCTCTCCAAACTCTGTCCCGCTACCGCCTCCATGACCAAGTAGGGGCTGTTGCCCGCCGCCGCCGTGTCGTAGTGGAGGATTTTGACGATGTTGGGATGGTCCAGGGTGGCCAGGGCACTGCCCTCGACCTGCGCCCCCTGGAGGTCGATGCCCTCGTGGAAGGCCTTGATCACCACTTCCCGCCCCAGGTGGACGTCGGCGGCCTGGAACACCACCCCAAAGGCCCCGGCCCCCAGGATGGCCCCCGGGCGGTAGCGCTCGAAGGGAAACGGATGGTAGCTGGGGACGAGTTGCACCGCCTTTTCCAGGGTGCCCAGGGCCTGACTCCAGCGCTTTTGCTCCAGTTCGATGCGGTAGCGGTTGAACAGCGCCAGGGCCTGGGCCTCGACGCTCAAAGACGCCTCCCGGGCCTCGTCGCAGGCGTGCACGGCCTCGTCCAACGCCCCGGCGGCCACCAAAAAGGTCGCGGTCTGGAGGCTCAACGCCGGCTGAAGGGTGGGCGTGGAAGCGGTGAGGCGCCGGGCGGCGGCGATGCTCTCCTTTAGGGCGGGGTCGCCGGCCAAGGTGTAACTATCGCCGGGGCGCACCTGCCCGGGCCTCAGACTCCGGCAGTGGTGGGCGAGGTCTTGAAGTTGCCCCTGGAGGGCTTGGAGGCCCCGTTGTTGTTGGGCAATTTGTTCCAAAGAGAGCAGGTGGGCGAGGTTGGGACTGTTCCCCAACCGCTGGCGAAAGGCCGTTTCCACCAGCTCCACCAAAAGCGGGCCCCGGGGCGTGGGCAGTTCCAGGAGGGCGGCCAGCTCGGCGTCCATGGCCAAGGGCGCCTCCTCGGCATCGGCGACGGCGGGCACCGCCAGGGATCGGCGCTCTGCAGCGCAGAGCCCCAGGCGCAACCACGCCTGGGCTTCCAGGGATGGCAAGCGGTGGGCGGCGAGATCCTGGAGGGCCTTGGCGAGGCGCTGGCGCCGGCGATGGTCATAGGGGGGGTCGCATCGGTCCATGGCCGTCTGCGCCAGGGTCAACAGCTGGCGATCGTGGCCGCTGGTCAACAGGTTCTTGATGAAACTAAAACGGTTCGATTTGGCGCCTTTCAGGGCGTTTTCCAGCGCCTTTAAGGCATCTTGGAGGGAGGCGTCAAAGGCCCCTTGCAAGTCGGTGGCACTGCCGCGGTAGTACTGCCATACCGTCTTTGTCACCCCCAGGCCGATGTCGTTGAGCAGGTTCGAGAAGAGGCTGCCGGTGAGGTCGGAGATGCGCATGTCGCTCCATGGATTCGAGGCTGATACCCGCAAGTGGCTCAACGGGTTCATATACCATGGGTCACCGGGCATTGTCAGTGAGATTGATCACCGCCCCGTTCTAAGTGGGCGGCGATCACCGTAGCGGCGGGGGTGAGCTAAAAAAGTGCAACACCCCCAGGGCAATCACCGCCCCCGATACTGCCCCTGGCGCTTTTCGAGAAGGGCCGCCACGGCCTCGGCGTGGTCGTCGGTGTGGTGGGCCAGAGCCTGGAAGGCCGCCGATAGCTCCAGCAACGTAGGGAGGGAGGTGTGTTGCCCCTCGCGGATCAAGCGCTTGGTCATCCGCACCACCTGGGGGGGGTTAACGGCGATCCGCCCCGCCAACGCCTTGGCCTCTTGCAGCAACGCCTCGTGGGGCACCACCTTGGACACCATGCCCCAAGCACAAGCCGTGGCGGCGTCGATGGTATCCCCGGTGAACGCCAGCTCACAGGCCCGGGACAACCCCACCGCCCGGGGCAACAGCCAGGCCCCGCCGTCCCCGGGGACGATCCCCACCTTGACAAAACTCTCGGCAAAACTGGCCTTCTCCGAGGCGATGCGGATGTCGCACATCAGGGCCAAATCGCAGCCGGCCCCCACCGCCGGGCCATTGACCGCGGCGATGGTGGGGACTTCGAGCTCGTACAACGCCAAGGGGATGCGCTGGATCCCCCGGCGATAGCCATCCCGCAACGCCGCCGGGGCCCCGGCGAACATCCCGGCCTTGTCCCGCATGGCCTTGACGTTGCCCCCCGAGGAAAACGCCGTCCCCGCCCCGGTGAGGATCACCGCCCGCACCTCGGCGTCGTCGCGAATCCGGCCACAGGCGGCCTCGATGGCCGCCACCATGTCGGGTTCGGAGATGGGGTTGCGGCTCTCGGGGCGGTTGAGGGTCAAGGTGACAATGGAACCTTCTCGCTGGTAGTCCAGGGGTTCAGCACTCATGAACCACTACCTCCGTGGGCGGCCAAGAGCTCCCGCTTGAGGACCTTGCCGCTGGGGTTGGTGGGCAACTGCTCGAGAAAGACAAACCGCCGGGGCCGTTTAAAGGCCGCCAGATCTTCGCTCTGGCGGCAGAATTGATCCACCGCCTCGGCGGTCAAGTCGGGGTCCGAGGCCACCACAAAGGCCGTCACGATTTGACCCCATTTTTCGTCGGGCAGCCCCAGCACCGCCGCCTCCTGGACTCCCGGACAGCCATAGAGGATCTCCTCCACTTCCCGGGGATAGATATTCTCCCCCCCGGAGATGATCATGTCGTCGGCCCGGCCGTGGTAGTAGAAAAACCCGTCCTCGTCCCGGGAGAACAAATCGCCGGTGTACAGCCACGGTCCCCGCAGCTTCTTGGAGGTCTCAAAGGGGTTGTTCCAATAACCCGCCATCACCTGGGGGCCATAGACGATGAGCTGGCCGATATCCCCCGTGGGCACCGTGGCCGACGGCGGGGCGTCGGGCTCGTTTTTGATCACCCGACAACTGGAAATCAAGGTGGGCTTGCCACAGGAGCCGAGCTTTTCCAGTACATCCTCGGGGTGGAGGATCAAGGTAAGACTGCCCTCGGTCATGCCGTAGCCGTTGAAAATCCGCGGGCAAAATTCCTGGATCACCCGTTCCAGGGTGGCCTTGGAAATGGCCGAGCCCCCAGTGGTGACCATCCGCAGCGACGACACGTCGAAGCTTTTAAACTCGGGGTGAAATAACATCTCCTGGATCTGGGTGGGCACGGCGAACAGCGTGGTGATTTTCTCCCGCTGGATGGTCTCCAGGGTGGACAAGGCGTCGTAGCGTCCCAACACCACGTTGGTGCCCCCCACCATCATGTGGGGCATAAAATAGGCCTGCATCCCCCCGACGTGGTACAAAGGGGCGATGTGCAAGGCCCGGTCCCTGGAGCGCAGGGCGTATTCCATGACGCAGTTCATGGCGATGGCCACGTCGTTGGCGTGGCTGTGCATCACCCCCTTGGGCCTCCCCGTGGTGCCGGAGGTATAGACCAGGGCCGACAGGGCATCCCCGCTGGGGAGGGGCCGGGGCTCCCCCCGGTCTACGGCCTCCTCGGCTAGGGCTTCAAAGTGGTGGTGACCGTCGGGGATCTTGTCCACGTCGTAGGCACAGCCGATGTAGTCGTGGACACTCTTGACCCGCTCTTGGACTTTTAACACGTTGTCGGCCAAATAGCGGCCGTAGACCAACACCCGCGCCCCCGAATCCTGGAGGATGTAGGCCACCTCGCCGGGGGAGAGGCGAAAGTTCATGGGCACCGCCACAGCGCCCAACAGCTGACAGGCAAAATAGGTGGTGACGGAGTTCTCCGAGGTGGAGACGTAAAACGCCACCCGGTCCGAGGGGCGCACCCCCAAATCCGCCAGGGCCTGGGCAAAGCGACACACCCGCTCGTACCAGGCTTGGTAGGTCCAGCGGCGGTCTTCGAACACCAAGGCCTGTTGCTTAGGGTGGCGCTCCACGGAGCGCTTGAAAATCGTTGCGATATCCATGGGGGCGTCACAAAGTGAGTTTGATGTCGGGGAGATCGCGACTGGCGATCAAATAGCGGGCCATCTCCGAGGTGCCGCCGACGATGGGCAACGCCCGGGCGTCCCGGTAGATCTGCTCGGCCCGGCCGTACTCCTTGGTGATGCCATCGCCCCCTAGGATTTGCACCGTGTGGTCGGCGCAGACATTGGCCACTTCCGTGGCCACCAACTTGGCCATGGCCGCCTCCCGCATGAGCTCCTTGCCACTCACCCCCCGGTCGTAGAGCTTGCTGGCCCGGTAGGTGATGAGCTCGGCGGCGTCGATGCGCCAGCTCATCTCGGAGATCTTGTCCCAGATGAGCTGCTTGGCCCCCAGGGGCTGGCGAAAGGTGACCCGTTTTTGGGCGTGGTCTTTGGCGATGTCAAAGGCCGAGCGCGCCACCCCCAACCCCGTGCCCCCCAGGATGATCCGCTCGAAGTTGAACATGGACAGCATGATGCGAAAGCCCTGGTCCACCTCTCCCAGCAAGTGGTCGGCGGGCACCCGGCAATTGTCGAAGGCCACCTCCCCCACCACACAGCCCCGCCGGCCCATGAACGTGTAGTTGCGGGGAAAACTCATGCCCTTTGTGCCGTTGGGCACCACCACGGCACTCATGCCCTTTTGGGCCGGGACCCCGTCGTCGGTGATGCCATAGACGATATACGTGTCGGCCACGGAGGCGTTGGAGATGTAGCGCTTAAAGCCGTCGATGCGCCAGTGACCGTCGGCCTCCCGGCGGATGCGGGTCTCCATCCCGGCGCTGTCGGAGCCCACATTGGGCTCGGTGACGGCGATGGCGCCGATGGTTCGGCCCTCGATGATCCCCGGCAGATAGGCCTTTCGCACCTCCGGTGACGCGTAGCGGTGGAGGGGGTAGGCACAGCTCAAGGCCGTGGCGATGGTGGTCTCAAAGGCGTAGTTGAGGTAGGCGGCCTCTTCGGATAACACAGTGGCGTGGGTGAGGCCGGGGTGTTTGAGAGACCCCCGGTAGAGATCTTGAAACATCAAGGTGAGATAGCCCGCTTCCCCCAGGGCGCGGACCACCCGTTTCACGGCGTCCCAGTCTTGGTGGTCTTCGATGCGGGCCGCCACCGGCGCCAGCTCCCGGGCCAAGAAGTCCCGGACTTCCAGGCGAAAGGCGCGATCTGGCTCGTCGAGGATAAAATCTCGCATAAACTCCCCCCGAGAACCCCGGCGCCCGGGGGGCGACGGGGGTTTTTAGTGATGAATCGCCGCCGTCAATGCCACGGCACTTAGATCAAACCCTGCTCTTGGAGAAAATTCTCCGCCACGGCCTCAATGCTGGTCTTTTCCACATCCACCTGGGCGTTCAAGGCGGCCATGGTCTCATCGTCGAGTTCGGCGGAGAGCTGGTTGAGGAGGTCAGCTAGCTCGGGATGCTCTTCTAGGGTCGCCTGGCGCACCACTGGGGTGATGGCATAGGCGGGGAAGAAGTTCTTGTCGTCCTTGAGGACTTTAAAGTCAAAGGCCTTGATGCGGCCGTCGGTGGCAAACACCAGGGCCACATCCACCTGGTCCTCCTTGAGGGCCTGGTAGGTCAGCCCCGAGTCCATGCGCTTGATGTTAGCCCGGGGAAAGCGAAAGCCATAGGCTTGCTGCAAAGGCCGCAGACCGTCGTCCCGGGCGTAGAACTCGGCGTTGGAGGCGAAGACCAAATCCTTGTCGTCATTGACGGCCGCGGCCAGATCCGACAGGGTGTCGATCCCCATCTCCTCCGCCTGGCCCCGCTGCATGGCGAAGGCGTAGGTGTTGTTGGCTTCAGAAGGCGCCAGCCAAGTCAAGCCCTTTTCGGCGTCCATTTCCTTGACGGTCTGGTAGGTCTCCTCCGGGGACATGCGCTCTTTGACGTCGTTGTAGTTGATCAACGAGGTGCCGGTGTACTCCCAGTAGAGGTCGATTTGGCCGTTCTCCTGGGCGGCCCGCAGCACCGCTGATCCCATGCCGGCGCGCTTATCCACTTCAAAGCCCTTCGCCCGCAACAATTGGGTGGTCATCTCCGCCAAGAGCTGCTGTTCAGTGAAGTTCTTGCCGCCCACCACAATGGAATCGGCGCTGGCCACTGTGGCCGCCCCAAAGGCTAGGACGGCGGCGAGGGTGCGTAACAAAGTCATGCTGTGTCTCCTCAAGGTTGGGATTGCTGGTTGTTCCAGGGCCGTCGACGGCGTCGATACCCCTTCACATCCGCAGGGGATTGACCCCCCGCGGTACAAACCAGTATTGAATTTGACCGACGACAAAATCGGTGATCACGGCCAACAGCGCCGTGGGCAGGGCTCCGGCCAGCATCATGGGGGTGTCGTAGAGGTCGATGCCGGTGAAGATCAACTCCCCCAGGCCCCCGGCGCCGATCAAAAACGCCAACGGTACGGTGCCGACGTTGATGGCCAAGGCGGTGCGGATACCGGCAAAGATCACAAACAAGGCGTTGGGCACCTCGATGCGCCAGAGGATCTGACCGGGGGTCATCCCCATGCCTTGGGCGGCCTCGATGAGGTGGCGGGGCACTTCCCGCAGCCCGGAATAGGTGTTGCGGACGATGGGCAACAAAGAGGCGACAAACAGCCCAAAAATAGCCGGCAGCATGCCGATGCCGAGCAAGCTCATGGATAGCGCCAACAAAGCCAGGGTGGGGATGGTGGCGCCGATGTTGAGCCCTTGCATCGAGGTCTCGGCCAGATGCCTAAACCCCGGCCGGCTGATGAGGATACCCAAGGGCAAGCCGACGACGATGGCCAGCCCCCCGGAGATGGCCACCAACACCATGTGCTGCTGGGCGAGGAAAACGATGTCGTAGCGCCATTCCCAGATGCCGGCCACCAGGCCGCTGCGCTCGGCCCAGATCCCGCCGGCAAACAGGGCTACGAGGAACAAAAACCGCAGGAGACCCCCGAGGGATGTGATGGTCACAGACCGCCCCCCGCCCTCAAGCCGCCGCCCGGGGGTTGCCCCGGTAGGTCTCGCCCAACAAGTGGGTAATGCCGTGCTGGGTGACGATGCCGGCAAAGGTGCCTTGCTCGTCGACACAGGGCAACCACAAGGTGTCGTGGGCGAACATCGACGACACGGCGGTGCGCAAATCCGCCTCCAGGGGCACTACGGTGGGCAGGGGTTCTTGGTGTTCTTCCACTGTGCCCCGGCGGTGCTCGGCCACATCCCGATGGACAAAGCCCCGGGGCTTTTGCTGTTCATCCACCACCACCACCACCTCGAGTCCGTGGTTTTCCATGAGGGCCGCCGCCTTTTCTAAGGGGTCGCCGCCGGTGACGGTGACCCGCGCCTCGTGGCGGGCCCTGGCCACGGTGACCAACCGCAGCCGCTTCAGGGTGCGGTCGCCGCCGACAAAATCGGCGATAAAGGCGTTGGCCGGGTGGGCGAGGATGTCGTCGGGGGAGGCGTATTGCTCCAGTTTGCCGGCGCGGAAAATCGCCACTTTGTTGGCCATTTTCACCGCCTCGTCGATGTCGTGGGAGACGAACATAATGGTCTTTTTGAGCTTTTTTTGCAGCTTGAGAAATTCGTCTTGGATGACCTCGCGGTTGATGGGGTCAATGGCACCAAAGGGTTCGTCCATGAGCATCACCGGCGGGTCGGCCGCCAAGGCCCTGGCGACGCCGATGCGCTGTTGCTGGCCCCCCGACAGTTCCTTGGGATAGCGGTGGAGGAAGATCCCCGGGTCCAGCGCCACCATGGCCAACAACTCTTCAGCGCGCCGTTTGATCCGGTTTTTGTCCCACCCCAACAGTCTTGGCACCACGGCAATGTTCTCCGCTACGGTCATGTTGGGAAACAATCCGATTTGCTGGATGACGTAGCCGATGGTGCGGCGCAGCTCCACGGGGTCGTAGTCGTCGGTGTCTCTATCGCCGATGAAGATCTTGCCCGAACTCGGCATAATGAGGCGGTTGATCATCTTCATGGTAGTGGTCTTGCCGCAGCCCGACGGCCCTAGCAATACGCAGATCTCCCCCTCTGGGACTTCCATGGAGATATGGTCGGCGGCCACGACGGGGCCGCTGCGGGTCTCGAAAATCTTGGTGAGGTGGTCGAGTTTGATCATGGCCTTCGCGGGTGGTTATGGGGTTTGAAGTCCCTGGTGGGGCTGTGGCGTCAAGCGGAGCGGGTTTGGCGCATACCCCTGGGAGTGATGGCGTTTTGCAGGGCCAATAACGCGTAGTCGGCCACCACCGCCAACACGCTCACCGCCAGGGCCCCGGCCACCAGCTGGCGGGGGTCGGTTTGGGTGATGCCGCGGCTGATGAGAACCCCCAATCCCCCGGCGCCGATGTAGGCGGCGATGGCGGTGACGCCGATGTTGATCACCACCGCCGTGCGCACCCCGGCCATGATCACCGGCACCGCCAGGGGAATCTCCACCCGGGCGAGGCGCTGGAAAGCCGTCATCCCCATGCCCTTGGCGGCTTCCCGCAGACTCGGGTCGACGTTGGTAATAGCGGTGTAGGTATTGCGGATGATGGGCAACTGGGAATACAACAAAACGGCGATGACCGCCGGTAAATAGCCGATGCCCTGGCCGATCACCGACAAAATGGGAATCATGATACCGAACAGGGCAATGGAGGGTATGGTCATCACCATGGCCGCCAGGTACAGCACCCGGTCGGCCAAGGTGCGATTTTGGGTGATGACAATGCCGATGGGCACACCGGTCAATATAGCCAGCCCCACGGCCACCGATACCACCTCCAAGTGCTGGATGGTGAGGCGCCCGATGAGGTCTAGGTTGTTCCAGATAAACTGTACAGTCTCCACGATGTGGCATTCCTGAAGTGGTCGAGGGCCCTGGGGAGTGCCTTAAACTATAGTCAACTATACCCCTGGGCTACAGGGGCAACGGCGGGTCGATGGCCCCCCAGGGAAAACGACCTTGACCATGGAACCATGACGATGACCAGCTGGGATCGCGGTTATGTGACCGACGTGGCGTATTTCACCGCCTATCACCACGACTTGGCCCCCATCAACCACTACCACCTGTGTCTGTTACACCACATCCAACCGCCGCCCCTGGATCGTCCCTTTGTCCACTTGGACTTGGGTTGTGCCGACGCCTTTACCAACGTGCTGCTGGCCGCCGCCAACCCCCACGGCCAGTTCTACGCCGTGGACTTCAACCCCACCCACATCGCCACCGGCCAGCACCTAGCGCGCCGGTCGGGGGTCGACAACATCGCATTCCTCGAAGCGGGCTTTGAAGACCTGGCGGACCTCGATTTGCCGCCGGTGGATTTCGCCACCAGCTACGGGGTCTTCACCTGGATCGATCCCGCCCTGTGGCCCGACTTGGTGACCCAGATCGGTCGCCTCCTCAAACCCGGGGGGACGTTTTTCACCAGCTACAACACCCTCCCCGGCTGGCTGGACGCCATTCCCCTCCAGCGCCTGCTGTTCGAATATGCCGCGCGTCATCCCAACCCCCGCCAGCGGGGCAAAGCGGCCATCGCCGCTTTGATGAAGCTCAAGAATGTGGGGGGATTGTTCTTCAAACAAAACCCCAAGGCCGCCGAACGACTGGGCTACCTCGCCAGTCGCGACCTGTCCTACCTGGCCCACGAGTACCTCAACCGCCATTGGAACCCCCTCCACCAGGTGGACATGGACGCCCTGTTGGCGGCGGCCAAACTCACCCGGGTGGGATCGCTGCAAATGGCGGGCAATTTCCCCCACTGGCTTTTGTCCCCCGACATGGCCAAGGCCCTGGAGCTGTTCCCCGACGGATTGCAAGAGACCGCCTTGGACCTATTGCTCAACCACGGCTTTCGCCGGGATCTCTACATCAAAGGCGCCGCCGTGCTGTCCCCCCCGAGCCAAAAGGCCCTCTTGGGGGCCTTGCGGGTGGCCTTGGCCGTGGTGCCCGAGGAGGTCGATTACGCCACCCGCAGCCCCTTGGGCCCCCAACCCCTGGACCGCCAGCACTATCAGCCCCTGGTGACGGCGTTGGCCGACGGACCTCTGTCCCTGGAGGCCCTCGCCCAACGCCTGGATCGGCCGTGGGCCGAGGTGGTGGACGGAGTCAATCGCCTGGTGGACGGCCAGCAACTCCACCTGCTCCAACCCGCGCCCCTGGCCCATGTCGCCGCCCTGGAGCGTTTCAATGCCCAGGTCCTCAAAGATCCCCAGTACCACCATCAGACCCTGGCCCTGGCCGCGCCGGAAATGGGCGCTGGCATCGCCACAAGACCCCTGGAACTCACCCTCCTCGCGGCCGCCCCCGACGATCCAGACCTGATTACCCACCTCAGGGGCCAGCGCCTGTGGCTCACGGAAGACGGCCAGTTTCCGACGACATCACAGGACCAAGACCAGATCATCGCCCGGTTTATCCACCAGTTCCAGCGCCGGCGCCGGCCGGTGTTTCGCCAGTTGGGGGTTGTCTAGGGGCCCACTGAGCCTCCCTTGCCTCCCTCGAAATCGCAGCGCGACCCAGGGCCCTTGGCGATGGCCCCGGGATGGTCCACTATACCGCGGGCCAAGCCGCCGGGCGGCAACCACGGGAGAGCGACTTTGACCACGGCCAGCTGGGGTCACGGCTATGTGACCGACTTGGAGTACCACACCGCCTATCACCACGACCTGGCGCCCATCAACCACCATTACCTCTGTCTGCTGCAAAGAATACAGCCCCCCACCATCGACCAGCCCTTTGTCCACCTGGACTTGGGCTCTGGCGACGGTTTTACCAACGTGCTGCTGGCCGCCGCCAACCCCCATGGCCAGTTCTACGCCGTGGACTTCAACCCCGCCCACATCCGGCGCGGCCAAACCTTGGCTTCCCTGGCGGGCCTCGACAACATCACCTTTGTCGAGGCGAGTTTTGAAGACCTCCACCGCCACGGCATACCCCCGGCGGATTTCGTCACCTGTTACGGGGTGTTTTCCTGGATCGACCCGGGGCTGCGCCAGGCGTTGATCGACTATGTGGGGGAGCGCCTCAAGCCCGGGGGAGTATTTTTCGTCAGCTACAACACCCTCCCCGGCTGGCTGGCGGCCATGCCCCTGCAGCGGTTGATCTATGAACAGGTCAGCCGCCAATCGCCGGGGTCCGACCGGGTCAAAGAGGCCATTGCTACCCTGGGCCAGCTCGACGCCGCCGGCGGGTTGTTTTTCAAGGCCTACCCCTCGGCCCAGCGCCGCCTTAAACACATGGGGGAAAAGAGCTCCCGCTACCTCACCCACGAGTACGTCAACCGCCACTGGCAACCCCTGTTCCAGTTTGAAGTCGACCGGCTCCTCGCCCCGGCCAAACTCACCCGGGTGGGCTCGTTGCGCATCGGCGACAACTTCCCCGAGCGCTTTGTGCCCAAGAACATGGGGGAGGTCATCGACTCCTTTCCCGAAGACCTCCAGGAAACGGCGCTGGATCTGCTTCTCAACCAGGCCTTTCGCCGGGATCTGTACATCACGGGGGCGGTCTCCCTGTCACCCAACCGCCAACGGCAGCTGTTGGGGAGGCTGCGGGTCGCCTTGGCCCGGACCCCGGACAAAATCGCCCTCAACCCCCAGACTTACCTCGGCAAGCTCACCCTGCAGCGAGACCGCTACCAACCCCTCATCGACGCCCTAGCGGAGGCGCCGCGCACCCTGGCCGACTTGGCCGGGGCCTTGAATGTGCCCTTTGGGGATGTGCTGGACATGACCGCCCAACTGGCCGGCTACGAGCAACTCCACGTCTTGCTACCCACCCCAAAGGACAGCGAGGGCCTGAGGCGCTTCAACCAACAAGTGCTGCTGGATGGCGAGTACCATCGCCAAACCCTGGCTCTGGCCTCGCCGGAGATGGGTGCTGGGGCGGTGACTCGGCCGTTGGAACTCACTTTGCTGGCCGTGGAGAGGAGCGCCCCAGCCCTGGCGGAGCGTTTGGCGGAGCGCCTCCAGGGCGAGGGCCTGGCGTTGGCCGAGGACGGCAAGACCTTGGACCCCGCCGACCAGCAGCGGGCCGTGGAACAGTTCATCGCCCAGTTTCACCAGCGCCGCCGTCCGGTGCTGCGCCAGCTGGGAGTGATTTGATGGTCCCGGTCTCCACCCCCCCAGGCGAGCATCCCTGAGGGTATGGCCCAACCTCCGTGGGGTCGCGGCTATGTCACCGACACGGCCTACATCACCGGCTACTATGGCGACTTGGCCCCCTTGGGGGCCCACCATGTCTGTTTGTTGTGCCAAATCGAGCCACCGCCCCTAGAGGGGCCCTGGGTCCATTTGGATTTGGGTTGTGGCGATGGCTTCACCAACGTGCTGTTGGCCGCCGCCAACCCCGCGGCGCGGTTTTTCGCCGTGGACTTCAACCCCAGCCACCTCAACTGCGGCCGGGCCCTCGCCGAGGCCACGGGGGTGGACAATATCACCTTCGTCGAGGGCAGCTTCGACGATCTAGACCGCCACGCCCTGCCGCCGGCGGACTACGTCACCAGCCACGGGGTCCTCACCTGGGTGGCCCCCGACCTCCGGGAGGCCCTGGTGACCTTCGCCGGGGACATCCTCAAACCCGGGGGGACATTTGTCGTCAGCTACAACACCCTCCCCGGTTGGCTGGGGGCGGTACCCCTCCAGCGGTTGCTCATGGCCTGGGGCCCGTCCTCCCTGGCGACCCGGCAACGCTTGACCGCCGCCATCAAAGCCCTCGACGACCTCAAGGCCCAGGGCGGACGCTTTTTCGCCCAATACCCCGCCGCCGCCGAGCGCCTGGCGTCCATGGTCGAGAATCTCCGGGCCGATCGGTTGGGCTACCTGGCCCACGAGTACGCCAATCGCGACTGGCAACCCCTCTACCAGTTCGAAGTGGAGGCATTGTTGGCCGGGGCCAAGTTCAGCCGGGTGGGGTCCTTGAGCCTCACCGACCACTTCCTCGACATCCAACTGTCGCCGCGGCTGCGGGCGGCCCTCCAGAGTCTCACCCCAGACCTTAGGGAGACCGGACGCGATGTGTTGTTAAACCGCACCTTTCGCCGGGAAGTGTACAGCCGCGGACCCGTGCCTTTGGACGACGAAGAGCGGTTGGCGCGGTTTAGCCCCTGGCGGGCGTTGCTCGCCAAGCCCCAGGACCAGGTGGGCCTCGCTTTCCCCATGCCCGGGCGTCAAAACCTCGTGGAACGCCCCCACTGGCGAACCCTGGTGGCCGCCCTGGGCCACGGTCCCAAGACCTTCCGGCAGCTGGCCCGCGCCAGTCGACTGTCGTTGCGCCAGCTCATCGATGCCACCGCCCTGCTCTACGACCGCGGCCAGCTCTACCAGCACACACCCGGCCGCCCCCCCCCCGCC
>JBHJHK010000157.1:0-3088 GCA_050330975.1 Candidatus Competibacterales bacterium | reverse complement strand
CTCCTCCAAGTCCGAGCCTTGGCCACGAGGGAAAATCCGGGGGCCATCGCCTACTACTTCGCCCTCTTTTGCAGCCTTGCCGGGCTTGCCACGCTGCCGTGGGGGTGGGCGGGGTTCGATGGGGGGACCTTGGGGCTGTTGGTCCTAGCGGGGCTTTTGGGGGGCGCGGCCCACATCGCCATGACCCTGTCTTTTCGCTATGCGGCGGCCTCTGTCCTCGCCCCCTTCGAATACCTGACCGTGCTTTGGGCTGCCGTTTTGGGATTCGTGCTATTTGCCGAATCCCCGGCGCCCTCCTTCTTGCTCGCGGCGCCGTTGGTCATCGCCGGCGCCGTGTTGGCGTCCTCGGGGAGCCGCAAAGGATAGGTAGGGGTTCGGCCTCACGAGGGCGGCATAGCTCACGCGACTCATCCCCCCAACGCGCGCCGCGCAGCCACCGCGTCGAAGGCCGCGGCCAGCCAGTGGCGCGGCAGGTGCTCGGCGTAGGCGGCAAACTCGGCAAAGTGGGTGGCGGCGAGTCGGTACTCGGTGGCCAAATCCGTCTGTACCACCGCCGGGTCGTCCGTCGACAGGGTGAACGGCACCCCCGAGCCCAGCCACAGCGCCAGGGGATGTTGGGAAACCTTTTCAATGACGCCGAGGACGCGGTTGCTGGTCAGGCACACATCCACCGGCGGCGCGTAGGGACCCAGGCGGTTGATCCACGAACCCATGGTCACGGCGTGGGTCACTCGATCGGGAACCAGGGTCTCGACGATGCGCTGGGCGTTGCCAGCACCGGTGGTCTCCCCCGCGTGGCAGGCGGTTTTAAACCCCAGGCGCCGGGCCTGGGCGAAGGTTTTGACCCAGGCCTTGGGGTTTGCCAGGCGCTCATCGCCGCCGAGGCTAAGACCCACGACCCCGAGGGCCTTTAAAGTGCTGGCGTGGGCCGCCAGCGGCTCAAAGGCCCGCGGCGAAATCTGCCACGGTAAATCGACGATAAAGCGCAGGGTCGGCCCGCAGTCGAGGGCGGCGAAGGCCCCATGGATGCGCCCTAGCACCGTCGCCAGGTCCAGTTGCCAGGAATTCAGCAAAGCGAGGTTGATTTGCAGCTCGGCGTAGACAATGCCTTGGGCGTGGGCCTTGCGGGCGTAGCTCAGGGCCGCGTCGACGTAGGCGTCGATGCTCTGGAGAAAATTGAAGTTGTAGCGCAGGTGCTGCAAAAACTCGTCAAAGTTGCCCGGGGTGTCATTGAAGGGCGCGGGAAAATGGATAGGCCCCCGCCAGCGCTGGCGGTGCGCGGCGTCGACGCAGCCTTCGAGGTGGACGTGGAGTTCGCACAGGGGGGGAGAGATCACGGGGACACCTCTCGCGAGAGCCGTTGCTAACACTTTAATGCAAGAACGCGAATGGGTACAAAATCCCCATGGGTCCAATGGCGGCAACACCTCCCCGTTGAGACGATAACTCGGGGTCGCCTTGGAGTTGCGTCGCGACTCATCGGCGCCGATGAGGGTGCGGCTGCAGGCCCCACTTGCTCGCCGCTCGGGCAAAGTGGGGTACGCCTCCCCCGGCCGATGTCGACCCCATCAAGGGTGACCCCGGCACGGAACACTGGTAGTGGTCGCGACATCCGGGCCCTAACTCGCTTTTTGGTGGCCATACTCCCCATCTTGCCCATCCTCCACCGGGTCAGCGGCAACAGCCGGACCGCCCGGGACGTGGTCAAGGTGGCACTAGAGGTCTTCGACCGGGGTTAGGCTCCCCGAGGTTGAGGAGACCGTGGATTCCCTGGGTTGTTGGGGTGCCCTAGGCCCTTGATCCGACCCTGGCGCTTGAGCCCGAGGAAGCACCAGCGCCCGACCGCCACCAGCCCCCGGCGGAGGGCTTGGGCCTGGAGGGCCCGACCTCGATCGAGGTAGTGGGCCAACAGGGCCTCACTGATCACCGGCGAACGGCTGTCGGCAACACCTGACTTGACATTGGCATCGTGGGTGGACATGACAGACCTCTCAGGGGCCGTTATCGGCCCGGTTTGCAAAGGGTAACGACCTGGGAAGTCATGGTATTGCCCGGGGTTTTATTTGATAATTAGCCCCTTTGGGGAATCACTTTTCGGTTTTTTTTGATAAATATGGGATTACGGTGGACCTTCTCAATCTGAAGTTGTTGGTCCGGGCGGCGGCGTTGGAGAACCTCTCGGCGGCGGGACGGGAGCTGGGGTTGTCGCCAGCGGCCGCCAGCGCCCGCCTGGGGGTGCTGGAACGGGACCTCGGGGCACGACTTTTGCAGCGCACCACCCGGCGGGTGACCCCCACGGCCGACGGCGAGCGTTTTTTAGTCCACGCCCGTCTTGTTGTGGCCGAGTTAGAGGCGGCCCGGGCGGCCATTGGCCGCGGGGCCAGCGAGCCCCAGGGGTCGCTGGGGGTCGCCGCCTCGGCCTCCTTTGGCCGGCGCCACATTTTGCCGCTGATTCCCCAGTTTATGGCCCGGTTCCCCAAGTTGACCTTGGAGTTACAGCTCACCGATCAACTGGTGAACCTGGTGGACCAGGCCATGGACGTGGGCATTCGCACCGGGGCGTTGGCGGATTCTTCTTTGGTGGCCAAACGCCTAGCCCCCGCCCATCGGGTGGTGTGTGCCGCGCCGAGCTATCTGGAGCGCTTTGGTCATCCCACCACGCCCCAGGCCCTCCAGGGTCACAATCGTCTGTTACTCATGGGCCATCACCGCTGGTTGTTCGCCGACGGCGGCGAGCCGGTGGCGGTGACGGTGACGGGCAACCTCCAAGCCGACAGCGGTGAAGCCCTGCGGGAGGCGTGTTTGGCGGGGTTGGGGGTGACCCTGCTGTCCACTTGGAACATTCATCGGGAACTGGAGGCCTAGACCCTGGTGGCGTTGCTACCGGATTATCCCATCCTCCCCGCCGCCGCCATCTGGGCGGTCTATCCCAGTGGTCGCTTTTTGGCCCCCAAAGTCCGGGTCTGGATCGACTACCTCGCCCAGTGCTACGGCGATCGGCCCTACTGGGATCGGGGGCTCGATGCCGTGGCGTCAAACTGAGGACGGCGGCGGGTCGACGGGGCATCCACTGCGGGGATTTTTGCAG
>JBHJHK010000156.1:0-4355 GCA_050330975.1 Candidatus Competibacterales bacterium | reverse complement strand
GCCCTCGGGATCGGTGACGGTGAAGTTGTACTTGCCGTCAATGTGCAGGCTGTAGCCGTCGCCCAGGTCAATCGTCTTGCCGTCTTCGCTCACGCTGAAAGCCGGCTCTTCGGCGGGAGCCTCGGCGCCGCCAGCGCCGCCGCAATTGCCAGCACCACCGGCGCCACCGAGGGCGTCAAGGCCCAGGCCGGTCAGGTTGTGGGAGGTGTTTTGCACGTCTTGGACGATCTGGGAAGGCGTGTAGCCGCCGCCACCGACACCACCAGCGCCGCCGTTGCCGCCAGCACCGCCAGCGCCGCCAGCGCCGCCAGCGCCACCGCCGCAGTGGCCAGCACCACCGCCAGCACCTTGGCCAGCACCTTCACCAGCGCCCTCTTGACCACCCATCTGCTGCATCATCTGCAGCATCTGCTGCATCATCTGCAGCATCATCATCATCATTTGCTGCTGCATGCCACCGAACATGCCACCGGGGGGGCATTGGCCCATGGTCGGCATGGCGGCCATCATCTGCATGGAAGTCTGCATGGTGGCTTCCATGGTGGACTGCATGGTGGCGTAAGCAGAGGCGCCCTGATTAGTATTGCTGACGTTACCCATCTCGAATTGCTCCAGTTCTCAACTCACCTGAGGTACAGCCATTGGCTGTTCGATGAGGTAAGTATTGAGTGCGTCTTGACAAAATAAAAAATCAAGGTGCATCAATACTCACCAGATTTGGTACTGCTATCCATCGAGCGCAATTATATTGAACCGTAACGCCCTTTGCATGTGATTTAGTTCTCATTTTTGCTGCCACCCCAAAATCCTTACAGTTTCAGGGTGTTGGATGGGTGAGGGCGGCGTTATCGCCAAGGACACCCCCATTTAGCCTCCAACCCCCGAGGAAGTCTTGACATCGACGGCGTCAGGGGATGGGCACCCCTTGGGCGGAGACCCGTGTCATGGCCCCCCGGCGGCGCCTCGGCGCAGGCGTTCTAGGGCCCCCTCGATGAAGGCCCCTTGGGAAGGCGTTTCCAGACCTCGCACCAGGGGGAGGCCTCGGGGACGGCGAGCCTTGAAAATCACCCACACGTCGTAGCAGATTTGACTTTGCCGCGGCCCCGAGGGCACAACCCGCTCCCGCACCTCGGTGGCTCGCCAATGGACCGCTGCCCAACGCCCATCGCCAAACCAGGGCAACGGCCGGGTGGCGATGACGATGGCATCCTGGGACACCGAGATACGAGTCGTATTGAACCCATGGGCCAGGCCGAGGTAGATAACGACCCCCCCCGCCAACACGTAACAACCCACAACCAGGGTCAAGCGGAGCAAAGGCAGCACCGCCTCCGGGGGCAGGGCCCCAAAAGCCCCCAAGCCGAAGAAGAGGCTGACGCCCCAACCCACGCCCAAAAACAGTAAGCCGACCCCGCGCCATCGCGACCACGACACCTCGACCTCGAGGCCTTGGGGATCTGTCTTCAACACCATACCCCGGGGCAGGGCCACGAGGGCCGCCGGCTTTGTCACCCCGGGAGATGGCGCCAAACGCCTCGAACCGTCGCCCCTAGAGACGGTCAATTGCTTCGCAAATAGCCTTCTGGCCCACGCCCATCTTTGCCTCGTTCCCACCTCGGGCACCACCCCTCGTCGACGCCTCGGTCATCAAGGCTTCACACGGCTTCATTAGGCTCAGGGCTACCTCAAGTGGCCCGCCATCTGCCCAAAAGGCACCATGGGTTATGTGCTCTCATCACCACCCCCTCGCCAAAAATGTCATCCTCATGATCGCCGATGGCATCGGCTTCAACGCCTGGCTGGCCGCCGACTACTACAGCGCCGGCCACCCCTTGCCGTGGCAGTACCAAAACGACCGCTGGCACCGCGGCCGCCGGGTGGCCGTCACCCGCTCGGCGTTGAGCACCGGAGCCCTCAATTACCTGGCCGCCGACGGTGGCGTATTGCGCCACAACGGCGAGAGTGGGCGAGCGCCTTCGGGGGCTGTTCGCCGCCACGGCCGCTATGTCACCCACCCCCAGGGTTACGACCCCGAGGCCATGTGGCGGGACTTCAGCTACGCCATGGCCAACGACTATCGCGGCGTCGACGCCAACGGCCGGCCGTTGACCTACACCTCTTATACAGACTCCGCCGCCGCCGCCACGGCATTGTACACCGGCACCAACACCACCAACGGCCGGGTCGCCACCGACCCCGACGGCGAGTGGCTGGTCACCCTCGCCGAGCACTTCGCCGCCAAGGGCAAGGGTACGGGATGCGTATCGTCGGTCTACGTCTCCCACGCCACCCCCGGGGTGGTGGCGGCCCACAACCTCCACCGCCAACAACTGGCAGCCATTGCCCACCACATGATTGAAGGTGGGGTGTTGGATGTAATCTTGGCCCCGGGGCACCCCTACTTCGACGACGCCGGCCAACCCGTGCCCCATCCCGACCCCGCCCGCTTCGCCCTGGTGGGGGGACAGCCCCTGTTCGAACGCCTGCAGCGGGGAGACCACCCCCGCTGGGCCTTTGCCGAAACCCGGGAGGCCTTTGAGACCCTAGCCACCCACCCCAAGCCTCCCCCCCGCTTGGTGGGCATCCCCCAAGTACACCACACCCTCCAGTATCATCGCCCGTGGACAGGCCCCAAGACTCCCCTGCCCCACTTGCCCACGGGGCGTGGCCCCAACCCCGGGGTCCCCGAGTTGGCCACCTTGACCCAAGTGGCCCTCAATGTCCTGCACCAACACGCCAAAGGTTTTTTTCTCATGGTGGAGGGCGGCGCCGGGGATTGGGCCAACCACCACAATCGCCTCGACGCCATGGTCGAGGAGCAAATCGCCTTTTGTCGCGCCGCCGACCGGGCCGTCGCCTGGGTCGAAGCCCACTCCAGCTGGGATGAAACCCTGTTGATCGTCACCGCCGACCACGAGTGCGGTGGTCTGTGGGGCGCCGGCACCTATCACACCCCCGAGGGGGGACATTGGCACCCCGGAGGAGGCCAATTCCAGGCCTTTTGCCCCGTGGAGAATCGAGGCCCAGGGGAACTTCCCCCCCACCAATACGCCTCGGCCCACCACACCAATCAACTGGTGCCGCTGTTTGCCCTAGGGGCGGGCAGTGAGGCCTTTGCCGGCACCGACAAAGCCCGCGACCTCGCCGCCGCCGCCCTGTGGGGGGACGCCATGGGTTGGCGAGGTCATTACTGCGACAACACCACCGTGGCCGAAGTCGTGCGCCCCAGTGCCACGGTGACCCAGGTGGCGGATCACATCGACCCTTCTCCCCTATTGCCCTCCTCCCCTTGACGCCCCCGGTGGCTTGTATCCCCCAGGGCGTGCCTCTAGGATGAGGCTCTATTCGTCACTCGCGCCACCACCTGCCATCGGAGCCCCAACCCCGTGAAGGCCACGCCATCTCCCCGCCTCGTTCCAAAGCTCACTTTCGCCCCAACCCCTCGGTTGCTACTGGCCGTCGCCTTGAGCAGTGCCTCGGCAGCGCTCCCCGCCGCCGACCTCAATTTCTTTGCCCCGTGTACCTTGGTGCCCTCGGCGCGCTTCACCAGCAGCGGCAACGTCGATACCGTGGTGGGTTTTACCGCCCAGCGCCGGGGACGACTGTTTTGGTTCCTGTTCGACGAAGACGGCGACCGCTTGGATCGCGGGGATTTTCTGGTGGAGGACACTAACGTCCTGGTACCCTTTAGCGTGGCCCAGGTGGCCTCCCCAGAGCTGGCCAATCGCACGGCCATCTACCTGTTGGCCTGCCTCGACAACAACGACAACGACAACGGCGACGGCAACATAGATTTTGAAGACGAGGCCGCCCTGGCGGGCAACGCCTTTGAAATCGACATCGCCACCAATGACGTCGCCTTCATTCCCACCATCGACATCGCCGTCAACAACCTCGACCCCGACGTCATCGGCGACGACTTGGATGACATCGACGAAGATCCCGTGCGTTCGCTGCCGGTGGGTGCCAACGACGGCGATGCCCTCTACATCCAGTATTTTATCGACGGCCAGGCCGGCGGCGATGACAGCTTTATCTACCTCTACACCACCTCAGAGCCCGACGAGAGCCAAGAGGTGGAGCTGTTTAGCGACCAGGTGGCCGAGCGCGAGGTGACACTCCCCCTCCCCGGCCAACGCCTCAACGTCGTGGATGTGGATGCCGTCGACGACATCAGCGGCGACAGCGACGCCCTTCCCGATGGCTTTTTGCGCTGGCGCAATATCGACGTCAACGATGCCTTTTGCTTTATCGTCGTCGAGAGCCCTTTGTTTGGCGCCGTCCAGACCCTGATGTGCAACGCCGATCCCAACTGATCACCCCACCGCATCATCCCCCACCGCATCATCACCCCC
>JBHJHK010000155.1:0-15265 GCA_050330975.1 Candidatus Competibacterales bacterium | reverse complement strand
CAGCCCATCCACCCCCCCCCCCCCCCCCGCGCCCGCCACCGCCGCCTGCGGCGCGCCCCCCACCACCTCGGCGTCTGTCCATGGGAACTAAACTGGTCATCCAGGGGGGCGCTCCCCTGAGCGGGGAGTTGCGCGCCTCGGGGGCCAAAAACGCCGTACTGCCCATCCTGGCGGCCACGCTGTTGGCCGACGAACCCGTGGTGGTGGAGGGGGTGCCCCACCTCCAAGACGTCACCACCACTATGGAGCTCTTGGGGAGGCTCGGGGTTAAGCTGCTGCTCCACGAGAACCTCGCCATCGAAGCCGACCCCCGGACGGTGGATAACTACTGTGCCCCCTACGAGCTGGTGCGCACCATGCGGGCCTCCATTTTGGTGCTGGGGCCCCTTCTGAGCCGCTTTGGCCGCGCCGAAGTGTCGTTGCCGGGGGGGTGTGCCATTGGCGCTCGGCCGGTGAACCTCCACCTCCAGGGCCTCGCCGCCATGGGGGCCGAGATCGAGGTGGTCCAGGGCTACATCCGCGCCAGCGCCAAGCGCCTGGTGGGCGCCCATATCGTCTTGGATACCGTCACCGTCACCGGTACGGAAAATCTGATGATGGCCGCCACCTTGGCCCGCGGGACCACGGTGATCGAAAACGCCGCCCGGGAGCCGGAGGTGGTGGATTTGGCCCACTGCCTCAACGCCATGGGGGCGCGCATCGAGGGGGCGGGGACGGGGACGGTGGTGATCCACGGGGTCGAGGGTCTCGGGGGAACCCGCCATCGGGTGTTGCCCGACCGCATCGAGACCGGTACCTATTTGGTGGCTGCGGCCATCACTGGCGGGTCGGTGCGCATCAAGGGCACCCGTCCAGAACTTCTCGAGGCGGTGTTGCACAAGCTCACCGAGGCCGGGGCCGCAGTCACCACCGGTGCGGACTGGATCGCCTTGGATATGGAGGGGCGGCGTCCCCGGGCGGTGTCTTTGCGAACCGCCCCCTATCCCGCTTTTCCCACGGATATGCAGGCCCAGTTTGTGGCCCTTAACGCCGTGGCCGAGGGGGTGGGCACCATCACCGAAACGGTGTTTGAAAACCGCTTTATGCACGTTTTGGAACTCCAACGCATGGGGGCACACATCCAGCTAGAGGGCAACACCGCCATCAGCCACGGCGTGGTTCAGTTGAGCGGTGCCCCGGTCATGGCCACCGACCTGCGGGCTTCGGCGAGTTTGATCCTGGCGGGCCTGGTGGCCCAGGGGGAAACCGTCGTCGACCGGGTCTACCACATCGACCGCGGTTACGAGTGTATCGAAGAGAAGATGGCCCAGTTGGGGGCCCATATCCAGCGCACGCCCCGGTAGGTTGCCATGGCCAAGACCCTGACCATTGCCCTCTCCAAAGGTCGTATCTACGACGAGACGCTGCCCCTACTGGCGGCGGCGGATCTCCATCCCCTGGAAGACCCCGACAAGAGCCGCAAGCTGATTTTGGCCACCAACCGAGGGGATGTCAGGCTGGTGCTGCTGCGGCCCACCGACGTCCCCACCTACGTCCAATACGGCGCCGCCGACGTGGGGGTGGCCGGCAAAGACGTCTTGTTGGAGCACGGCGGCGAGGGGGTGTTTGAGCTCCTGGACCTGGAGATCGCCCGCTGTCGGCTCATGGTGGCCGGCCGCGAGTCGGACCCTCCCCCCGTGGGGGGGCGGCGGCTTCGAGTGGCCACCAAATACGTCAACACGACCCGTCACCACTTCGCCCGCCAGGGGGAACAGGTGGAGATCATCAAACTCTACGGCTCCATGGAATTGGCGCCGCTGGTGGGGTTGGCCGACCGCATCGTCGATGTGGTGGACACCGGCCGCACCCTGGCCGCCAATGGTCTCACCCCCCTTGCCACCATCGCCGATGTCAGCGCCCGCCTCATTGCCAACAAAGCCGCCCTCAAACTCAAACACGCCGCCGTCACCGCCCTGCGGACGGGGATGGCTCGGGCTGTGGCGGGGCGGGCCGTGGGGTGAAAAGCTCTGAAGTTTTTGGGGTTTTTGGAGTATCTGTCAGGGGCTTGGTAGATAATTTCTCCTTTAGTATTCTAAGTTTAGCTGAGATTTGCTAAACTTTCGCACCAGCTGAAGTAAAGGTTTTATCCGGTGACTTGTCCACTTGCCGTTCCCTTGTTCTACGCCGCTGGCACCACGACCGCCGGCACTTCCCCAGGAGAATTCTATGAGCGTGGCCGATAGTGCTCCCAACCCTGAACGACGTCGCTTTATCACCGCCGCGGCCGGCGTAGTCGGCGGCACCGGTGTCGCCCTTGCCGCCGTTCCTTTCTTGGCCTCGTGGACCCCTAGCGAGCGGGCCCAGGCGGCGGGGGCACCGGTGGAAGTCGACGTCAGCCAGCTCGAGCCCGGCGCCCTCCTCATCGTGGAGTGGCGGGGCAAGCCGGTGTGGTTGGTGCGGCGCACCCCGGAGATGCTCGACGCCCTCGCCACCCTCGACGATCGGTTGCGGGACCCAGATAGCCAGGTGCCCCAGCAGCCCGACTACGCCCAAAACGCCCATCGCTCTCGGGAGCCGGAACTCTTGGTGATGGTGGGGATCTGTACCCACCTCGGCTGTTCCCCGAGCTACCGGCCCGAGCAAGCGCCTCCGGATTTGGGTCCCGCCTGGAAAGGAGGGTTCTTTTGTCCTTGCCACGGTTCGCGCTTTGACCTGGCCGGCCGGGTCTACCAGGGTGTTCCCGCCCCCACCAACATGGTCATTCCCCCCTACCAATATTTGAGTGATACCCGCATTCTCGTGGGCGATGATTCAGAGGTGACTTAAATGGCGAACGATCAAGGCACAAAGGGGATCGTCGGTTGGGTCGACGAGCGCTTCCCCTTCACCCAAATGATGCGGGAGCACCTGACCCGCTACTACGCGCCGAAGAACTTCAACTTCTGGTACTACTTCGGGGTGTTTTCCCTATTGGTGCTCGTCAACCAGCTCCTCACTGGCATCTGGTTGACCATGAACTACAAGCCGTCGGCGGCCGAGGCCTTTGCCTCGGTGGAGTACATCATGCGCGACGTGGAATGGGGTTGGTTGTTGCGCTACCTCCACTCCACGGGGGCTTCGGCGTTTTTCATCGTCGTCTACCTCCACATGTTCCGGGCCATGCTCTACGGCTCCTACAAAAAGCCCCGGGAACTCATCTGGATCTTGGGTACCATGATTTTCTTGGTGCTCATGGCCGAATCCTTCTTCGGCTATTTGCTGCCCTGGGGTCAGATGTCCTACTGGGGAGCCCAGGTCATCATCTCTTTGTTTAGCGCCATACCCTTCGTCGGCGAGGAACTGGCCCTGTGGATCCGCGGTGACTACGTGGTCTCCGACGCCACCCTGAATCGCTTCTTCGCCCTCCATGTGGTGGCGCTGCCCATCGCGTTGTTGGGGTTGGTGGCCGCCCACATCATCGCCCTCCACCACGTGGGTTCAAACAACCCCGATGGGGTGGAAATCAAAGACAAGCGCGATATGAGCGGCATTCCCCTGGACGGTATCCCCTTTCACCCCTACTACACGGTGAAGGATCTGGCCGGTATCATGGTGTTTTTGTTCTTCTTCTGCTTGGTGGTGTTTTACATGCCGGAGATGGGGGGCTTCTTCCTAGAACACGCCAATTTTGAACCCGCCAACCCCTTGGCCACCCCCGAGCACATCGCCCCGGTGTGGTATTTCACCCCCTTCTACGCCATGCTGCGGGCGGTGCCCGACAAGCTCGGCGGGGTTTTGGTCATGGGTGGCGCGGTGTTGATCCTGTTTGCCCTGCCCTGGCTCGACCGCAGCCCGGTGAAGTCCATCCGCTACAAGGGCTGGATGTCCCGCTTGGCCCTGGGATTGTTCGTGGTGGCGTTTTTGATCCTCGGGGTACTGGGGGCCTTGCCTCCCACCGAAACCCGCACCCTCATCGCCCAGGTCTGCACCTTGATCTACTTTGGGTTCTTCCTCGCCATGCCCTTCTACACCCGCATGGAAACCACTAAGCAACCCCCAGAGCGCGTGACCTACAAGGGCCACGTGTCCCAAGGCACCGAGGCCAGCTGGACGCCTCCAGGTCAAACCGTCGACGACGGGAGGATTGCCGCCAAATGAGCCGTTGGCCCATCTATTTCCTCGCCCTCTCTTTGGTCGCCTTGCCCCTGGTGGGGCAAGGGGCCGGCGGTGACTTCCACCTGGATGAGGCACCCATCAACTTGGACAATAACGCCTCCCTCCAGCGGGGCGCCAAGTTGTTCGTCAACTACTGCCAGGGTTGTCACTCGGCCGAGTACCAGCGCTACAGCCGCCTGGCCGACGATCTAAACCTGACTGCTGACCAGGTCCAGGACAACTTGATCTTCACCACCGAGACCAACGCCCAGGGTCAGCTGGAGAAGAGCAAGTTGGGGACCCACATGGTCAATGCCATGACCGAAGAGGATGGGATCCAGTGGTTTGGCAACTCACCTCCGGACTTGACCCTCATCGCCCGCTCCAAGGGCGTGGATTATCTCTACACTTATCTGCGCACCTTCTACCTCGACGAGGATCGTCCCTTGGGGGCCGACAACGCCGTCTACCCGGGGGTGAGCATGCCCCACGTGTTGTGGGAGCTCCAGGGTTGGCAAAAGCCCATCTACCACCAAGACCCCGAGCATCCCGAGGAAAAGACCATCGAGGGTTTTGAGATCATCCAGGCCGGCTCCATGACCGGGCCTGAGTTTGACGCCGCCATGGCCGACTTGGTGGGCTTTTTGGCCTACATCGCCGAGCCGGCCCGAGCGGAGCGCGAGAGCATAGGCGTGTGGGTTTTGGCCTTCCTGGCCTTTGCCGCTGTGGTGTTCTATTTTCTCAAGCGAGAATTCTGGCGCGATATCCACTAAATGGTAGCTGCTGGGAGCGCCGATGACTTCTAACCGACCCTACCTCATTCGCGCCTTGTACGAGTGGATTCTCGACAACCAGATGACGCCCTACTTGCTAGTCAACGCGGAGGTAGGTGGGGTCCAAGTGCCATCCCAACACGTCAAGGATGGCCGCATCATCCTCAATCTCAAACCCGCGGCCATCGACGCTCTGCAGCTCGGCAACGACGCCATTGAATTCAATGCCCGCTTCGGTGGCATTCCCTTTTCCATCCGCATCCCACCGGCGGCGGTGTTGGCCATCTACGCCCCGGAGAACGGCCAGGGAATGGCCTTCGGTGAAGATCTCCACGTCGAGGGCAGCGACGGCGGTGGCGGCGACGACGATCCACCCCCCGCCGGATCCGAGTCGGGCAAAAAACCCGCCCTGCGGGTGGTCAAGTGAATCCTCCCCTCCCGGACCCGGCCCTTGGCTAGGGGGTTTGGAAGGCATCGCGGATCCACACCCAATGGCCGTCCTCCGGATTTTGCCCACTGTGGGGCAAGTCGACGGCCACCACGTCAAAGCGACAGGGCTCCTCGATACCTCGGCTCGCCAGGTAGTGTTGGGCAGTGGCCACCAACCGCCGCTGCTTGGCTTCGTCGATGCTCTCCACGGCGCTGGCGAAGCTGCTCCGCCTGCGGCTGCGGACTTCGACGAAAACCCAAGTCTCGCCGTCTTTCATGACCAGATCCAACTCTCCCCAGGGACAGCGATAGTTGGCTTCCAGCAACTGCAAACCGCACCGGGTCAGCCGCTGACAGGCAGCCCATTCCACGGCACGGCCGCGAACTTGGCGGGGCGATAGGCCGCGGGAACTGGAGGAAGGAGAAGGTGGGGAAGCCATGACGGGGGACTCCAGGGGACCTGGGATTTTATACCTGGTGGCGACCCCCATCGGCAATCGGGCCGACATGAGCGATCGCGCCCGCCAAGTCCTCCGGGACGTCGACCTCATCGCCTGTGAGGACACCCGCCACAGCGGGGCATTGTTGCGCCACCTCAATATCCAAAAGCCCCTGATTTCCCTCCACGAGCACAACGAGACCCAACGCCTCCCCGCCCTGCTGGCCCATTTGGCCGGAGGTAAGCACCTGGCGGTGGTGAGCGACGCCGGTACGCCGCTGTTGAGCGACCCCGGGTTCCCCCTAGTGCGGGCCGCCCGGGGAGCGGGGTTGCAGGTGGTGCCCATCCCCGGCCCCAGTAGCCTGTTGGCGGCCTTGGTGGCCTCGGGCCTTCCCGTGGATCGGTTTGCCTTCGAGGGTTTTTTGCCCCCCAAGGCCACGGCGCGGCGGGAGCGGCTCGGGTCGCTGGCGGCAGAAGAGCGCACCTTGGTATTCTTCGAGGCCGGCCAGCGCCTAGCCGCCACCCTGCAAGACGCCCGTGACGCCTTTGGCGCCGAGCGGCCGGCGGCCGTGGCGCGGGAACTCACCAAACGCTACGAAGAAATCCACTCGGCTCCCCTGGAAGAGCTGGAGAGGTGGCTTGCCGCCGACGACCAGCGCCGGCGCGGGGAATTTGTGCTGTTGATCCAAGGGGCACCCCCGCCGGATCCCACGGCCGTACCCCCCGCAGCCCAGCGGGTGTTGGCACTGCTCCTCGAAGAGTTGCCGGTGAAACGGGCCGCGGCGTTGGCGGCGCGTATCACCGGGGTGGCCAAAAATGCCCTCTACCAGACCGCCTTGGACCAACGGGGGGCACAACCCCCCGCCGAAGATCCCTAGCTCCGTCGGCCCGCGGCTAGTCGGCGTCTCCCTCGCGGCCGGTGCCCTCATCGTCATCGTCCCCATCTCCAGCCATGTCCCCCCCAGTCCTAGGTGCTCCCAGGGATACCGAGGTGGGCAACGCCCCCATGATTTCTTCGGCCAACTCGGCAAAGTCGTCGGGTGCGGCGTCGAGCATGGTGGCGTAGTGGGCCTTGGCCCACACTTCGATGCGGTTGTAATAGGCGAATAAAACCACTTCGTCTTTGATCTCGGCGTAATCCAGCAGGCGCTTGGGCAGCAACAGCCGGCCTTGGCCATCGAGTTTGAGTTCGGTGGCCCCCCGGTAGAAATACCTCACGAAGTCGCGGTTTTTTTTGCGGTAGAGGTTGAGTTGATTGATCTCGGCGCTAATGGCTTGCCACACGTTAAAGGGATAGAGCACCAAGTGTTTTTCAAAACCGCGATTGATGACCAGGCGTCCCTCGGCCTCTGGGGGCAACTGACGTTTGAGATTGGCCGGCAAGGCCACGCGTTGTTTGGTGTCTAAACGACAGTCGAATTCGCCGAGGAAAGAGGCCACGGTTACCGGGCCAACCCTTGGGACAAAGGCTTAGGCCCGCTGCCCTTGTAAGCCACGGTGTAAGAGCGCACACTTGTGTCGGGGAGTTGGCCAGGCAATCGCGGCGCTGGCTTTAATCGGTGTCGAGGAAAGTCCGGGCTCCACAGGGCAAGGTGCCAGGTAACGCCTGGGGGGCGCGAGCCCACGGAAAGTGCCACAGAAAACAAACCGCCTAAATCTGTCCGCTTGCCGGTCTGAAGCGGCGGGTCGGCAAGGGTGAAAAGGTGCGGTAAGAGCGCACCGCGCACCGGGTAACCGGCGTGGCAGGGTAAACCCCACCTGGAGCAAGACCAAATAGGAGGGTGTCATCGTGTTGCCCGCACGGCCCTCGGGTAGGTCGCTACAGGCGTCCGGTGACGGGCGTCGCAGAGGAATGGTTGCCTTCGACAGAACCCGGCTTATCGGCCAACTCCCCACTTTGTTTTAACCCCCCACTTTAGCCGTTTCACGATCCCCAGCGACCCCTGTACATGCCCCCAGTACGAGGCGCTGCAGGGTCTTTTCTCGCCCCCATCTCCCACTTTCCCCCACCGCCCCGCAGCGGCTGCTGACGGTTGGGTGTTTTTTTATCTATATGATTTTATTGAAGTTGATCAGATTTGACCTTTCCTTGACAGGACCCGATCCCTGTTACATAGTGTAACGAAGTGGGGGGAAGTGGGAAATAGTGGGAAACAAAATCCCACTTTCAGCTCGCCGATCCCCAGCGGCTCAAAAGGGGCTCGAGGGATTGTGTTTCGCGGTGTAAGTACCCTAGCGCTGGACGCCAAAGGGCGTTTGACGATGCCGACTCGCTACCGAGACAAGCTCGCGCAGCTGAGCCAGGGGCAGCTGGTGATCACCATCGATCGAGACCGATGTCTATTGATTTATCCTTTGCCCTGGTGGGAAGAGGTCGAACAAAAGCTCATGGCGCTGCCCAGCACTAATCCCGTGGCGCGCAGTTTGCAAAGGTTGCTTTTGGGTCACGCCGAGGATTGTGAAGTCGACGCCCAGGGGCGGGTGTTGTTACCTTCGTCTTTGCGCGAGTACGCCAACTTGGATCGACGGGTGGTACTCATGGGGCAGGGGAAGCGCTTTGAACTCTGGGACGAACTTCGCTGGCAGCAACAGCGCGAGGTGTGGTTGACGACGTGGGAAGAAGGCGAAGGAGCGCTGCCGACGGAATTACAGACGCTTTCATTTTGAGGGGGGCGGATCACCCAGTGGGGGGCGCTAAAGCCATATGGGGACTTGCGAGGCTCGAAGTGATCTGAACCCGAGGGTTGGCCACGGGGCGCCGAAGCCCCATGGGGACTTGCAAAGCACCGTGACTGAACACCGACACCAGCCCGTCATGGGTCACGAGGCCGTGACCACCCTGGTGACCCGATTTGACGGGGTTTACCTCGATGGGACGTTCGGTCGGGGGGGGCACACCCGCGAGCTATTGGCGACTTTATCGCCCCGGGGACGCGTCGTCGCCTTGGACTGCGATCCCGACGCTGAAACCCATGCCGCACAATACGCAGAGGACTCGCGTTTTGCTTTCATAAGAACTAACTTTAGGCACCTCGACGAAGTCATAGTTCACCACTGTGGGGGCAGAATCGACGGTGTGCTGCTGGACTTAGGGGTTTCATCCCCCCAATTAGACGATGCCCGTCGGGGCTTCAGCTTTCACCGAGATGGACCTTTAGACATGCGTATGGATCCCACCCAGGGCCAGAGTGCCGCCGAATGGTTGACCACCGTGGACGAGACCGAGCTGGCCTTGGTGTTGAAGACCTTCGGCGAGGAGCGCTACCACCGCCGCATCGCCCGGGCCATCGTCGCCGCCCGCGCCCGAGGCCCCCTGGCCACCACCGGCCAGTTGGCGGCCGTTATCGAGGCCGCCGTGCCCACCCGCGCGCCGGGCAAGCACCCGGCCACCCGCAGTTTTCAAGCCCTGCGCATCGCCGTCAACGACGAACTCGACGCCCTCGATGCCGCCTTGCCCAAGGCGGTGGCGGGTTTGGTGGGGGGGGGACGGCTGGTGGTCATCGCCTTCCACTCCCTAGAGGACCGTCGGGTGAAGCACTTTATTCAAGCCGAGAGCCGTGGGCCCACCTTGCCCCGGGGGATACCAGTGCGGGGTACACCCCAAGGGGTGCGCCTCAAGGCCTTGGGCAAGTGGCGGCCCACTCCCCTCGAAGTGGCGGCCAACCCCCGGGCTCGCAGCGCCGTCATGCGGGCGGCGGAGCGGCTAACCCAATGAGGCGCCCTGTGGTCATCCCCTTGCTCCTGGTGGCGGCCTTGGGTCTGGGCTTGGCTTTGGTGGTGGGCGTACACCACAATCGCCAGCGCTTCCAAGCCCTCACCGAGCTCCAAAATCGGGCCATGGAGCTCGACGCCGAGTGGCGGCTCTTGCTGCTAGAGCGCAGCACCCTGGCCACCGAAGCCGTGGTCCATCGCCACGCTCGGTCCAAGGGTATGGTGGCTCCCACCCCCGATAGCATCGTCTATTTGACCCCATGAAACGCCTCCAGCGCCTCACTTTATCCCCCGTCACCCGGCGCCGTTGGCTGTTGGGGTTGATGGGCGCTTCGGCGGCCGCCGTGGTGGTGCGGGCCGCCCAGATGCAACTGTGGCAGGCCGACTTCTACCGCCGCCAGGGGCGGCTGCGCCACCTGCGCTCGGTGGCAATTCCCGCCCACCGAGGGGTGATCATCGATCGCCAGGGCCATCCCCTGGCGGTGAGTTCACCCATGGGATCTCTGGTGGCCGACCCCCGCCCCCTGAAGGACGACCCCGCCGCCATGGGGTTGTTGGCCGATCTTTTGGGGCTGGCCCGCGACCCGTTTATGGTGCGGCTCCGCGGCGCTGCCGCCCGGCTGGGGGGGTTTATTTACCTCAAGCGCCACCTGCCCCTAGACCGAGCCCAATGGATCGAAAAGCGGGATTTCCCCGGGGTCTACCTGCGCCGGGAGTATCGCCGTTACTACCCCGACGGCGAGGTCATCGCCCACCTGCTGGGGTTTACCGACATCGACGACCGCGGCCAAGAGGGGTTGGAGTATCGCTTCGACGCCCACCTCAAGGGCGAGGCGGGGCACCGCCCGCTGGTGATCGACAGCAAGGGCCGGGCCGTAGCGTCCGCCGGGGACGTCGAGCCTCCCCGGGCGGGATCCCCCTTGGCGCTGAGTATCGACCGCCGAGTCCAGTACGCCGCCTACCGGGCCCTCAAGGCCGGGGTGAAGCGCCACCGCGCCGTGGGGGGGACGGCGGTGGTATTGGACGTCGACAGCGGGGAGTTGCTGGCGGTGGTCAACCAGCCGGGGGGCAATCCCAACGACCGTCGCCAACGCCGGCCAGAGCTGCTGCGCAATCGCGCCGTCACCGACCTCTTTGAGCCGGGTTCCACCATCAAGCCCTTCACCGTGATCGCCGCCCTCATGGATCGCCAGTGGCGAGCTTCCAGTCGCGTGGACACCAGCCCCGGCTGGATGCGGGTGGGGCGCAACACCGTGCGGGACTTGCGCGACTACGGCGATCTCTCTTTGGCGGAGATCATCGCCAAATCCAGCAACGTCGGTATCACCAAGCTGGCGCTGTCGCTGGATCCAGAACGACTGTGGACGCTGCTAAAAGACCTGGGCTTTGGCGCCCCCACGGCGGTGGAGTTACCCGGCCAACAAAGTGGCTCGTTGGATCACCACCGGGGATGGGGAGATTTCGAATACGCCACCCGGGCCTTTGGCTATGGGTTATCCGCCACGGCCTTGCAACTGGTCCAAGCCTATGGGGTGGTGGCCGCCAACGGCATCAAGCGGCCCTTGACGGTGTTAAAACGGGAAACCGTTCCCCGGGGTGAACAAATACTCCCCGCCGCCGCGGCGGTGGCGTTGCGGGCCATGCTGGAGGATGTCGTGGGGCGCGACGGCACCGGGCGCCGGGCCGCCGTGGCCGGCTACCGGGTGGCCGGGAAGACCGGCACCGTCCACAAGGTGGTCCGGGGTCGCTACGTCGACCGCTACCGGGCGCTGTTCGCCGGCTTTGCCCCGGCGAGTCGACCGCGGTTGGCGGCGGTGGTGGTGATCGACGAACCCCGGCGGCAGGGCTACCACGGCGGCGAGGCGGCGGCACCGGTATTCGGCGAACTCATGACCGAGGCGTTGCGCCTCCTGCGCATCCCCCCCGACGCCCTGGCGATACCCCCGCGGGTGGTGGGGTTGCCATGACCACCGCGGGCCACGGCATGACCCCCGCCGCCGCCATGGCTTTGCCAGAACTCCTGGCGGGGCTTACCCCGGGGCCCGTACCCCCCCTGGCGGTGACGGCCCTGGCCTCGGACAGCCGCCGCGTGGTGCCCGGTGCGTTGTTTTGCGCCGTCAAAGGCCTAGAGCACCACGGCATGGCCTTTGTCGCCGAGGCCCGTCGGGCCGGGGCGGTGGCTGTGGCCTTTGAGCCGCCTTGGTCTACACCCCTGCCCGAGGGCTTGCCCGCCTTTCCCGTGGCCCAGTTGGGGCGGCGGCTTTGCGCCATCGCCGAGCGCTTCTACCACTTTCCCTCCCGGGCCTTAAGCCTGGTGGGGGTGACGGGCACCGACGGTAAGACTTCGTGCACCCACTTCCTCGCCCAGGCCTTGAGTTACCCCGGCTCCTTTGAGGCTCCCCCGGCGGGGGTGCTGGGCACCTTGGGCTACGGTACTTTGGGCCATTTAGAGCCCGCCAGCCACACCACCCCCGATGCCTTGACCACGGTGGAGCACCTGGCCCGGTTGCGCCGGGGCGGAGCCCGGGCCGTGGCCATGGAGGTGTCTTCCCACGCCCTGGACCAAGGGCGGGTGGACGGCTTGACCTTCGCCGGGGCGGTGTTGACCCATGTGTCCCGGGACCACCTGGACTACCACGGCACCCTGGCCAACTACGCCGCCGCCAAGGGGCGACTGTTCTTGGATTTGGCCCCGGGGTTTGTGGTCCTCAACGGCGATGACACCTGGGGGAGCCAGTGGGCGAAGCGCGCGGCGGCCCGGGTGATTCGCTATGGCCTCCAGTGCCCGCCAGAACCGGGGTCCGGTGGGGGGGAGACCCTGGTGGCTTCCCGGGTGGCGGCGACGCCCCAGGGGTTGCATCTGGACGTGGTTGCGCCGTGGGGTACGGGGACCTTGCAGTTGCCGTTGTGGGGGCGGTTTAACGCCTACAATGTCCTGGCGGTGTTGGGCGCCTTGGGGGCCTTGGGTGCGCCTTGGCCCGAGGCGTTGGAACGGGTGGCTGCCCTCAAGCCGGTGCCGGGGCGCATGGAACACTGGGGCGGGGGACAGGCGGCCCCGGTGGCGGTGGTGGACTACGCCCACACCCCCCACGCCTTGGGGCAGGCCTTGGAGGCATTGCGACACCACCGCCCCCGGCGACTGTGGTGCGTGTTTGGCGCCGGGGGGGAGCGCGATCGGGGCAAGCGCCCCCGCATGGGGGCCACGGCGGAGCGCTTCGCCGACGGTTTAGTGATCACCAACGACAACCCCCGGGGGGAAGACCCCGCTGCCATCGCCGCCGAGATCCGCGCTGGCCTCCAGCGCCCCGAGGCGGCCGCGGTGATCCTCGACCGTCGGCGGGCCATCCACTACGCCCTGGAGAGGGACCGCCCTGGAGATATCGTCCTGGTGGCCGGCAAGGGCCACGAGACCGAACAACAGCAGGGGCTGCAGCGGCTGCCCTTTAGCGACCGCGACGTGGTGTCCGCTTGGCTGGGGGGGCGCTGTTGATGATGAGTGTCCATCGCCCCACCCTGTCGTTGACCGAGGCCGCCCAGGCCATGGGGGGCGAGGTGCGTGGCGGCGACCACTCCTTTGGCCAGGTGACCATCGACAGCCGCCGGGTACCGCCGGGCGCTTTGTTCGTCGCCATCCCCGGGGAGCGGTTCGACGGTCACCAATTCGCCGCGGCCGCCGCCGCCGCGGGTGCCTGTGGCGCCGTGGTGGAGCGGTGGCTGGCGGTGGATATCCCCCAAGTCAAGGTCGGCGACGCCCGGCGGGCCCTGGGGTCACTGGCCAAGGCCTGGCGCAAACGCCACTTCCGGGGCACTCTAGTGGCCCTCACCGGCAGCAACGGCAAGACCACCACCAAGGAAATGCTGGCGGCGATTTTGGCCGCAGCGGGGCGGGTGTCGGCCACCCGGGGCAACCTCAACAACGACATCGGCGTACCCTTGACCCTGCTGTCCCTCACCCCGGACCTCCAGTGGGCGGTGGTGGAGATGGGAGCCAACCACGCCGGCGAGATCGCCTACGCAGCGGCCCTGGCAGAACCCCAAGTAGCCTTGATCACCAACGCCGGCCCCGCCCACCTGGAGGGCTTTGGCAGCTTGGACGGGGTGGCGAGGGCCAAGGGGGAAATCTACGATGCCCTGGGACCTGGGGGAGTGGCGGTGATCAACGCCGACGACGCCTTTGCCGAGAGGTGGCACCGTCGGGCGGCGGGGAAAGTCCTCGTCGACTTCGGCATCCAACGGCCGGCCCAGGTGACGGGGCGATTCCTCGACGAAACCCAAGGGGCCATCGCCATCGCCTTTGGGGGCCACACCGTCACCTGTCGCCTGCCGTTGGCCGGGCATCACAACCTGGCCAACGCCCTGGCCGCCACCGCCGCGGCCCTCGCCGCCGGGGCGACCCTTGACCACGTCGTCCGGGGCTTGGAGGGGCTGGAGCCCGTGGCGGGGCGGCTGCGCACCCGCCGCGGCGTCGCCGGTAGCACCTTGATCGACGACACCTACAACGCCAACCCCGCTTCCCTCCAGGCGGCGCTCCTAGTTCTCAAGGGTCGTCCCGCCCCCCGCTGGTTGGTGCTGGGGGATATGGCAGAACTGGGAGCCGACGCCAGAGCCCATCACCACAAGGTGGCCGAACTCGCCCGCCAGGCGGGGGTGGAGGCGCTGTTTACCACCGGCCCCTTGGCAGACCTGGCAGGCCACGCCTTTGGTGCGGGGGCATGCCACGAGCCCGACTTGCAGGCCCTGGCCACCGAGCTCCGCGCCCGCCTCCAGGCGAGGGCGGCGCTCGGCGGCGCGGGGGTGACGATCTTGCTCAAGGGCTCCCGTTCGGCGGGTCTCGAGCGCCTGGTGGCCGCCCTGGTGGCCGACGACGATGGTTATTCTCCCTCCACGGACCCGGGAGTGGCGTAATGTTACTTTGGCTCAGCGAATGGCTGACGCAGTTTGAAAGCGGCTTCAACGTCTTTCAGTATTTGACCTTTCGCACCATCCTCGGGGTGCTCACGGCCCTGTTTATCTCGTTGCTGGTGGGCCCGTGGATGATCCGGCGCTTGAGCGTCAACCAGATCGGCCAACAGATCCGCCGAGACGGACCCCAGAGCCATTTCTCCAAGGCCGGCACCCCCACCATGGGGGGCGCGCTGATCATCGTGGCCATCGCCGCCACCACGTTGTTGTGGGCAGACCTCGAAAGCCGCCACGTGTGGCTGTTGTTGTTCACCACCTTGGCCTTTGGCGCCATCGGCTGGCTCGACGACTACAAAAAGCTGGTGCTGCGGGATGCCAAGGGTCTTTCGGCCAAAGCCAAATACGCCGGCCAGTCGGCGGTGGCGGTGGTGGTGGCCACCATCCTCTATGCCACGGCCCAAGATCCGGTGGAGACCCAGCTCATCGTGCCCCTCTTCAAAGATGTGGCTTTGGAGCTGGGTTGGTTATTCATTCCCCTCACCTATTTGGTGGTGGTGGGTTCCAGCAATGCCGTCAACCTCACCGACGGCCTCGACGGCTTGGCCATCATGCCCACGGTGATGGTGGCGGCGGGCCTCGGGGTATTCGCCTACGCCTCGGGCAACGTCAACTTCGCCGACTACCTGGGAATTCCCTACGTGGTGGGGGTGGGGGAGGTATCGGTGGTGTGTGGCGCCATGATCGGCGCAGGCTTGGGCTTTTTGTGGTTCAACGCCTACCCCGCCCAGGTGTTCATGGGGGACGTGGGGGCCTTGGCCCTGGGGGCGGCCGTGGGGTTGATCGCCGTGTTGGTGCGGCAGGAAGTGGGGCTGGTGATCTGGGGGGGGGGAGTTGGGGG
>JBHJHK010000154.1:0-11768 GCA_050330975.1 Candidatus Competibacterales bacterium | reverse complement strand
CCCCCCGCCCCCCCCCCCCCCGCCGCGCCCCGCCCCCCCCCCCGCCCCGGCCCCCCCCCCCCCCCCGGCGGGGGGGGCGGCCGCCGCAACGCCGGGGGGGCCTATCTCGATGGCAAGCTGCGCACCATCGCCATGCTCAAGGCCGTGGGGGCCCCGAGCCAAACGGTGTTCCAGGTCTACCTCCTCCAGGTACTGGCCCTGAGCCTGGTGGGCATCGCCCTGGGACTGGTGGTGGGGGCCGTGGCGCCGCCGGTGGCATCGCTGATTTTGGCCGACCTGCTGCCCTTTGACCTCCCCTTGGCCTTTTACCCCGGGGCGTTGGGTCTGGCGGCGGCCTTTGGCCTCATCACGGCCTTGACCTTTGCCATCGGCCCCTTGGCCCGCACCCAAGGGGTACCGGCGGCGGCGGTGTTCCGCAGCCAAATCACGGGGATAGCCGCCACCTTGCCCCGGCGCTACGCCGCCATGATCGGCCTCGCCGGCCTACTGCTGGCCACCCTGGCAGTGTTGAGCGCCGACAATCCCCGCTTTGCCCTGTGGTTTGTCGCCGGCGCCCTAGTCGCTTTGGCGGTGTTCCAAGGGGCGGCGCGGATGGTGATGGGGTTGGCCCGGCGCTTGAGCCACGGCGGCGTTGCAAGCCGGCCGGGACTGCGGTTGGCGTTGGCCAACCTCCACCGCCCCGGCTCCCCCACCCCTCAGGTGGTGTTGTCCTTGGGGTTGGGGTTGACGGTCCTCACCACCATCGCCCTCATCGAAGGCAACCTGGCCCGCCAGGTGCAAAATGACATCCCCGCCAAAGCGCCGGCGTTTTTCTTCGTCGACATCCAGTCGGCCCAGCGGGATCCCTTTATCGACGCGGTCACCGCCATCGCCGGCACTGGGGCCTTGGAGACCGTGCCCTACCTCCGGGGACGAATCCTCCAGGTGCGGGGGGTAGACGCCGAGGCCGCCCTGGTGGATCCGGAGTACCGCTGGCTCATCCGAGGAGACCGGGGGGTGAGCTACGCCAGCTCCCCCCCCGACAACGGCCAGATCACCGCCGGCAGTTGGTGGGAGCCCGACTATCGAGGGCCACCGCTTTTGTCGGTCCACGAGGACGTCGCCCGAGCCTTCGACCTTCAGGTAGGGGACACCATGACCATCAACGTCTTGGGCCGGGCTCTCCAGGCCACGGTGGCCAACATTCGCGCCCTGGAATGGCGCTCTATGCAGATCAACTTCACTCTGGTGTTCTCCCCAGAACCCCTGCGCTACGCCCCCCACGGCTACCTCGCCACGCTGGAGGCCACCGAGGAGGCCGAGGCGGCAGTGGCGCGCACTGTGACCCAGGGCTTTGCCAACGTCACGGCGGTTCGGGTCCGAGACGCCCTGGAGACGGTTAACGAAATCCTCCGGGACATCGGCGCCGCCATCAGGAGCGTCGCCGCCATCACCCTGGTGGCGGGGACCCTGGTGCTGGCCGGGGCCATCGCCGCCGGCCACCGCCAAAGGGTCTACGACAGCGTGGTCCTCAAGGTGTTGGGGGCCACCCGCCGTAGGGTGGTGGGCATCTTCTTGCTGGAGTACGGCCTGCTGGGGCTCATCACCGCCACCATCAGCGCCGGGGTGGGCACCCTGGCGGCCTATTGCGTGGTGGTGTGGGTGTTGCAGGCGCCCTGGACCTGGTTGCCGGAGGTAATGGTCACCACGGTCGTGTTGTGCAGCGTCATCACCGTATCCATGGGCCTGGTGGGCACCTGGCGGGCCTTGGGGCAAAAGGCGGCACCTTTGCTGCGCAATGACTGATATCGTCCAACGGGCGCTTTGACCCCCGTCGCACCTCGAGGACGGCACGGCCGATCCCTACGCCACGGCCATCAAAACGACCCTCGCATTGATCCACGGGGCTGCACACAACGACGACGAGGTCATGTCCGATCTCGTCGCCGAGATACACCCCCGCGCAGCGGCCAAAGTCCTGGAATTTGCCCAGGTGCTAGCCGATCACCGTGCCGTGTTCGCTGCAGAATTTGAGGGTGAGCGGGTACAGTTCGAACGCGTCGAACAAATCCAGCAGGTCGTCGCAGCCCTAAGGCCCGAGGACATGAACGAAGCCGAAGTGGAGACCACCGGGACCATCCTCGGCATCCTTCCCAAGGCGCGCGCCTTTGAAGCGCAACTCGTCAACAGCGAGGTTATCCAAAGGCGGCGGCCGCTGTTGCGCAACGACTAAAAACCCGCGACTTTGCCGGGATCGCCATCACCCCCCCCGGTGGTCGTCGGCGCGCCGCCCCAGAGGGCGCGCACCGCCAACGGCCCGATGACGCAGGTCGCGAGGCTGACGAACACCATGGCGTTGAACAGGGATGGCGGCATGGCCCAAGCGCCGAGGCCGAGGCCGTATCCCATGACGATCAGGGCAATCTCCGCGCGGGGGACCATGCTAAAGCCGATGGCCGCGCCTGCTCGGGGGCCCATCATCAGTGCCGCGGGTCCACCGGCCCCGACGAGCTTACCCAGGACGGCGGCGACGAGCAGAAGGGCGCCGATCCCCACGGCGGGGCCCATTTGCGTCAGATCGACCGAAAGGCCGATGCCCACAAAGAAAAACGGACTGAAGAAGCCGTAGAGATCGTTGAAGGACCGATCGATTGTCTCGTGGAGGGGATCGCGGCTAAAGGCGAGCCCGGCGAATAGGGCGCCGATGGCGAAGGAAAGCCCCGAGGCTTCGGCACAGGCGGCGATGAAGATGGCGGTACCCGCCGCCCACAGGATCGGCCCCGTGTCGGGGTCGAGTTTGGTAAACCACGCCGTGGCCACGGGCTCGATCCGCACAGAGAAGAAAAGGCAAAGCCCCAGGAACAGCGCGGTCGTGACAAGGAGGACTAACGCCTTGGTACCGAGCATCGCCGCGAGGCCGATTTGGTCGGGCGCCTGTATGGCGGGCACTAGAGCAAAGAGGAGGCTAATGAGCAAAACCGCCGAGATATCGTCCAGTTCGGCGACATCGACCAGCAGAGAACCGGCGGGGGTCTCCAACAAGCCGAGGTCCCGCCAGACCACGGTGGAGACCCCGACGCTGGTGGCACTCAAGGCCGCCCCGGTGAACAGGGCCGGAATGAGGCCGTAGTCCGTGAACGCCAGGACCGTTGCCATGCCGAGGGCCGCCGCCACGGTCATGTTGACGATCCAAATGACGGTGGCTTTGCCGAGCTGGGCGACGAGTGCCGGCAGGTTGCATTCGAGCCCGACGCGGAACAACAGCACAATGACGCCGATCTCGGCGAGGACCCCCAGGGCGACGCCTCGATCCAAGGCCAAAGCGCCGGCCACCGCGTCGATCCACGACAGCAACAGGCCCAGGAGAATGTAGCCGATGGCAGGGGGCAATTGCCGCCCTTCAAAGCCCCGCTTGATCACCGGGCTGACGATCACAACAACGCCGACGACCAAGAGCAATCCGGCATGTCCTTGAAGACCATCAATCACGGCGGCTATCCAACGCGACCCAATCCAACGCGACCCAATACCATGTAGCGAAGCGCCCAAATGAGGGGTTTGGCTCGAGACGGACAATAAAGCGGGCGCGGCGGTGAGTCAACCGAGCCAGCCCAGCCTCAACGCTGAATTCGCGGTATGTCTTTCGGTACAGCGCCACGGGAGGACCACGGCTGGCCGGGGGTCAGTAGCGGGCCTGGAACAGGGCGATGCCCGGCGCCAAGGCCAAGCGCCAGTTGTCGTCGAGTTCGGCGCTGTATTGGTCATCGAACTCGGCGATGGTTTTGACCATGGCGTCCAGCCACAGGCCGTAGAGTCCAGGGCGAATATCCCGGTGATGGCGATCGTGGAGTTCGATGAGGTGGGTCACGGCACTCTGGTCCCCCAAGCTACCGCCTTGGGACAGTAACAAAACGATGTGCAATGAGGCCTTGAGCATCACTTGCTGGCGCTTCAAGTCGACGCCCTGGAACTTATCCCGTATTTCTTGGGAAGAGGCCATGAAGTTTTCGTAAAAGCGCCCGATGAACTGGGGCTGGGCGAGGCAGCGCTGGAGACTGGCGCGCACTGCCTTTAGCTGTTCGGGGCTGACCGTCGGGGGGATTGGGGCGTTCATGGGATCTTCAGCGGACCTCCTGGCGTCGCGGGGACTATTTCCATTTCACGACGTTATTGTCGCCCCCCGAGCAACACCGATTATTCCCTGAAGTATTCCAGGGGTAATACTTTGTGGGGTTTTGCAAAAATTTGCAGGAAACGCTTTACACGTTAGAGAGCGCCCTACAACCCCAAGTCGATGATTTCGCTCTCCAGGCCATGGGCCGTGACGTGGAGTTTGCCCACGGTGATGGGTAGTTGAAAGCGGCGGGGGCCAGCGCTGCCGGGGTTGAAATACAACACGCCGTCTTCCACTTCAGCCGCCGGGCGGTGGGTATGGCCGTAGACCACGGCGGCAAACCCCGCCTCCACCGGGTCTAGGTCCAGGTCGCCGAGGATGTGGAGGACGTAGAGATCCCAGGGGTGCCGATGGTGATGGACGGTCACCACCTCGGTGGCGGGCAGAGCGGCGGCCGCCCCCTGGCGGTCGACGTTGCCCCGCACCGCCACCACCGGGGCCAGTTGCCCCAGGGTCGCGAGAATGGGGCCGGAACCCACATCCCCGGCATGGATGATGGATTCGCACCCCGCCAACGCCTCAAGGGCCTCGGGGCGCAGTAGGCCGTGGGTATCGGCGATGACGCCGATGGTCGACAAGGGCGCCTCGGCCAAGGTGGCGGGCCTCAAACCCCGAGGCGGTCCCGGCGCTGGTAGCGCAGGGTGCGGCCGTTGTCCAATTGGGTTTCCAAACTCAGCCAGCGGCCTTGGCTGTCGTAACCCAAGTAGATCTCACCGTTGGGGGTGGTGAGGCGATAGCGGACCTCCTCGCGGGCAGCGGCCAAACGTTCGGGGCTGGAAAAGCCATCTAGGGCTTCGACCCTCACCGCCCACCACTCCCCAGTCTGGGGGTTGAGGAGTCGCTCGGCCCGGCGCAGGCGCGCCAAGTCCCAGTAGGCAAAGCTCCGCACACAAGCCCCCAGACGCCGGCGCTCGGCGGCGTCCTCGGCCCGGGTGAGCACGGCAAAGCCCTGGGAGTTGTAGGCCCCTTCGACGGACGTGACGTCGCCGTTGGCCGATGTCTCGGCCTGGAGGTGGGTGAGGCAATCCCCCCGCCAGCGTTCTTGGGCGCTGTGGCGATAGCGATAGACGGTAAAGCCCAACAGCTTGACGTCGAACTGGGCGCGGGACGTCACCTGCAATTCATCCCCCCGGGGCTCGAGGGTAAAGACGTGGTCTCCCACCGTCTTGTCGTCGAGGAACACTTGAAATTCCACCGTCTCGGTCCCGTGGGCGAGACTGGCTAACAACAATAGCCCAGCGACGGTGAGGAGGCGCGGCAAAGATGGGCTCCGCGACATGGGGTAGCTCCTGTGGCAAAAGTGGCGATGGACAAAGGCCTGTCAATGGCATTCGTCGGCTGGGCGGCTTTGGATGTGGGCTTTGTTGGCCGCCTCGTCTCTCCCCGTTCCATTGACCGCAACCAGGGCCCAAAGATCTCTGGACCACCCTTGCCAGGGCCGAGGCCAAAGGGCAAGCTAGGCCCCATGACTGCTCCCCGCGCCATCGTCTTGATGTTGGATTCCGTCGGCATTGGCCATGCCCCCGACGCCGCCGCCTTTGGCGATGCCGGGGCCAATACCCTGGGCCACGTCGCCGCCGCCTGCAGCGCGGGAGAGGCCGACGGCCAGCGCCGGGGGCCCTTGGCCCTGCCCCACTTGAGCCGCCGGGGATTGGGGCTGGCCGCCGCGGCCGCCGCCGGGGACCCGGCGGCGATACCCCCGGGCCTAGCGCACCGCGGCCCGCCCCGGGGGGCCTATGGCCACGCCGTCGAGGTGAGCTGCGGCAAAGACACCCCCAGCGGTCATTGGGAGCTAGCCGGCCAACCCGTCATCAACCCCTTCACCACTTTCCCCGCCACCTGTCCGTGCTTCCCAAGCGCTCTGACCGAGGCGTTGATCCAACGGGGCCAGGTGTCGGGGCGGTTGGGCAACTGCCACGCCTCGGGGACGGCCATTTTAGAGCGCTTGGGGGAGACCCACCTCCAGACCAAGGCCCCCATCGTCTACACCTCGGTGGACAGCGTGTTCCAGATCGCCGCCCACGAAGATCCGGCGGTGTTTGGCCTCGAGCGCCTCTACGATTTGTGTGCCCTGGCTCGGGAGTTGGTGAATGACCTCCGGGTGGGACGGGTAATAGCACGGCCCTTTGTGGGTCGAAGGGCCGGCGAATTACGCCGCACCCCCCGCCGCCGGGCCTACGCCATTCCCCCCCCCTACCCCACCCTGTTGGACCGGGTGGTGGAAGGGGGGGGCGAGGTGGTGGCCGTGGGCAAAGTGGGAGATATCTACGCCCAGCGCAGCGTCTCCCGCGTCCTTCGGGCCGACGGCAACCGGGCCCTGTTCGACGCCACCTTGGAGGCCGTCGCCCACTTGGACAAGGGGTTGGTATTCACCAATTTCATCGACTTTGACAGCCTCTACGGCCACCGCCGGGACGTGGCGGGCTACGCCACCGCCCTAGAGGCCTTTGACGCCCGCTGGCCGGAGCTAGAGGCCTTGCTCCTGCCCGGTGATTTGGTGGTGATCACCGCCGACCACGGCACCGACCCCACCTGGCCCGGCACCGACCACACCCGGGAACAAGTGCCGGTGTTGCTGTTTGGCCAAGCTGTTGCTCCGCACTATCTGGGCAGGCGGGGGAGCTACGCCGACGTGGGCCAAACCGTCGCCCGTCACCTGGGGCTCCCCCCCCTGGACCACGGCGTCAGCTGCTGGTAGCTCGCCCATGGGTCTGATCAAGGGGCTAAACACGGCGCTGGCCGTGGCCGCGCTGGGCTACGGCGCTGCAGCCGTGGGGCTCTATGCCTTTCAAGATCGTTTGATCTATTTCCCCGACCCCGAGGTGACGGCTACTCCCGCCGCCCTGGGGCTCGCCTACGACTCTGTGATCTTTACCGCCGCGGATGGCGTCACCCTCCACGGCTGGTACTTGCCAGCCGATCCAAAACAGCCCACGGTGTTGTTTTGCCACGGCAACGCCGGCAACATCGGCAACCGGTTGGTGTTCATCGACCACTGGCGCCGGCGGGGTTTGGGGGTGTTGCTGTTTGACTACCGGGGCTACGGGCAAAGCCAGGGTCGCCCCTCGGAGGCGGGCCTCTATCGGGACGCCGCAGCGGCGTGGCGCTTTCTCACCCGAGATAAACGGGTCGCCCCCGGGGATATCGTGGTCTACGGCCGTTCCTTGGGGGGTGCGGTCGCCGCCCACTTGGCAGGCCACGTCCCCAAGACGCCCAAAGCCTTGGTGTTGGATTCCAGTTTCACCAGCCTCGCGGCGGTGGCGACGCGTCTTTACCCCTGGCTACCCGTGGAGCGGCTACTCCGCCACCGCTACCCCACGGCGGAAAACCTCCAGAAGGTAGAGGCGCCGGTGCTCATCCTCCACAGCCGCGACGACGAGTTGATTCCCATGGCCATGGGAGAGGCCCTGTACAGCCTAGCCCCACAGCCCAAGGCCCTAGTCGCCTTGAGGGGCAGCCACGATGGGGTAGTGCGCGACAGCACCGAGGCCCTATTTGACGGTCTGGCGGCCTTCCTCGCCGATCTGGCCCCTGGGGACTAGCCGGGAGGAGCGACTCCGGTGTAGAAACTCCGGCGTGGGCGACTCAGGTGTAGAGGTGGGCACGGCTCCAGGGGATGTCGTTGTTGCGCTTGCGGTTGAACACCACTTGGTAGAGCTGAAGATCGCCCGCGGCGAAGGACGCCGTGGAGGCCGCCAGGTAAAACCGCCAGGTGCGGACGAAGGCTTCGTCGAACATATCCTGGACTTGGTCTTTGTGGGCCTCAAAACGCTCGAGCCAGTGCTCCAGGGTTCGGGCGTAGTGGAGGCGCAAGTTCTCCACGTCTAGGATGGCGAAGTGACCGGGGGCAAAGACCTTGGCCATTTCCGCCAAGGTGGGGGGGTAGGAACCGGGGAAGATGTGCTTCTCCGTCCAGGCGTTCATGGGACCGGGGTAATTGCGACCGATGGAATGGATCAGCCCCCGGCCGTTGGCGGGCAGACAGCGATGGATCACTTGGCCCAGGTCGTCGAATTGGGCCCGCCCCACGTGTTCTAGCATCCCCACCGAAACAAAGGCATCGCAGGTACCGTCGATCTCCCGATAGTCTCCCTCGACAAAGGTCACCCGCTCTGTCAAACCCTCCGCCGACGCCCGGTTGCGGGCGAAGGCCAGCTGTTCCTGGGAAATGTTGTAGGCCCGCACCTTGACGCCGTAGTACTTGGCCATGTGGATGGCCAAAGCCCCCCAGCCACAGCCCGCCTCCACCACCGTTTCCCCGGGGGCGAGGCGCAGCTTGCGGCACACGTGGTCCAGCTTGGCCCGCTGGGCGACCTCGAGGTCGAGGCCTGGATCTTTGTAGTAGGCACAGGTGTAGACCAAGTCTTTGTCGAGCCACAACTGGTAAAAGGCGTTGCCGATGTCGTAGTGGTGGTGGATATTGCGCCGGGCCCGCCTCAGGGTATTGCGCCCGGGCACCGACAAATAGGTCATGAGCTTCAGCCACCAGGTGCGCTGGTGAAAGGGCGGAAGATGGTAAAAAAGCGCCTTGATAAACTCCGTCAGGTCGCCGTCGATGATCAACCGCTCACTGCTGTAGAGCTCGCCCAAATAGAGCTCGGGGTGGAAACAGAGCTGGTACAGCGCCAGGCGATCCTTGAGGTGAATCCGAAATAATCCCTCGGTTTGGAAGGGAGGGTGCACCCGTTGGCCGTTCCACAGCACCATTTCGACGGGGGGATTGCCGGCGGCAGCCAAGGTGCGCTCCAGCAGGCGTCGTTCCCACCCCCCCCAACGATCGCGGTGATCGGTGGACGTTTTGAGGTTGACGGTCCCAGCGTCGTCGTGCTTCATCAACATACCTCCGCGCAGTGGATGGGAGCAATGGCCCCGTAGAGAGGCCCGTGGGCGACACCCTGTGATATTATCCATTGCCCCTCAATCGATTGTGGTAAGGCCTGGGAAAGATTTCAACACGCCCGGGGCAAAGTCATGAACCGTCGACGATATTTAACGACTTTGGCGTTTCCTCTATGGCCCGTTACACACCAGCACTATGCCATTGGACGTTACCTCAAAGCGTTCTTTGTCTGCATTGGGGTCTTCCCCTACCACGGTGTGGTCGGCCAAGCTCACCCCCCGCTCCACCACCGCCCCGCGGATTCGGCAGCCCCGACCGATGGTCACATCGGGCAACACCACCGACGCCTCCACCAAAGCCTCCTGGGCGACCCGGACGTTGCTGAACAACAACGAATGCTGTACCTCGGCGCCGTCGATAATGCAGCCCGCCGACACTAGAGAATCCGATGCCATACCCATTTGGTTGGGCTGGTCGCCGATGAACCGCGCCGGGGGGAGCTGCAGTTGGTGGGTGAGGATGGGCCAGTTCCGATCGTAGAGGTCGAGCTCTGGGGTCACTGCGGTGAGCTCCATGTTGGCCCGGTAGTAGGCGTCGACGTTGCCGATGTCTCGCCAGTAGGGCTGATGACCTCGAATATCCCGGAAGGGATAGGCGAATACCTTGGCGCCGGCGATGGCTCGGGGAATCACATCGCGGCCGAAGTCCCGGCTGGAGTGGGGCGCGCTGGCATCGACGGCCAACGCAGCTTCTAAAAAGTCGCGGCTAAAGGCGTAGATCCCCATGGAAGCCAACACCTTGGAGGTCTTGAGGGCCGGATCCCCCGGGACGGGCTTTTCCACGAAGCCACTGACCCTTCCCGTGCCGTCGGTGGTCATGACCCCCAGCCGTCCCGCCGCCTGGGCGGAGTCCACCTCCACACAGGCGATGGTGAGGTCGGCCTTGCATTCCACGTGTTGGGCCAACAAGGGCCCGTAGTCCATCTTGTAGACGTGATCGGCGGCGAGGATCAACACCAGTTCTGGGTTGTGGTTGGCGATATAGTCGAGGTTCTTGTACACCGCATCGGCGGTCCCGCGGTAGCCTTGGTCGTCGTCGAAGTGAGAAGCGGGCAACACGTCGATGAACTCGTCGCGGTCGGCGTCGAGGAAATTCCAGCCCTTGAACAGGTGGCGCAGCAGGCTCTGGGCCCGGTAGTGGGTGAGGACGCCAATGCGCCGGATGTCGGTGTTGACGCAGTTGGACAGGGGAAAGTCGATCAGGCGAAATTTGCCGGCGAAGTACAAAGCGGCATCGGGGCGCTGGCGGGTTAGGCACCCCAGGGCGCGGCCCCGACCGCCGGCCAACACCAACGCCAGGGTCTGTTGGGTCAAACGACTGACGTTGCGGGCGCTGTTGACATTCATACGAGCCTCCCAGGCACTCCCGTGGTTATGGGAATTAGGGTATCACACGGATGCCGTTGGCCAGGGCCACGGCCTGGGGTACATTGGGCACAGACGAATACCACAGATAAGGGAAGCCACTTTGCGAGTTTACACCTTGGGGTTTGAAAGCCTGGGCCTCGACGCAATCGGCCAGGTGGGGGGCAAAAACGCATCCCTGGGAGAAATGATCAGCCATTTGAGCCGCGCTGGGGTCGCTGTTCCCGGTGGTTTTGCCACCACCGCCGAGGCCTACCGGGACTTCCTCGCCCAGAGCGGCCTGGCCGATTACATCGACGCCGAACTCAGCCGGTTGGACGTCGACGACGTGGCGGCCCTGGTGCGCACGGGCGCCGCGATCCGCCAGCGGAGCGTCGAGACGCCCCTGCCGCCTCCCCTGGCCGCCGCCATCGAGGCCAGCTACCGCGCCTTGGGCGACGGCGCGGATGTCGCCGTGGCGGTGCGCTCGTCGGCCACGGCCGAAGACCTACCCGACGCCTCCTTTGCCGGTCAACAAGAGACCTTTCTCAACGTCCGGGGCAGGGACGACGTGCTGACCAAGGTCAAGGAAGTGTTCGCCTCGTTGTACAACGACCGGGCCATCGCCTATCGAGTTCACCACGGCTTTGAGCACAAAGCCGTGGCCCTCTCCGCCGGCGTCCAGCGCATGGTGCGCAGCGACTTGGCCGTCAGTGGGGTAGTGTTCACCTTGGACACCGAATCGGGTTATCGAGACGCGGTGTTCATCACGGCGTCCTATGGCCTGGGGGAGACCGTAGTCCAGGGGTCGGTCAACCCCGACGAGTTCTACGTCCACAAACCCACCCTCAGGGCCCACCGTCCGGCGATTTTGCGGCGCAATCTGGGGGCCAAAGCCATCAAGATGATCTACGACCCCAGCCGAAGCGGGGTCAAAACCGAGGAGGTGGCCGAGGCCGACCGCCAGCGCTTTTGCCTGAGCGACGAGGAGGTCTCTTCCCTGGCCCGCCAGGCGTTGACCATCGAGGACCACTACGGCCGCCCCATGGATATCGAGTGGGCCAAAGACGGGGAAAGCGGCCAGTTGTTTATCGTTCAAGCCCGTCCCGAAACGGTCAAAAGCCGCAACGATCAGCGGCGCATCCAGCGCTATCAGCTCAACCAGCGCAGCCGGGTATTGGCCTCGGGGCGCAGCATTGGCCAGCGCATCGGCAGTGGCCCGGTGCGCGTGGTCCAAAGCGCCGCCCAGATGGACCGAGTGCGGGCGGGGGACGTGTTGGTGGCCGATATGACCGACCCCGACTGGGAACCGGTGATGAAGCGGGCGGCGGCCATCGTCACCAACCGCGGCGGGCGCACCTGCCACGCCGCC
>JBHJHK010000153.1:0-12752 GCA_050330975.1 Candidatus Competibacterales bacterium | reverse complement strand
CCCCCGGCGCCGGCGGTCCCCCGGCCCCGAGGCCGCCCCGCGCCTGGCCCCCCCCCGCCCCCCGCCCGGCGCGGGCCGGGGGGGCGCCGCCGCGCGCGCGGGGCATCGGCGGCCCGGCTTCCCCGTGGACTACACGACTGGCCGTTCCGGGGATATCGAGGCCTTCTGCGCCCCCATACGCCGGGCGGCGGCACCCCTACAGGCTCAACAGATCCGTTTGTGGGCGGAACCGGGGCGTTTCATCGCCGCTCCGGCGGCCCGGGTTTTGACCCGGGTCGTCGGCCGCGCCCGTCGGGGGGGGCAGTGGTGGTACTACCTGGACGACGGCGTCTACGGCAGCTTCTCCGGCCAGCTCTACGATGGGGTGCGCTACCCGTTGACGGTGGTTCCCCAACAGCCCCGGGGCGACCACTGGCAACCCAGTGTACTGGCGGGTCCCACTTGCGACAGCGTCGACGTCCTCGCCGAGGGTATCCCACTGCCGCACCTGGCCTTGGGGGACCTTCTGGTGGGCCACCTCATGGGGGCCTATACCCTGGCCAGCGCCAGTGAGTTCAACTCCCTGCCCCGCCCTGGGGTAGTGGTCCGTCACCCAACCACGGCCCTCCCCCTGGCCCGAGTGGCCTGAGTTCAGTCCCTTCCCCCGGCAACGGGGGAATTGTAAAGCACTGTTGGCACCCGTTTGATAAGCGTCTAGTATTCACCTTTAGTTGTGTTAGTTCAGTATTCGCCAAACTAAAACTATAGGGGCAACTACGTAATCTCGAGCTCGGTTGGACGAGCTCGGGTCAAAACCCCTAAATCCCCCTTCCCAGCGCGAAACACTAGCCAAACGCACTGTACCGAAACGACCAGGGATGGCCGTCTGTTGAGGAGCGCGATCCTATGGGAGGTTTTCTGGCCATTTTGCGCCGTCATGGCGGTTTGCTGTGCCCCCTCATCGGGACCACTTTGGGAACTGGCGTAGCCCTGGGCCTGGGTCTTGGCCTTCACGCTTCTAACTTTTGGACCCAATTGGCGATCCTGGCGCTGTTGATCAACGGCTGCCTGTGGGGAATTGCTTTGACGGCGCTTGGCCCCCGGCAGCGTCAGCTCTTGGAACTCGCCGAGCGCCGCACCCGTCAACTGCGCTATCGCAACGCTCTGCTCCACGCCCAACAGGCCTTGTCCCCCGACGGCATCCTCACCGTGGACCACAAGGGCAGACCCCGCCAATGGAATCGCCGCTTTGTGACCTTGTGGGGTTTGGAGGAGGGACCCACCTTCCAGCCCAATACCGCGTGGATCGACGTCCTGTGCGACAAACTCCAGGACGCCGAGCGGGCCCGGTTCCATGCCAACCACCTCCAGGGCCATCCGACCGAAGTCGAAGCCGGCACCCTGCTCCACCTGCGGAATGGCCGGATTCTGGAGCGTCACTCCCAAGGTCTGTGGGACCACCACGGCCACCACTGGGGGCGGGTGTGGTTCTTCCGCGATGTGACGCGACAAAAGCGCCTGGAAGAAAGGCTCTTGACCCTGGCCACCGTCGATGCCCTGACCGGCACCCTCAACCGCCGGGAGTTCTTTTCGCGCAGTACCGGCGAGTGGCAGCGGTCCCGGCGTCGGGGAACGGCTTTGAGCCTGTTGATGATCGATGTCGATCATTTCAAGCACATCAACGACCGCTACGGCCACGCCACTGGAGACCAAACCCTGCGGGTGTTGGGCAAGTTGTTGCACCAGGCCCTGCGCCCGGGGGATATCATCGGCCGCCTGGGGGGCGAGGAGTTCGCCGTCGCCCTGCCGGATACCCATCTCCAGGAGGCGGTGGACGTGGCTGAACGCCTGCGTCAGATGGCTGCCCAACGGAGTGTGGCGGCAGAGGGGTGTGCCGAGGTCTTCTACTTCACCTTGAGTGTGGGCGTTGCCGAGTGCAACGGGGGCGATGTCGGCGTAGAGGCGGCCCTGACCCTCGCTGACCAGGCCCTCTACGCCGCCAAGGCCTGTGGCCGCAATCGCGTCCAGCCGGCCCTCCAGGGTCCCATGGGCGTCGTGGCCTCCACCCACACCGGTCAGCGACCAGTCTCGCGTCCGCCGTTCCCCGCGCCATCGCCATCATGCCCCACCCCAGTCAAGAAGACCCCATCGAGCGGATCAATGCCCCGCTGACGCCCCTCTATGAATCCCTGGTCGACGATGAAGACGCCCGGGTCTGCACCGACATCGACGAAGCGGCTTGCCGGGTGGTCCCGGCCAATTTCTTCCTCCTGACCCTCGCCAATATCGCCTCCAAGTGGGGCGACGAACTGAGCAATCCCAAAACGGTGCTGACCTGGCTGATGGGGGTGGTCCAGGCGCCTCCAGGGTTGGTGGCTTGGCTGGTACCGATACGAGAATCGGGGGCATTGCTCCCCCAGTTGTTCTTTGCCCAAATGGTGCGCCGTCGCCCAGTGCGCAAGGGACTGTGGGTGCTGGGCAGCATCGTTCAGGGTTTTGCCATCGTCGCCATGGGGGGGTGGCCCTGGTGGCGTCGGGAGTCGCGGCGGGGCTCGGCATTTTGAGCCTGCTGCTGGTGTTCAGCCTCGCCCGGGGGCTTTGCTCCGTGGTCCACAAGGACGTCCTTGGCAAGACGGTTCCCAAGACTCGGCGTGGACGTCTGGCGGGGCTGAGCGCCACCGCGGCGGGCGTCTTGCTGGGCCGCAAGACCTATGTGGTGGATATGGCCGCCGGCAACCGCCGCACCGACTACGTGGCGGTGAGCAATACCACCATTGGGGTGTTATTGCTCGGCGGGGGCCTGTTGGGGCTGCTAGTGCCCCTCATCGGGGTCGCTGGCGTGGTGTTGCTGTTGTCCGGCGGTGCCCTGGGGGGAGGTTGGCTGGCCGCCACTTTGCCCGAAGTGGAAACCGCTTCGCCAGGGCCTGTCCCCTAGGCGCGTTTCCACCAACGCTGCAGCCAAGACGCCCGCTTGGGGGGGCGTCTTGACCCCGGAGTGGGTTGGGGGTTGGCCTTTGGCGCTGTGCCGGGAGCCGTGGAATCCACCAACCGTTCCACGTACAGATAGACTGGTTGTTGAAAGGTGCCATTGCCCAACAAGGGGGGCAACGTCAGGGAGATCCCCCGCTGGTTCAAGTAGTACTGGACCTCGGGGCGGCTCAAAAAGGCGCAGTACTCGGGGCGATTGGGGACGACTAGGTCGCGATCAAAGCGCCGCGCCAAATTCACCAAACTCAATAGACCCGGGGGAAAATCCTCGTCCGACAGGGTGTGGGCGAGATCCTCGGGACGCCAATGGGACACGGCTACCAGCCGCAGCGCCTCTTGGCCATTGCCGCTTCTGGCGGAATAGAGCTTGACGCCCTGGTCCCGCAGGTAGCGATCTAGGAGTTCGGGGTTGCTGCGGCGGTGGTTTTGCAGGGCGGCAAAGGCCTGGCGCTCCGCCTCGGAGCCCCGCTGGGCCTCTAGGAACAATTCGTGGCTGGGTTCCCGGGTCAGGCGGCGAGCGATGGCGGCGGCGAGTTTGGGGAGTTGATTGCGCTGCCGTTGGCGCTGGATTTGCCGTTCGGGGCGGGGCACAAATAGCTCAAAGAGGTCTTCCTCATCGCTTTGCATCAAGATCAGCCCCGCGTCGCTGAGGAAGTCGTAGCGCTTGGGGTCCATGGAGGTGTACAAGTCCACCATGTTGGACTTGAGCCACAACCGCTCTCCCCCCCACAGGGCTCGGTCGATGAGTTGGCGCAGGGCGGCATTGGGGGTATTGATCAGGCGAAAGTGCCGGCAATAACAGGGCTGGGCGACGTTCACCAAACCCCTGGCCCGGTCGCCGTCGCCAAAGGCCGAACGCAGGGTTAAGGGTCCCACTTGATAGTAGTTCAGCAAGCCGTAGAGACTGCGAGCCCCCAGGAGGTCTTCTCGGTGGGGATCGCAGTCCGCTTCGACGAAGTAATCCACCAAGTCGCCATCGGCCAGCACCAGCTCGGCCTCCAGGCGGGAGGCGCCCCTGGTCAGGTGGGGCCAGAGCTGCAGGGGAGCGTTTTGGCGCAGCAACCCCGTACCCGCCCGCCGCAGCTGCTGGAAGGCCTGGCTGAGGCTCTGGGTCTCATAGAGGGAGTGGGGGCTCAGCTGCTGCTTGAGTTGGTCTAGGGCGGCGACCGTAGTGCGATAGTCCTCGAGGCCGTGCTGCCTGAGTTCAAAGTAGCGGTTTTCACGGCGCAGTTCTGCGGCGGCTTCCATCGGTGACTCCCGTGGTGTCAATTGGCGTCAAACCGCGGCGGCGCAGTCCCGCGCGTTGGCGGTGGGTGAGGGGCGCAGTATCCTCAAAACGCCCCGAGGTCAGATGACGGTACCCATGACAAAGGGCGAACCGTGGATAAGCTTGTGACACGTCATTATTTTGGTTAAACAAAGACCATTTTTCAACTGCGGGCTTCGCCGGTCAAGGACGGTCGCACCGACCCCGGCCTGGGGTACCGATGATTCCGAAGGCGGTGGCAACCGCCGCTGGGATTGCTTATCTTTAGCGGATCGACGTCGGGTCTTGTCGAGTATACCCAGGATCCCCGTCCCGCCCTCGCCAACCGTTCCCCAACCCTCTGGAGGTTCTCAACCCATGCTGAACATCGAAAACGCAGTGGCCGTCGTCACCGGCGGCGCCGGCGGCATCGGCTTTGCCCTGGCCAAGTACTGGCTGGCCCAGGGTGGCAAAGTCATGCTGTCGGACATCTCCCAGGAGGCCTTGGACAAGGCCGCCGGCGAGTTGGGGGGGGATGACAGCGAGCTCGCCACCTGCCCCGGCAACGTCACCAGCGAAGAGGACAACGGCAAGCTCGCCGACGCCGCCATCGCCAAATTTGGCGCCATCAACCTGGTCGCCCCCTTCGCCGGCATCATCAAAGACGGCATGATGCTTTCTCCAGACCGGGAAACCGGTAAGATCAAGCGCAAAATGGCCCTGGCGGACTTCCAAAAGGTCATTGACATCAACCTCACCGGGGTATTTTTGACGGTGCGGGAGTGCGGCGAGCGCATGGTCAACAACAACTGCGGCGGGCTGATCTGCCTGGTATCCTCCACCGGATCCTTGGGCACCGCTGGACAGATCAACTATTCCTCTACCAAGGCCGCCATGTCGGTGATGCCCAAGGTCATCACCGCCGAATTTATGCGTCGGGGCCTATCGCAAAAGATCCGCTGTGTCGCCGTGGCCCCCGGCTACGTGGGTACCCCCATGGTCAAGGGCATGAACCAGGATGCCCTGGATAAGATCATCGCCGATGTGCCCATCGGCCGCCTCATCGAGCCCGAGGAGGTGGCGTCTTTGGTGGCCGAGCTCTACCGCAACGAGGCCCTGGCGGGGGATGTGTACTTCATCCACGGGGGCTTGCGTTTGGGCTCCAAGGGTTGAACCTCAGCCGCCCCCCCGGGGGCGGCTCTTTCAAAGCGTGGTTGGTCGGGGCATTATCTGGTATGCTGCCACTAAGTTATTAAGAGAATTGCGGTTTATGACCTCATCATGAGCGAACCCCGGATCATCAAGAAATACCCCAACCGCCGACTGTATGATACCGCCATCAGCAGTTATATCACCCTAGAAGATGTCAAGCAGCTCGTCCTAGACCGGGTGTTGTTTCGGGTGATCGACGCCCGTTCCAGCGACGATATCACCCGCGGCATCCTCCTACAGATCATCAGCGAGCAAGAAGAGCGCGGCGCGCCCATCTTCACCACCGAGGTCTTGGCCCACATCATTCGCTTCTACGGCGATACCCTCCAGGGCATGATGGGGAGCTATTTGGAAAAAAGCCTCCAGGCCTTTGTGGATCAACAGCATTTGTTTCGCGAACAAATGCGGGATTTCATGGGCAAAAATCCCTTTTCCATGATGTCGGAATTGGCCGAGCAAAACTTTGCCCTGTGGCGCAACATGAGCGAACAGCTCTACCAACAGTACCACAACGGCCACGACCAAGAGGACGACACCTCTTCATCCGACAAGCGCTGATCTTCGAGCCCCGAGGCCCTGATCCGCGGGGTCGCCACGGCCATCAACCCGACTTCGCGGCGCGGTCGAGGGCCTGCAGTTCCCGCAGCCTGGCTCGCAGCCGCGCCGCCTGGAAGGGGGTGATGGCCGGGGTGCGCAGACCGTACTGGGCCTGGTTGATGGCTTGGCGATAATCGCCGAGCAGGTAGTGATATTCCGCCAGGGCGGCGTGGGTCGCCACGGCATCTCCCCCTTGGCGGGCGGCCTGGGCGTAGAGGGCATAGAGTTCGGCGTCGCCCCGTTGGGCCCGGTCCAAGTGGGGCTGGAGCACGGCCATGGCCCGCTCGGGGCGGCCGTGGTTGACCAGGGCCTGGGCGTAGTGCACCGCCAAGGCGTAGTCGTCGCCAAACAGGGCTCGGTGGTCCTGGAACAATTGAAAGCCCCGGGCTTCTTGCCCGGCGGCCAAAGCCAGCTCCGCTTCTTCGATGCGAAAGGCCAAGGTGTTGGGGGAAAGGCGGCGCAACTCGGCGACGACAGTGGTCGCCCGTTGGTAGTGACCCATGCCTTTTAGGGTCAGGGCGTAGCCGTAGCGGTTGGCCAACCCGGCGCTGGTGTCATCCCCCGGGGACGAGCCCCCTTGGCCGGCGGCGAAATGGCGCAGGAGAACTTGGCTATCGGGTTCGGTGAGGACTTGGGCCCTCGCCTTGGCCAGGGCGTGGTCCAAGGGATTCCGGGAGTTGCGGGGTCTCCCCCCGGGGCGGAGTTGCCAAGTGTCGGCGATGCGTTCGACGGGGCGCGGGTGGGTGAGGAGGTAGCCGGGGATGTCTCGGTTGCCCCGGGACTGGCGTTGGAGTTTGGCGAAGAAGGCCCCCATGGCCTCGGCCTTAAAGCCAGCGCGCACCATGAGTTCCTCGCCGATGCGGTCGGCTTCCCGCTCGTTTTGGCGGGTGTAATTGATGCGCCGCTGGGCGTTGGCCGCTCCGACCCCGGCCAATACGGCACTGCCGGCGCTTGGGTCGGCGGCTATGAGCAGCGCCCCGGCCAAGGACGCGGCGATGGTGGGCAACGTCATGCGCCGGGCGTCGGCGATGGCCCGGGCGATGTGGCGCTGGGTGACGTGGGCGATTTCGTGGGCCAGCACGCCGGCGAGTTGATCTTCGTCGTCGGTGGCCAGCAGCAGTCCGGTGTTGATGCCAATGTACCCCGCCGGGGCGGCAAAGGCATTGATCACCGGACTTTTGACCCAAAACAACCGGTAGTCGTGGTCCACGGGGTCGGCGTGGGCTAACAGCGCCGTCCCCAAGTTATCCAGGTAGCGGTCCAATTGGGGGTCGGTGAGGAGTCTGCCCTGGTCGCGGTAGAAGCGCTCGACCCGCTGGCCGATGCGCACGGCCTCTTGACGGCTCAAGTGAAGCCGCGAGGCATCGCCGATCTCGGGCAGGGTCACTTGGGCGCGAACGCTGGGTCCAGCGCTCCCTGCGACCAACGACAAACCCAGGACGGCGAGGGCGAATGGGGCACGGGCAGCCCGAGAGAATAGAAGCGACATGGTGATCTGGGTGCAGCTCGAAGATGGAAAAGCGGTGCGCCAGGACTTTTACCCGCGCCATTAAAACGTCATCATACCCCTACCTCGCCGACAGTTCATCCGAAAGACCACGGGGCAAGTCCCCAGAATCTCTCTGGCGTTGCCTTTGAGAGGAATGTGCCATGACCATTACCCACCCCCCCATCGCCGCCGAACTCGACGCCTCGGGGCTCCACTGCCCCTTGCCTCTCCTCAAGGCCAAAAAGGCCTTAGCTCGCCTGGAGTCGGGGCAGGTGTTGCGGGTCGTCGCCACCGACCCCGGGGCCTTGCGGGACTTTGACGCCTACGCCCGCCAGGTGGGCCATCGCCTGTTGGAGGCCAGCGACCGGGGCGACCACGTGGTGCTAGTGGTGCAAAAGGCTTGACGTCGAGTCGAGCTCCCCAAGGGGCTGTATCCGCGGAGACGCCATCGCCCTCGGTTGCGTCCGAGGCCGTAGTTGCTTACGCTGGTTTTACCCTGGGGGATGGCAAATCCCCCCCTCAAAGATCCACCCGAGAGAGTGCCATGCCGGAGGACCGGGATACCCTGACGCGATTTGTCTTCGCTCACCGCGCCGTGCGCGGGGGCCTGGTCAGCCTCGACACCACCTGGACCGAGACCCTGCGCCGCCGCACTTACCCCGAGGCCGTGGGTCAGTTGTTGGGTCAGGCCATGGCGGCGACGGTGTTGATGAGTGCCAACCTCAAGTTCGAGGGGCAGCTCGCCCTGCAGCTCCAGGGGTCTGGGCCCGTGGGTTTGCTGCTGGCCCAATACCGCCACGACGGCGGCCTGCGGGGCTTGGCCCGCTGGCGCGAGGAAGTGGGGAACGGCTCGTTGCAAACCCTGTGTGGCGGAGGGACTTTGACCCTCACCCTCGATCCCGAAGCCCGGGGAGAACGCTACCAGGGGTTGGTACCCCTGGAGGGGGATAGGCTCACCGACGCCCTCGAGGGCTACTTCGCCCGCTCCGAGCAGCTCCCCACGGCCCTTTGGTTGGCGGCCAACGGCCAACGGGCGGTGGGTCTCATGCTCCAGCGCTTGCCGGATGCCGCCGCTGCCGACTGGCGCCACTTCGAGGCTCGGCGGCCCGACTTCGACGCCCTCGACCTCATTGCAGCCCCCCGTCAAACCCTGCTCCAAACCCTCGCCGCCAGCGACGACCTGCGGGTCTTCGATCCCCAGCCCGTCACCTTCCAGTGCGGCTGCTCGCGGGCCCGCATCGCCGCCATGTTGCGGGGCTTGGGGCGCCACGCCATCCAAGAGATCCTCGTCGAACGGCAGTGCGTCGACGTGGCCTGCCAGTTCTGTGGTTTGAGCTACACCTTCGACGGGGTCGACGTCGAAGAGCTCTTCAGCGGCTCCGAGGGCGTACCGGCCCATTCCACCACCCGCCACTGAACGTCCACCGTCGCCGACTCACTCCATGTACGCCCTATTCGACGTGTTTCTTGCCATTTGTCTGTTTCGCAAAGCACCCCAAGACCTCCCTCCCTCGGCGTCCCTACTGAACGCAGCCCTCGCTGGCCACGTTTTCGTGGCGTTGGTGGTGTTGCTGGTGCTGGGCAATTCGTGGTTGAGTGCCGCGCTCCAGGCATTGTTCAGCGTGGCGCTGCTCATGGGGTTTATCCTCGGGGTGCTGGCGCTGTTTGGTCGCCGCGAGCGCTGGCTCCAGACCCTGACGGCCTCGGCGGGCGCTGGAGCGATATTGTGGTTGGTGGCGCTGCCCGTGGCGTTGTGGCTTGTACAACTGGACCCCAGTACTCGGGGGGATTCTGTGCCGAGCCTGCTCTGGAAGCTGTTGGTGGTGTGGGACATCACCGTCACCGGACACATTCTCCACCACGCCCTGTCGGTGGATCGCTGGCTGGGTATCCTCTACGCCTTTGGCTGGTTCCTCGCCTTGTCCGCCACCTTGCAGTTGGTGTTGGCGGCGGTCTGACGGGAGAATACCAAGGTGCACGTCCACCTCTTGGGGATCGGCGGTACGTTCATGGGGGGCTTGGCGCTGTTGGCCCGGGAACTGGGCTACCGGGTCAGTGGCTGCGACGCCGCCCTCTATCCCCCCATGAGCGTTCAACTGGCCGAGCAGGCCATCGAGGTGCGGGAGGGCTACGACCCCGCCCACTTGGCGTTGGATGCCGACTGCATCGTGGTGGGCAACGTCATGACCCGGGGGCGGCCCATCGTCGAACGGTTGCTCGACCACAGTAGCCGCTACACCTCCGGTCCCCAGTGGTTGGCCGAACACGTCCTGGCCTCCCGCTGGGTGGTGGCCGTGGCGGGCACCCACGGCAAGACCACCACCACGGCCATGGTGGCTTGGATTTTGCAAAAAGCCGGCTTTGATCCTGGATTTCTCATCGGTGGGGTGCCGGGGAATTTTCCCGTCTCGGCCCGACTGGGGGCGGGGCAGGTGTTTGTCGTCGAGGCCGACGAGAACGACAGCGCCTTTTTTGACAAGCGCTCCAAGTTTGTCCACTATCGCCCCCGAACGGCGATCCTCAACAATCTGGAGTATGACCACGCCGACATCTTTGCCGACCTCGAGGCCATTGTTCGCCAATTCCACCACTTGGTGCGCACGGTGCCGAGCACGGGAAGATTGATTGTCAACGCCGCTGACCCCGAGCTTGCGCGGGTATTGGCCCTGGGCTGTTGGACGCCCGTGGAGGGGTTTGGCGCCGATGGGGTTTGGCGAGCTACCGAGGTGGCGGCCGATGCCTCGGCCTTTGCGGTGGTCCACCGAGGCGCGGTGGTGGGTCGGGTGCAATGGTCTTTGTTGGGACGCCACAACGTCGCCAATGCCCTAGCGGCGCTGGCCGCCGCCGCCCACGTGGGGGTGGCGCCCGACCTCGGGGTGGCGGCTTTGGGGGAATTCGCCGGGGTCAAGCGCCGCTTGGAGCGCAAAGGGGTGGTGAGGGGTGTGGCGGTCTACGACGATTTTGCCCACCACCCCACGGCGGTGGCCACCACCTTGGCGGGGCTGCGGCCCGCGGTGGCGGGGCGGCTGATCGCCGTGGTGGAGCCCCGCTCCAACACCATGCGCCAGGGCACCCTCCGGGGTCCCTTGGCCGAGGCCTTGGCCCTGGCGGACTGGGTGGCCCTCTACCAACCCCCCAACCTGGACTGGCTGTTGGCGGATTTGGTGGTGGCCCCCGGCGTCGAGGGGCGGGTTTTTAACACCACGGCGGATCTAGTGGCAGCGGTGGCAGAGTCGGTGAGCCCGGGGGATGCCGTGGTGGTCATGAGCAACGGCGGTTTTGACGGGGTGCAGCAAAAACTCCTGGCGGCCTTGGACCCCCCACCCCCTGGAGATTGATGCCCCTGGACAACAACGATCCTCCCGGGAGGGAAAGAACATGAACTTGGCCATCGTGGGCACTGGCTATGTCGGTCTGGTCACCGGCGCCTGTTTTGCGGAAATGGGCAACGCCGTGGTCTGTATCGACGTGGACCGCGACAAGATCGACGCCCTGGAGCAGGGGGTCATTCCCATCTACGAGCCCGGCCTGGAGGCCATTGTCAACGCCAATCACCGGGCGGGACGGCTGACGTTTTCCTCCTCTCTGTCGGCGGTGTTGGCAAAGGCAGAGGTGGAGATACTGTTCATCGCCGTGGGCACCCCCCCCGACGAAGATGGCTCGGCGGATTTGAGCCATGTGTTGGCCGTGGCCCGGGAGATCGGCCGCCATTTGAACCATCCGGCGATCATCGCCAACAAATCCACCGTGCCGGTGGGCACGGCGGAGCGGGTGAGCCAGACCATCCAACAGGAGCTGACCCGGCGCGGCGTCGAGGTGGACTTCACCACGGTGTCCAACCCCGAGTTTCTCAAGGAGGGGGCGGCGGTGGAGGACTTTATGCGCCCCGACCGGATCATCGTCGGCACCGATTGTCCCAAGGCCCGGGATGCGATGCAGACCCTCTACGCCCCCTTTAACCGCAGTCACCAGCGGGTGTTATTCATGGGGGTGCGGGACGCCGAACTCACCAAGTACGCCGCCAACGCCATGTTGGCCACCAAGATCTCGTTTATGAACGAGATGGCCCGGTTGTGCGAAGAACTCGCCGTGGATGTGGAGAATGTTCGGTTGGGGATAGGCTCAGACACCCGGATTGGCTATGCCTTTATCTACCCCGGTAGCGGCTATGGGGGTTCGTGCTTTCCCAAGGACGTCAAAGCCTTGATCCACATGGCCCGGCAGCGGGACCTGGACCCAGAAGTGCTCCAGGCGGTGGAATCCCGCAACCAGCAGCAAAAGCGCCGGCTGTTGGAAAAGATCACCGGTCGCTTTGGCGAAGATCTAAGGCACCGGCGCTTTGCCCTGTGGGGCTTGGCCTTTAAGCCGGGTACCGACGATATGCGGGAGGCCCCGTCGTTGGAGTTGGTCAAGGGCCTCATCGCGGCTGGGGCCGAGGTGTGGGCCTACGACCCCGCGTCCATGGAAGTGGCGCGGGGCATGTTTCCCGCCCCGTGGTTCGACAGCGGCCAATTAAAGCTCGGGGATCACCAATACCAGGTCCTCCAAGAGGCCGACGCCCTGGTGTTGGTCACCGAGTGGAAACAGTTTCGCCATCCGGATTTCAACGCCATGGCCAAGTTGATGAAGACCCCAGTCATCTTCGACGGCCGCAACCAGTACAACCCCCAGCAGCTCAAAAATCGGGGTTTTGAGTACCGGGGGATCGGCCGCTGACCCGCCCATGGGGGTCGGCCAACACCGTCAGCGCCGCGTTGCGGCCGTTGACGGCGATGACGCTACCCCCGGGATGGGTGCAGGCGCCACACAGATAGACCCCCGCCATGGGGGTGCGGTAGGGCAAGCGTCGGTCCCACATGTGATCTGGCATACACGACCCTTGGAAGATATGTCCGCCCCTGAGACCCAGGTGGGCTTCGATGTCCGGGGGGCCCTTGACCTCTAGGTCGAGGACAGCGTCGGGGAGATTGCTACAGTGGTGGGCGATGGCGTCCACGGCGTGCCAGCCGATTTCCCGGCGGCGCGAATCCCAGTCCCCCCTGGCCAAGTGATAGGGGGCGTACTGGGCGAAGACGCTCATGGTGTGTACGCCCGGGGGGGCGACGCTCTGGTCGTGGGCGGTCTGGAAGTAGAGCTCGGTCCAGAGTCTTTGGGGTATCTCGCCCCGTTGGGCGGCCTCAAAAGCCCGTTGCCATTCGTCCTTGGCCAGTGGGGTGTTGATTTGGCCCCGGTGGTGGATTT
>JBHJHK010000152.1:0-6153 GCA_050330975.1 Candidatus Competibacterales bacterium | reverse complement strand
CTGTTGATGAGCCTTTGCTGTGGACTTCATAACGGGCGCATACACCTCTCTCCCTGGAAACCCCTCAGATAAGCGATATAAACCTTATTGCTTGATCCAGTATCATTCCTCTTCGTTTTCCCTCCTCAATAGCGTTCTCTCGCGCCTTGTTGAGCTGTGTTATCGTCCAATGTCGATCGCCATTTCAGCGTGGGGCATCAAGAACTCGGCAAGGTCGCTGACAACCTGTGTAAGAGGAGCTGATGCCGATGCGACATTCTCCACTAAGGCTTCCCACTGCCTCTGCTTCTGTTCATCCGATGCGAACGCCGGCGTGAGCGCGTCAGGCAACTTTGAAGGGATTGCCGTTTTTCGACGCACGAACGTCGCTGCGATCGCGCGGGCGAGTCGATCGTCCTCGAAGCTGACAGACCGGCTCAGAATCCAAACATCGTAAAAGTCCTTCATCCGGCTATTCGCCCGGCCGAGGGCCACCATCGCCTGGAATTTCTCGGCGATGACCGTCTCCCGCGCGTAGGCGCGCAACCTCGGCGCTGGAAGGTCGAGAATTACCGGATAGTCGATGACTTCCACCCCAGGTTCCAGCGCATCGCCAAAGCCGATATCGATTGTCAGATTGATCCGGGCACCGCCAATCGAGGCGATGGCGCGTAATCGGAGACCACCATAGTCGAGCTCTTCACGAATGCGGTCGACGCGTAGCGTGTCCGGATCAAACACGACGCCGTCTTCGACATCCTGGGTGATGATGTCTCGGAATGTCGCCAGCATCGCATTTTCGCTCGGATCGCCGAAGGCCAACAGGTCGAGATCGCGCGTCCCACGGTGCGGATCGTCGAACCCGCTCATCATCAGCATAGCGCCTTTCAGCACGAACCGGTCGGCATACGGCGACTGGCTGAGACGGTACAGAAGGCGCTCCAGCGCGAAGCGCGTAAGCACCAGATCGAAGCTCTGTCCGTTCGCCTTGGAGAGCTTGAGGAGGCGGGCACGCACCGAGGCGCCGAGATTTGTGATCTCCTTAGCCATTGGCGGTCAGCGCCTCCAGATAAGGGCGGATCACCGTACTGACCCCACCTGTGTCCGCAGCCCTCGCGATCTCTGCGGGCGTGGCTTTGCGTTGGCGCAGAGCTTCCTGCAGGCCTTCAAGCGCTACGGAGAGACCGATCTTGCTACGATGCCGGAAACAGTCGGCGATGGTCTTTGCAGCATCGAACACCTTCACTGATACGCCTTCGATCACATGAGTCTCGACGCCGTCGGCAAGCAGATCCTCCGAGAAGCGCAGTGTGCGGATCGGCATGTCGCTTGGCTTCGGCGTCCAATCGTTTCGGCCGATCGCCATCCAGACCTTTTTCGGAAGTTGATCCGTGATCCCATGAAAAGCGAGCGCCGAGACCAGGCAGATCACGCCCTTAGGAAAACGTTTGGCCGCCTCGGCGAGGCTGTGATTTGCATCGAGCTCTGCGTCGGGAAGCTGATAGAGTCCGCGCGCCAGCCGGATCACCTCGCCGTCCTTTTCCATGCGGCTAACGGTTGCGGCGGTGACACCGGCTTCTCTGAGTTCCGCAAGTCGCATAATGCCCCGCGTCGCGAGGAGATCGCGGGCTATCTCGCGTTGAGATCGGGTCCGGGGCATCGATATATATTCTCGCACTTCAGAGTCCATGGTGTTAGGTTTTGTATCACACGGAATGGCGAGAGGAAAGACAAAGCGTTGTTCTATTGAGGGAACCTGTCCGGGATCGTTAGAAGAAAGGCCGCCGCGCTCCGAGTCGGCCTGTCGGCGGAGCGGAAGCCCCGCTTCGGCTGATGGGGATTCGGTGGTGCCGCATGGCGGGTGATATGAGCTTTCCCGCACGTCGTCGTGCCTGGACCTCATCACCCAGCTTGCGGCACCACCCCTAGACGAAAGGGTCTGTCACCTGTCCATGGGGCGCTGGGCCACCATGCCCCCCCGCTGCCACCACCACGCCGTGGTCACCAACAGCAGCAATAGCGCTAGCCACGCCGCCGGTTCTGGGGCCCCGTGGCCGGTGAACGAGGTGCCCGCTCCCCCGGGGGCCAGGGCGATGTGGGTGGGTTGGGCGCCGGGGGGGAGACCGTAGGCGCTGGCCTCGACGCCATCGACCTGGGACAAAGGCACCGAGCGCCAGGTGGTCTCCCCGGGATGGGGGTTGTAGACCCGTTCGGTGACGGCCACAAAGGACGTCCAGGGGGTCACCAGGGCAAAGTCCAAGCCCAACTGGGTCACCGCCGCCTCGATGGCCGCAGCGTCGGTGTCAGCTGTGTGTCGGGTGTAGGGCGTCGCCAGCTGATGTTGATGATAGGCGATGCGCGCCCGGGCCCAGGTGAGGGCCACGGCGTCGCCACCCGCCCCTGGACTGTCGGACTCCCCCGCACCGTGGGAACCATCGGGGGAACCATCGGGGGAACCATCGGGGGAACCATCGGGGGAACCATCGGGGGGACCGACCAAGGTGATCGAGGCCCGCAGCTGGGCCTGGCGCAGCCCCACCTGACCCTTGAGGACGATGGGGTAGGTGCCGGGCTGGGCGTAGCGACCCACGATGCGCAACGACTGGCCGGCGAACAGATCCGGCAGGGGATCGGGGGTGACGTCCAGGGGGGTTAGCGTCCCCCAGTCGATGTCGATATCGGTGAGGACCGGCGACTGGAGGCGCTCCACCAGCTCGACGACCACCGCCTCGTCGCGTTCATCGAGGGTCATCACCCGGTGGAAGCCCCGCCCGACCCGGGCGAGTTCCGCCAGCAAATAGCGGTTGACCCCTTGGCCCACCCCAAAGGCAAACAGCCGTGCCCGCCCCAAATGGGCCTGGGTCAACGCCAAGATGTCCTGTTCGTTGCCGATGTAGCCGTCGGTGAGCATGAGCACCAGCCGCAGGGTGTCGGCGGGGTAGGGCACGTCCAGGGCCTGGCGCAGCCCGGCGGTCATCTCCGTCCCCCCCTGGCCCTGGAGGCCGGCGAGGTAGCCAAGCCCCCGGCGGATGTTGACCGGCGTGGCGGGCAAGGGGACTGGCGAAAACTCGCTGGCGCTGTCGCTAAAGCGCACGATGCGAAAGTGGTCCGTGGGCCGCAAACGCTCCAGGAGGGCTTTGCCCAGGGCCTTGCTGGCCGCCATGGGCCGCCCGGCCATGGAGCCGGAGCCGTCCACCACCAAGACGATTTCCCGGGGCTGGATCTCCTCGGGACCCGGGGCGGCGGGGGGTTCCACCAACAGGCTAAAGAATCCCCCACCGGCCCGGGCGGGGTCCCACTGGCTCACGGCGCCCACCTGGGGGGTGTCGCCGCTGAGGCGGTAGCGAAGAATAAAATCCCGGTCGTCGGCCACCGCCCCGGCCGCCAGGGTGATGCGCCGGCGTCGATCGTCGATGGCCTCGACGTCCAGGGCGTGGCTGGGGCTCTCCAGATCGGCGATGGCAAGGCCGGCGTCCAGGGTGGCGGTCAGGCGCACCCGTTGTAAATCCACCGGCTCATCGCTGGTGAGACCCACCACCGGCGGGTGGGGAACGACCTCTTGGAGGACCCAGCGTCCCGGGGCCTGTTCTGGGGGCGGTGACGCGTCGTGGGTCTCCCGGTGCATCGCCTCGGCTCCGTGGTCATCGAGACCCCCGGGGGGCGCGGCCGTGGCGTGGGGGATGGCCGGGGCGGGGACGCCCAGGCCCTCGTGGAGCACCCCGCCGACGGCCGGGTGGTAGCGGGGACCCACCACGAGGGGCACCACCCACTGGTAGTGGCCGTCCACCTTGGGCAGGGGGTGGACGTAGCGCAGGGTGACCTCGATGGGAATGCCGGGCATGAGGTTGCCCACCTGTTGGGTGAAGACGTTGGGGCGGTGCTGGGTCAACAGGGCCGCGCTCTTGCCCCCTTGGACCGCCGCCTCGAATTGGGCCTCGGCCTCGGCCTTTTTCTGGATGGTGGCGACGATGCGCTCCTCCCCGGCGGTGAGGGTCATGGCGTAGACCGCCGCCTGGCGGTTGAGGGGAAACAAATAACGGGCGTGGACCGGCTGGGCCAGGGGGTTGGCAAAGCGCTGGGTGACGGTCACCGTCGCCAGATCCCCCTGAATGTCGGCGTCGACGGCGGGGGCCAGGAGGGGCAGGCTCACGGGACGGTTGTCCACCATGGCCTCTAGACGTCCCCCACCCACGTCATCGGCGCCGGGCGCCGGGGGGGGATGGGCGTGGCCGTTGACAGCGCCCGCCACAACCGTGGCCAGGTACAGGCAAATGCCCATGGCAAGGCGGGTACCCATGGCAAGACGGGCCCGTTGGACGGGGCTGCGGGAGATAGAGCGGTGGAGCCGCCGGGCCCCAGGACGCACGGTCGGGGCCAAGGTCGGTATGGCGGGGGGGATCACAGGGGAAGTCACAGGGGGGGTCACAGGTCGTACTCCATCGAGGTCGGGGTTGAGACTGAGGCTGGGGTTGAGGCTGGAGTTGACGTCGCGGCGTCCGTCAACCCCGGGGCGTAGGGGGCTTGGTCAAAGGCCCGGGCCACGGCCCATTCAAAGTCGCGGCGGTGGGCTTGAAGGTAGGGGTCGGTCTCCCAGGGGCTGATGCGCTGGAGTTGCGTCCAGCCCACGGTGGGTTCGGCCAGCCAGTGCCACACCGCCTCGGCGACGCTGGTGGCGGTGCGGCCGTCGTCGGCGATAAACGTCACGGCGATGCGAAAGGTCCGACCCTGGGGGTCGGTGGTCTTGTAGACGGCGCTGGGCAAGGGCTCGTGGCTGAGACCCTGGTAGCTCACCCGGTGGCCGCTGCCCCGCAGGCACTCGTCGGGGGCGTGGAGGTGGCGCAAAGGCGCTTGGGTGTGGACCGCCATCAGGGCAAAGGGGCCGTAGACCGCCCGGGCCGCCGCCCCGCCGTAGCGGGTGAAATAGGTCTGCTCCAAGGGCGTCAGGGGCAAAAACGCCCCGGGGAGGGCGGCGAGGCTGTGGGGCAACACCGGCGGCACCCCGGGACGAGCCACGTCCACCGGTCGCGTGGGCAATAGCAAAACGATACCCAACGCCGCCAGCAGCAACCCCAGGGGTTTTCCCCACAAGGCGGTACAGCGACTCGACGGTGTCTGTGGATCGGGTTGCCCGGGTTGCAAGGGGGCCCCGGGCGGGACGGATGGGACGGGTGGGACCGGTGAGACGGGCACAGCCGGCTCGACCCGCCGGGCCCACAGCCACAACGGCACGGCGCCCAACAACAGGGTGGCGAGTCCCAGCACGTCGTGCCACGGCGCGGCCAACGGGTCTAGGCCTGTGTCGAAGGCCAGGGCCAGGGCAATGGCGCAGATCCGCACCACATTGCTCACCCAAGCCGCCCCCAGGGCGATGGCCAGTCCCAGGGCGGCCATGGGGAGGGTCGGCCGCTGGCGGGCGCCCAGGACGGCGAAGATGACCAAGAGCATCACCAACGCCTGGGAGCCCGAGCAGGGCAGGTCTACCACCAGGTTCTGGCCCTCCAGGGCGATGATCACCCCGTGGCAATGGAGGTCTGGTAGAAACCAACCCAGGGACCAACAGGCCCCGTCGGCGGCCAGTTGCTGCAGGCCAAAGCCCACCAGGCGCTGGAGGATCCGTTCCAGGGGCAGGGAAAGGGCGAACAACAAGGCCAAAAACCCCGGCGCCAGGGCTAAAGGGCGGCGGTCGACGCCGGTGGCCAAGGCCAGGACGTAGAGGTCGATGATCAAGGTCCCGGCCGCCAGGGTATTGACCCCCAGGCCCTGGCCAAGGCCCCGGAGGGCCACGGCCAGGGCCAGCCAACCCCACCACGGTCGCGGCCTGCCCCGGGGGGGGCCGCTCAGGAGGCTGGCGGCCAACAGCCCCGCCGTCAACAAGGCCACGGGGAAGCCCGTGGAGGCGTAGGCCGGGTCTAACCAGGTGTGGATCAGCCATACCAAGGGTTCAAAGCCCAACAGCGCCGCGGCGGCGACCGTCAATAGCAGGGGCGCGGTCCCAGGGCTTGGGCCCCGGCGGCCGATGTGGTGGAAGGCAATGGGCGAGCTATAAAGAGCCATGGGCAAGGGACTGGGTGGTTGGGAAAGGTGTCCCCAGCCTGCCAAGGGTAGATGGGCTCCTTTGAAAGGGGTGGTGAAGAAATTTGGAAAGGGGTGTGAAGTGACCGCCCCCGGGGGGAG
>JBHJHK010000151.1:0-5986 GCA_050330975.1 Candidatus Competibacterales bacterium | reverse complement strand
GTAAAGCGTGGGCTGGCGGCGGCGGGGCGCCACCGTGGTGGGGTTTGCGGGGGCGGTGGTGTTTTTAAACCCCACCACCGCCCCAGACCCCGCCATGGGGGCGGCCTTGACGGCGGCGCTGCTCTACGCCTTGTCGTTGATCATCACCAAGCGGTTGTCCACCACCGAATCGCCGGCGCTGCTGATGTTTTACTTCGGGGTGGTCACAAGCCTCGCCAGCATGCCCTTGGCGCTTTGGATGTGGCGCCCCCCGGGGCTGGTGGATATGGTGCTCTTGGTGGTGGTGGCGGTGTGCGCCACCGCCCGGGTCTACTGTGATATCCGCGGCTTTTCCCTCGGCGAGGCCAGCTTTGTGGGACCGTTTCAATATCTGCGGATTTTGCTGGGGGCCCTGGGGGCTTATTGGCTATTCGCCGAAATTCCCGACCTCAACACCTGGGCAGGGGCCGCGTTAATCATCGCTAGCACTTTGTATATCGCCCAGCGGGAATGGCGCCTCAAGCGCCAGCAGCGCCGCGCCAGCTCGCTGCCCGAGCCCCATACAAAAGCGCCCAATCCCTAAAGGCATCGGGCGCTTTACTGGCATTGGCAAATTGATCTACAAAATCGAACTAACCGGCAAAGGGCAAGCTACGATCCTGGATCCGAAACGATCTCAGGGCATGATGACGCTGTCGATGACGTGGATGACGCCATTGCTGGTTTCGATGTCGGTCTGGACCACGGTGGCGTTGTCCACCATGACGGTGTCGCCCTCGACGGTGATTTCAATGTCGCTGCCCTGGACGGTGGTGGCAGCATCCAGGCCCACCACATCGGCGGCCATGACCTTGCCAGCGACCACGTGGTAGGTCAGAACGTTGGTGAGGGCCTCTTTGTCCTCGAGCAGTGCGTTGAGATCGGCTTCGGGAATCTTGGCGAAGGCCTCATCGGTGGGGGCGAAAACGGTGAAGGGGCCTTCGCCCTTGAGGGTTTCCACCAAACCGGCAGCTTGGACGGCCGTGACGAGAGTGTTGAAGGAACCAGCGGCGACGGCGGTGTCGACGATGTCAGCCTCGGCGGCGGCGTGGTTGTCGGCCACAGACACAGTGGATACAGCGGCCAGGGCGACGGCGGACAACAAGCGCTTGAGCATGGACATGACGAAAACCTCCTCGTGGGGTAAATGGGTGAGAAGTCCATAACGCGACTTCGCAAGCTTTGTACATCCTCAGCAGCCAAAGTTTGCCCAGGGAACTCTTTTTTAAGATTAAGTTTTTGTTAAAAAAACGAATTGAGCACTATCATTACCCAGCTGTCTAGATAAATTTTGTATAAGTAATTTTGTGCAATGGCAGGTCGCGGTCAATCGTGAATTGCAGGTTGCGAATTGAGTTGCGCCACCCGGGACGCAGTAGCACACTAAACGGCAACACCGCCCAAGAGCCCCCACCGACCATGGACACCCCTCCATTGCCCTCCGACCTCCCCGTCCCCGTGGACGACGGCGCCGCCGACCACTTGTCGGGGAAGTCATTGCCCACCACGGCGTTGGTGGCCACCGACGGCACCACGGTGAATTTGGCCGCCGCCACGGGGCGCTGGGTGATCTACGTCTATCCCCGCACCGGCCAGCCCGGGGTGGCCTCCCCCACCGGTTGGAACGCCATCCCCGGCGCCCGGGGGTGCACCCCCCAAAGCTGCAGCTACCGGGACCACCACCGAGACTTCCAGGCCCTCGCCACCCGGGTCTACGGCCTCAGCACCCAGACCACCGAATATCAGCGAGAAGCCAAGGCGCGCCTCCAGTTGCCCTTTGAGCTGCTGAGCGACACCACCTTGACCCTCCATACCAGTCTGGAGCTTCCCACCTTCGGGGTCGACGGTTTGACCCTCTACCGGCGCCTGACCTTGGTGGGCTGTGACGACCGCATCGAGGCGGTGTTTTACCCGGTGTTTCCCCCCGACGCCGACGCCGCCCAGGTGTTGGCCTGGTTACAGACCCACCCGCCCCAGGACCATGGCTGACCACAGTTCGAAGGCCGAGACCAGAGGCTTGACGGTCGACCGACCCATCACCACCGCCGGTCAACTGAAGGCCCTCTACGGTGCTCCCATCCCCCAGGCCCAAGGGAAGGTCCTCGACCACCTCAACGCCCCCTACCAGGCCTTTGTCGCCCACGCCCCCTTTGTGGTGGTAGCCACCCAGGGCCCCCGGGGGCTGGACTGCTCACCCCGGGGCGATACCCCGGGTTTTGTCCAGGTATACGACGCCAAGACCCTGCTGCTCCCGGACCGCACCGGCAACAACCGCCTCGATACCCTGGGCAACCTCCTAGACGACCCCCGCCTGGCCCTGCTGTTTCTGGTACCAGGGGTCGGCGAGACCCTGCGGGTCAAGGGCCGCGGAGTCATCGCCCAGGACGACCACCTCCTGGCGCGGTGGGCCGACCCCGTCCCCCCCCACAGCGTGGTGGTGATCTCCGTGGAGCAGGTGTACTTCCAGCGCCAGCGAGCTCTGGCTCGGGCGAGGCTCTGGGACCCCGCAGCCCAGGTGTCCCCGGGCACCCTGCCCACTGCCGAGGCCATGCTCGCCGCCGTCGAAGGTCAAAAAACCGCGCCCGACAAGACCCAGGACCCTGGATATTGATCGAGATCAAAGTTCCCGTCCCCCAAAGGGACTAATATAACTACTAAACCATCGCCATGGATCTCACAGCCACCTCAACACCCGTGTCCTCAGTTAGCTCCCCAAGCAAACGTTGACACGGGGTCCATGGCAGGAGGATAAAATCATGGTCACCTTGGAAGAATGCCTGGTCATGTGCGACCTCGATGAAATCACCGTCGAAGCCATCGCTGCCCACGAGCACCTCACCCTCATCGCCGCCCTGGAACTGGGGCAGTGCCTCCTCAGCAACCCCGTGGGGGTGGAGTGCCTGCGCCAGGTGCTGCAAGACGAAATCGAGCGCGCCCGGATCCACAACCACGTTCACCAAGCTATCCCCCTCCGGGATGCCTTGGCCCACCTGGATGCCGCGTTTCCCCAAGCTACTGGGGTAACCCCTCAACTGGCCCCGAACTGATTTGGGGCCTCCCGCCCCCGCCCCCCGTCTTGGATGCTTTGCTCGTCTCCGGTTAACAGCTATCATTTAAGGCGGGCACTCACACTTCACTTGACTCTCCATGGATCCGTTGCTCGTCCACTATCAACAGATCCTCGCCATCGTCGGTGATATCGTTCGGGTACGGGTACCCCCAGGTGATTCTCTTCCCCGGGGGCGGTTTGGTGACCTGGCCTTTGTGGAGGGCTTCGACGAGGCCCCACGGGCCGCCCAGGTCATCGGCCTCGACGGCGAGGTAGTCACCCTCCAGGTGTTCAATGGCACCCGGGGATTGTCGACCCGGGCGGCGGTGCGCTTCAGCGGTCGACCCCTAGAAGTGACCTACTCCAACAATATCCTGGGTCGGGTTTTCAACGGCACGGGTCGGGCCATCGACGGCGGCCCAAACCTCCACCACGACCCCCAGATTCCCCTCCAAGGTCCCACCGTCAATCCCGTGCGCCGGGTGCTGGCCTCGAAGATGATCCGCACCGACGTACCCATGATCGACCTGTTCAACTGCTTGGTGGAGAGTCAAAAGATTCCCATCTTCGCCACGGCGGGGGAGCCCTATAACCCCTTGCTAGCCCGCATCGGCATCCAGGCCGACGCCGAAGTGGTGGTGTTCGGCGGGGTGGGGTTGATCTTTGACGACGTCTATTTTTTTCAGCAGGCCTTTGAAGAGGCTGGGGTATTGGCCCGCACGGTGATGTTTGTCAACCAGGCCAGCGACCCGGTGGCGGAGCGGTTGTTGGTGCCGGATATGGCCTTGGCGGTGGCGGAGCGCTTCGCCGTGGAGGAGGGCCGACGGGTGTTGGTGCTCCTCACCGACATGACCGCCTTTGCCGACGCGTTGCGGGAGATCGGCGTGGCCATGGACCAGGTGCCCGCCAACCGGGGCTACACCGGGGACCTCTATTCCCAGCTGGCCCGGCGCTACGAGAAGGCCTGCGACTTCGCCCAGGGGGGCTCGGTGACGGTGTTGGCGGTGACCACCATGCCCGGCAACGACGTCACCCACCCAGTGCCCGACAACACCGGCTACATCACCGAGGGGCAGTTCTACCTCCACGGCGGCAAAATCGACCCCTTTGGCTCATTGTCGCGCCTCAAACAACACGTCATCGGCCAGGTGACCCGGGAGGACCACGGCCAGGTGATGAACGCCATGGTGCGCCTCTACGCCGGGGCCCGGGACGCCTTGCAAAAGCAGGCCATGGCCTTTGACCTCTCGCCCTACGACCGCCAGTTGCTGGCCTTTGGCGAGCGCTTTGAGGCCGAACTCATGGCCTTGGACGTGGCCATGCCCCTGGAGACCGCCCTGGACCGCTGTTGGCACATCCTCGCCGACTGTTTTGGCCCCGACCAGGTGCTCATCCGCCAGTCCCTCATCGACACCTACTGGCCGACGGCGGCCAAGGCCGAGTCCTCCGGGGCTGAGCCCCCCTAGCGCGTGGCCCTCACCCTCAACAAGGCCACCTTGGCCCGGGAACAGCGGCGCCTCGCCACCTTCCAGCGCTTTCTCCCCGCCTTGGATCTCAAACGTCGGCAGCTGTTGGCCGCCCGGGCCGAAGTCAAGCGGGCCATCGCCACCACCCAGGCCCGCCGCCGCGCCGTGACCCAAAGGGTCGCCGAGGACCTGCCCATGGTGGCCGACAAGCGCCTGGACTTGGAGCATTTAGTGACCCTTGAAACCGTGACGCTGGGAACGGAAAACGTGGTGGGTGTGTCGTTGCCCACCCTAGAGGACGTGGAATTGACCGCCGCGCCCTACGCCTACCTGGCACGCCCCCACTGGGTGGACGCCTTGGTGGCGCGCCTTCGCGAGGCCATCACCCTAGGGGTACAAGAAGACCTGGAACGCCAGCGCCTGGAGCGGTTAGAGGCGGCGGTGCGGATCGTCACCCAGCGGGTCAATTTGTTCGACAAAGTCCTCATTCCCCGCACCAGGGGTCATATTCGCCGCCTCCAGATCCACCTGGGAGACGCCCAACGGGCCGCCGTGGTGCGGGCCAAATTCGCCAAGACCCGCAGCAGGGCGCACCGCTGATGGCCATCGTCGAACTGGTGCGGGTGGTGATCTGCGGCCTGGAAGGGGAAGGGGATCGCCTCCTCGACGACCTCCAGACCCTGGGCTGCCTCCACCTCATTCCCTTGGGTCCCCGGACAACCACCGGCGAGGAAGCGCCGGCAGTCCCGGGCAAAGCGACCCCAGACCAGGTCCACCAGGCCCTCAAGTATTTGCTGGCGGCCCCCCAGCACCGCCGATCGCTCCCCGACGCCGACGCCGACTTCGACCTGGAAGCGGTGGTGGAGCAAGTGCTGGCCAACCGCCAACGCCAGCGGACCCTGGGGGACCGCCGGGATTTCTTGGTGCGGCGCATCCGCGACTTGAGCCCCTGGGGTCACTTCGAGCTGCCGCCCTTGGCGGCGTTGCGGGGGCGACGGCTGTGGTTTTACCAGCTGCCCGGCCACCAGCGCCACCGCCTGGCGAGCCTGGATTTGCCCTGGCAAGAGGTCCACCGGGATCCGCGGTTTAGCTACATCGCCGTCATCAGCCCCACGGAACCCCCAGGGGACGCCCTGCCAGTGCCCCGGGTCCACACCGGCGCCGTCTCCCTCCAACAACTGAAGCGCCAGCTCCTGGAGGCGGAGATCGCCCTGGAGGACGCCGCGGCCGAGCGCATCGCCCTCACCCGCTGGCTGGGGCTGTTGGCCCGTCAGATAGCCCGAACCGAGGACCGGGCGGCCCAAGCGTCGGCCCGGCGCCAAATCCGCGAAGACGAAGGCCTAGTGATCATCGCCGGCTGGCTCCCCAAACCCCTTTGGCCCACCCTAGAGCAGTTTGCCCGCGACCGACAGCTGGCACTGGTGGCCGCTCCGCCCACCCCCGCCGACGACCC
>JBHJHK010000150.1:0-2358 GCA_050330975.1 Candidatus Competibacterales bacterium | reverse complement strand
CCCCGACAAGCCCTGCTTGCATCTGGCGGTATCGGCGGATACCCTCGGCGAAGCGCGGCGTTGGCTCGACCAACATTTGGCGGAGTGGGCCCTGGAGCCCGCCATGGGTCACACCATCGCCCTGGCTGTGGCCGAGGTGCTGCAAAACGTTGTCCGCCACGCCTACCGCCCCGACGAACTGCCCGGCTGGCTGTCGTTGACCCTGGAGCGCCAAGGGGATGTCCTAGTGGTGGAAGTGCGCGACGCCGCCCGCCCGGTGGATCCAAAGACCATTCGCCCCAGACCCTGGGATCCCGCCAAACCCGGGGGGTTGGGGCTGCGGTTGATCCACGCCGCCATGGACGAAGTGGTCCACACGCCCGGCCCCGACGGCTGGGGCAACGTCATCACCCTGAGAAAACGCCTTGGCTGAGCTGCACCACACCGCCAGCGCCACCCCCCAAGGCGTGACGTTGGCCTTCGAGGGGGAAGTGGACATCGCCAACGTCCAACAGCTGCGCCGCCACCTCCTCCAGGCCCTCCAGGCCCACCCCGCCGTGTGGGTGGACCTCGCGGCGGTAACCAGCATGGACAGCTCGGGGATCGCCACCCTGCTGGAAATCCTCGAGCGGGCTCAAGGAGCCGGTAAGGCCTTTGGGGTGGTGGGCCTAAGCCCCCGGGTGCGCGCCGCCCTGGAACTCTTGTGCCTGGATACCCTGCTGCTGTGCGATGGGGTGTGACGACCCCTTGAGCGCTCCACCCATGCCCCTCACCGCCGCCCGCCACGGCCTCACCTGGCTGGGGGGACAAGTGGTGGACGGGGGGGTGCGGCTGCTCCAGAGCGCCGGCCTCACCGCCGCCAGTTTGAGTATGGCCCTACTCCCCGGGGAAGACGGCCATCGAGTGACGGTGGTGGCCGTGGCGCGCCGGGTCGCCGCCATGGGCTTTGGCGCCCTGCCCCTAACGGTGCTGTTTGGCACCACCATCGGCCTGGTCTTGGGGGCCCAGCTAGAGGTGATCGTCCCCCAGGTGGGGTTGCTCGACTACTGGATCCGCACCACCACCGAACTGCTGAGCCAACAGGTGGCCCCGGTGTTGGGGGCCATTTTGCTGGCGTCCCGCAGCGGCGCGGCGTTGGCCGCCGATTTGAGCACCATGACCGCCGCCGGCGAAGTGGACGCCCTGCGGGGGATGGGGTTGAGCCCCGTGAGGCTGTTGATCGCCCCGGCCATTTGGGGCGCCCTGGCCACTACCCCCGTCCTGGTGGCCCTGATGATCGCCGCCGCCGCCGCCACTTTGGCGATCTACCTCAATATCGAACTGGCCATCCCGGCGCTGTGGGTCATCGCCGCAGTGATGGACGCCCTGACCCCCTCGGTGGTGGCCACAGCCCTCGCCAAGGGCGCCGCCTTTGGGGTGCTGGTCACGGCCTTGGCGGCCAGCCAGGGCCTGGTGCGCCACAAGGTGCCAAGAGCCGTGGGGCGCAACGTCACCAGCGCCCTGGTGAGCGGCGTGGGGGCGATGCTGGTGGCCAACGCCCTGTGGACGGCCCTGCTGTGACCGCGGTCGCCCCCCATTCCGCCCCCCGGGCGGTGCTGCGCGCCCAAGACCTGGTGGTGGCCTACGGCAGCCACCGGGTCCTAGATGGCCTGGCGCTGACCCTGGCCCCCGGGGAGAGCCTGGCGGTGCTGGCCCCCGGCGGCGGCGGTAAGTCCACCTTGTTCCGGGCGCTTTTGTACCTGGAACAGAGCCAAGGAGGAACACTCTATTGGTTCGACCAATCCGTGACCCAGCTGTCCAATCGCCAGATCCACCACCTGCGCCAGCGCATCGGCGCCGTCCACCAAAATGGCGCCCTGTTCGCCGACCTCACCGTGGAGGACAACATTCGCCTGCCGTTGGTCGAACTCACCAACCTCCCCGCACCTCAAGTCGACAGCACCCTGCGCTTCATCCTCACCGTGGCCCACTTGACCCCCTTTAGACACCTGCGCCCGGCGGCGTTGTCGACCCTGATGATCCGCCAGGTGGCCCTGGCCCGGGCCTTGGTGTTGGGACCCGAGCTGTTGATCTGCGACGATATCTTCGCCGGCCTCGACCCCAAGGCCCAGGGACAGATCTGCCGCTCCATCAACGCCCTCCACCTCCAGCGGGGGCGCGCGGCGCTGTTCCTCACCCACGACCTCGACATGGCGATCCGCTTGGCCCAGCAGCTGGCGGTGTTGCGGGCGGGGAAGATCGTCTGGCGCGGCGAAGCGGCGACCCTGGGCAGCGACCCCGCCTCGCCCGGGGGGGTGAGCCCCCGGGGGGCCCCCGCCGGGGGGCCCCCCGCGGGTTTGCGCAGGAGGCCCCGGGGGGGCGAGGGGGGGGGGGGTGGGG
>JBHJHK010000149.1:0-2575 GCA_050330975.1 Candidatus Competibacterales bacterium | reverse complement strand
CCCCGCCGCCCCCCCGGGGGAGGAAACGCTGGTCCTGATATGGCGGGGGGATGGCCGGGATCAGCCCCCCGACACCCTAGGGGCGCTCCTCGCCCGGGGGGGAAACGCTGGGTTACAGACGCCAACCCCCTCCTGGCAACGGATCGAATTGCCCTATACTCGCTCCCGGATCCACCGCTTGGCCGTCAACGTCGCCATCCTCGGCGAGAACCAGGCGGGGGACGCGCCCATTGGCAGCTCCACCTCGGGAGGTCCGTTGTGAACGCCCTTTTCTCCCCCCCCCGGCGCCGCTGGTTGCAGCAGGCGAGTCTCATGGCCCTGGCCGCCCTCACCCGCCCTTTGCCGGCTGGCGCCGGCGAGGCCGATCCAGCGTTTGTCGACTACCCCTTTAAACTGGGCGTCGCCTCTGGAGACCCCTTGGCCGATGGTTTTGTCCTCTGGACCCGGCTCGCCCCCAACCCCCTGGCGCCCGACGGGGGCATGGGGGGCCTGGGGCCGGTGCGGGTCACCTGGGAGGTGGCCGCCGATGCCGAATTCGCCAGTCCGGTGCGCAGGGGGGCGGTGCTGGCCCACCCGGGGCGGGGCTTTGCCGTCCACGTGGACGTCACCGGTTTGGAGCCAGACCGGGGGTATTTCTACCGCTTTAGCGCCGGCGAGGCGGTGAGTCCCACGGGCCGGGTGCGCACCTTTCCCGTGGTGGGTGCCCCCTCCGAGAAGATGCGCCTGGCCTGGGCCAGCTGTGCCCACTACGGCCAGGGGTATTTTGGCGCCTACCGCCACATGGTGGCCGACGATTTGGATTTGGTGATCCACGTGGGGGATTACCTCTACGAATCCACCTGGGGCCCGCGGGTGCGGTTTCACCTCCCCGAGCCCTTCACCCTGGAGCAGTACCGCAGCCACCACGCCCTCTACAAGACCGATCCAGACCTCCAGGCCGCCCACGCCCGCTATCCATGGCTGGTCACCTGGGACGACCACGAGGTGGACAACGACTACGCCGGCTTCTTCGACGAGAACAACCCGGAGGTGCGGGAAGCCTTTGTCCGGCGGCGGGCGGCGGCCTACCAGGCCTACTACGAACACATGCCGCTGCGCCTCAGCGCCCGCCCCCAGGGGGCGGATATGCACCTCTACAGCAACCTCCAATTCGGCGATTTAGCTCATTTGATGGTGCTGGACAACCGCCAGTACCGAGACGACCAGGCCTGTCCTGGACCCGGGTTTGGCGGTCAGATTATCACCGACTGCGACCAACGCCTCGACCCGGCCCGCTCGATGCTCGGGCTCGAACAGGAGGAGTGGCTCCAGCGCCAGCTCAACCGCCCCAGCCGCTGGCGGATCATCGCCCAACAGACCCTCATGGCCGCCCTGAGCCAGGGAGGGATGGAAATGGTGGGGGATCGGCGCTGGTCCGACGGCTGGGACGGCTACGCCGCCACCCGGGCGCGACTGTTGACCGGCATCGCCGAGCGCAACATCGACAACGTCATCGTCCTGGGGGGCGATGTCCATTCCTTCTGGGTCACCGACCTCAAGGTGAACTTCGACGACCCCCGAGCCCCGGCGGTGGCCACGGAGTTTGTCACCACCTCGGTCACCGCCGCCAGCGGCTCTTGGGGTGAAGCCCTGCTTCCCGCCAACCCCCACGTCAAGTTCCACGCCTGGCGCCACCGGGGCTATGGCCTCATGGAGCTCACCCCCGGGGGCGCCCGGGTGGAGCTTCGGGCGGTGGACAACGTCAACGACCCCAAGAGCGGGGTGTCCACCCTCAAGGCCTTTGCGGTGGAAGCCGGCAAGCCGGGGGCGGTGGCTATCTAGCAATAATCTTTGTAAATTTGAAAGCCCCTCGCCAAAGGGTTTGCACAGGGCGGCACGGACCACACAAGCCACAAGTCCCTGTCACCCCCAAAAGACCCAAGGTAATCTGTTGCTGTTCATGGCGAACAACTCCGCTTCTCCCCTGGGCCGCTGGCCCAGGGGATTTTTTTGGGCCAAACCCTGGAGTTATGGGTCGGCCACTGGTGAGTAAGCCCTGGCAGTCTACCTTTGCGAGCAATTGTTAAACCAACACAAGATTTGTCAACAAAACCTACAGCAATTCCCGGTCGCCTGATAGCTCAACGAAGAATTAATGACTTAGCTTTGTTGAGAGAGCTTCACGAACTTTTTTGTTGATATTTTGTTTAAGCAACTCAACCGCTTTGTTAAGACTTGAGGCCACTCCCCAAGCGTTCCTACGGAACTATAAACTATATGTTGTGCAATTTTGTAAGCCCCAGCCCCAAAACTTCCCTTCGGGCCAGTGATTTAAACGTGTAAGTTCATCCAGTTTTCGTTGAATCTGCCCCCCTCCTGGAACGAGGCCTGCTTCGCTATGCTGGAGTCTGATCCCTCACCAGCTGGCTCTTGACCCATGGATACCCTGTTGAACGTACTGGCCCAAACAGCCCCCACAGCATTGCTGCTTCGCAGCCTCTTCGAACACGCCTTCAGCGAGGCGCGCCTCAAAGCCTGGTTTGAGCAGACCGCAACGCGGCAATACACCCGCCAGCTAGCCTTTGCCAGTGTCGTG
>JBHJHK010000148.1:0-13432 GCA_050330975.1 Candidatus Competibacterales bacterium | reverse complement strand
CACCAACCACCTTGACCAGATGGCCTATGCCGAGGCCAACGCAAAGCACTGGCCCATTGGCTCTGGGGTCACCGAGGCGGCATGCAAAACCTTGGTCAAACAGCGCTTGGGACGCTCTGGGATGCGTTGGAAGGTACCGGGTGCCGATGGGGTGATCACCTTGCGTGCGTTAGTGATGAGTGACCTTCGCTGGTCGCAGTTTTGGAGCAAGCTCGATCGCTACGGTTTTCCTATCACTCTATAAATCATCATGTCAAGGTTGCACCCGTCTACTTTAGACGAGCCGCCGGTCTCCATACCCATGGGGGCACGAGGGCCGCGGGGCGACTGCCGATGAACCAAATGGGTTTTGGCGTTATGGTCACGCGGATGCCGCCTACTGGTGTTGCAGGCGCATAGCTCGTACACTATCATCCATCGAAGGCAAGAATTGAACAAAACTCAAATAAACCCGCCAACCTCGGATGGGACCTGCAGCGCATTGATCAATAACGCGCAAAATGAATAGAGAGGAAATCAAATAATGAAGATGCCGCTGTTGCTCACCCTCGGCCTAGTCCTCACTCCAGGTTTGGTAGTGGCCCAGGGTGGAGATGCCGTCGCCGGAAAAGAGAGATACTTGGTGAATTGTGTCAATTGCCACGGCAGGGCCGGCAAAGGCATGGCAAGTTTTCCGGCGATTGCGGGTAGGGATGCAGACTATATCTCCGATCGTCTCAGAAAATACCGCGCCAAGGAAAAAGTTGGACCCAACTCCGCTTTGATGATGTCACTAGTTTCCGATCTGTCCGACGATGACATTGCCAACCTTGCCGCCTATGTGGCGGAGAATTTTTGAATAGTAAAAGAGTTCGTCCATCGCTCGAATTTTGCAGAGCATAACAGCTAGAGTGGCCCAGTGGTGGCGGCTCGATGTCGGTTTCGCCCAACCCCCAGTGACTCAATGAATTTTTCAGACGGTCCTTGAGGACGATTTGCGCCAGTTTTCCACATCCCCGGGTCAAGGGACCAGACAGCGGAAAGTGAAGGTGCTGCCGATGATGAAACGACCCCCGACATTACCACTCAACGCACTGTTCAGTGGTGATTGCTTTCCTCGACTAAAGATGCTAAAAATAAATACGACAAGAAGTGTGTTGTTTGCGTTGTTTATATTGTTTGTATATTCTGAGTTCAAGGTTTGCTAGACAAAAAACCTCAATTGGAGGAGTCATCGTGAAACAAAGCAGAATCCTTTGTTCGCTCTGTGGGATTATGGCATCTACTGTATTGTACAGTGCCCCCGCCGCTGCAGACGCCCACGCCAAGGCCCCAAGTCTCAGCCACACCACGGTACTGTCCGAGTTGGAAAGCCCGTGGGACATGGCCTTCCTACCCGACGGCGCCATGTTTATTACTGAAAAGTGCAAACTCCTATCGGTGCGGCATCCCTCTGGCGATGTCAACGCCCTGATGGGGATGAAGGACTCAGAGGGCTACGCGAGCACCGAAGACGACCTGTTCTGCGAAGGTCAGGCGGGGATGCAGGGCGTTGCCGTCGATCCCGATTTTGCCGAGAACCGTTTCATCTACGTCTATTCGACATCCAGCAAGACCGAATCCGGTACCAACCGCCTCCTGCGGCTGACGGTAAATAACGATCTCAGCGCGGTGTCGGATCGCACCGACATCGTCGAGGACGTCTCCTACAAGCCAAAAGCCACCGACCATCCCTTCGGGGGTCCTGGCGCCCACAACGGGGGGCGGGTTCGCTTTGGACCGGACGGAAACATTTATCTCACCACCGGCGACACCCACAACGGCGAAGTGCCCCAATCCCCGACCCTCCTCGGCGGTAAGGTGCTCCGTATCGATCGAGACGGCAACCCGGCAGAGGGCAATAACCCCCCCGAGGGCTTCGATCCGCGGATCTTCAGCTATGGTCACCGCAACGTCCAGGGCATCGCCTTCCGCCCGGGCAGTGGCGAGCCGGTTGTGGCCGAGCACGGTCCTTGGCACTCCGATGAGATCACGGTGCTGGTGCCCGGTGGCAACGGCGGCTGGGATCCGCGCCCCAACATGGCTGGCCGTGGCGACTGCCCCGACGGCTATTGCGGCTACATGCCAAACCAGATGGAGGGGATGGACCCGAAGGAGCGGGCGGCCTTCATGCCCATGACGGACACCGAGACCTACCCCGACGCCATGCTGCCGATTTGGACCAACAACGGTCTCTCCCAGGGCACGTCCTCTGCCGAGTTTCTGACCGGCGAGCAGTGGGGGGTCTGGGACGGTCGTTTGGTTGTCGGTGTCTTGGGCATCGGTTTTGGCGGTACCCCCATGGGAATGCGCATCGATGTGATCGACATTGCGGAAGATGGCAAGTCCGTCAATGACGTCACCATGATGTCCTTGCCCATGGCCGCCGGCCGCTTTCGCTCGGTGGTGCAAGGACCTGACGGCAGCTTGTACGCGGCCGTGGATCAAGGCGAGATCTACCAGCTCACCCCAAACTAAACCCAAAATAGGCCGCCCGGGCACCACGGCAGTGCGGCTGAACTCCCGTTGCTTTGCCGGTTGCAATGCCTTAAAACACCAATCTCTTCAGCCGTCCTGTCAGGGCGGCATGGGATTGGGCTCTTCACAAGTACAGCGAAACTGGGGGGGCGTAAGTCTTTTGTTACGCCCCCCCGGCTACATCTGCTCGAATGCGTGGGGGATGACCCGCCGTCGGCTTTAAAGGCGCCCTAGGGGCAGAAGCGGCATTCTCGTTGCCGTTGACGACGAAAGTCTGGCGCTCGGTGGCGATGCATGGTTATACTATGACGTTAACCAAATGCCTTTCGAGACGGCCTTCCATGGCGCCCCCCCCCCAACGCCGGTCCCACCCAGTCTATCCATTGCCAAACCCTCATCCCCATCGACGAGATTTCTGTGAATTCCATTGACGCCGACGTCATCTGGCTGTTGAGCTGTGGCTTTTTGGTGGTGTTGATGCAAGCCGGGTTTACGGCTTTGGAAAGTGGCCTGGTGCGGGCCAAGAACAGTATCAACGTGGCCATCAAAAACCTGGTGGACTTCTGTTTGTCGGCCACCCTCTACGGCGCGGTGGGGTTTGGGTTGATGTTTGGCCCGACCTTGGGGGGTTGGGTAGGCACCTTCTACAACGGCTTACCCGTCGACGATCCCAAACAAATGGCGTTCTTTTTTTTCCAAGTGACCTTTTGCGGCACGGCGACGACGCTGTTATCGGGAGCCGTGGCGGAGCGGATGCGCTTTACCGGCTATTTCATCACCGCCGGCCTCATCGCCGGGTTGATCTATCCCATCGTCGGTCACTGGGTGTGGAATGGTTTGGTCCAGGGGACGCCCCAGGGCCTCCTCGGCAATCTGGGCTTCATCGATTTCGCCGGTGCCACCGTGGTCCACTCCGTGGGGGGATGGGTGGGGCTGGCGGCGTTGTTGATCATCGGCCCCCGCCAAGGGCGTTTCGGTCCCCGGGGTCGCCCCATCGAGGGCCATAGCTTGCCCTTGGCGGTACTGGGGGTTTTTCTCATTTGGTTTGGTTGGTTTGGCTTTAACGGCGGCAGCACCTTGGGGCTCAGCGCCAAGATACCCATCATTATTATCAATACCGCCCTGGCTGGCACCAGTGGCGGCTTGGCGGCCTATTTTTGCGCCCAATGGCTCTACGGCCGACCGGTGGTGGACCGCATCATGAACGGCTGTCTGGCGGGATTGGTGACCATCACCGCTTCGGCGCCGCTGATGCCCCCCCTCACCGCTAGCCTCATCGGCGCCATCGGCGGCTTGGTGTGCGTCGCCGGGATGCGCCAGTTGGAGCGCTGGCAGATCGACGATGCCGTGGGTGCCGTACCCACCCACTTGTTCGCCGGCATCTGGGGCACCCTGGCCTTGGCCCTGTTGGCCCCCGCGGGGGCCTGGAACACTGGGTTATCCCGCTTTGAACAATTCGCCGTCCAACTCCTGGGGGTGGTTTTGGTGGGGGCGTTTGCCTTTGGGGTGAGCTTTTTGGTGTTGAGGACCCTCCATCGCTTCTATTCCCTCAGGGTCAGCCCAGAAGATGAACGCCTGGGCCTCAATATCGCCGAACACGGCGCCAGTACCGCCCTTTTAACGCTCATCGCTCAGATGGAAGCCCAGGCCCAGCGTCGCAATTTTTCCAGGCCTGTGGCCGTGGAGCCGGAGACCGAGGCCGGCCTCATCGCCACCTTCTACAATCAGGTGCTAAGGCAGTTCAACCGGGAAATTCAAGCCCGCCAGGAGAGCGAACGGGCCCTGAATTACCTGGCCCACCACGACAGCCTGACGGGGCTTATCAACCGACGGCGTTTTAGCCAACTGCTGAGCCAAGCCCTGGCCCAGGCGTCTTCCCGTGGAGGTGGGGCGGTGATTTACTTGGATCTCGATGGTTTCAAGGCCGTCAACGACCGCTTTGGTCACCACCGGGGGGACCAATTGCTCATCGAGGTGGCCCACCGCATCCAGGGGATCATCGCCGACCTCCACGAGGGCTCCACAGTGGCCGCCCGCCTGGGCGGGGACGAGTTCGCCCTGCTGTTACGGGGAACCGATCCCTTGCCGTTGGCCGAGGAACTACTCAAAGCCCTCAACAGCACCTATCCCGTGGATACCACAGAGGTGACCGTCGGCGTGTCCTTGGGGATAGCGGTATTCGAGGACGCCCACGGAGATACCGCCGATTTACTGCTGGCCAAGGCCGACCATGCCATGTACAACGCCAAGGCCAAAGGCAAAGGTTGCTACCAGTTTTGGTCTGCAACTGCCGAGGAATCTCCCTCTTCCCCGGCGTTGTGACCCCAACGCCCCGGCATCCAACGCTCCACCGCTGGTGGCCACTACCCAAGCCCCGAGGAACGTCAAGTCCATGTTCTACCGCACCGACGAGCCCCACGGGCTCAAGCACAACCCCTTTAAAGCCCTCGTGGCGCCTCGCCCCATTGCCTGGGTATCGACGGTGGATGTCGAGGGCCGGGTCAACCTAGCCCCCTATAGTTATTTCAACGCCGTGGCCGATAACCCCCCCCAGGTGATGTTTGCCCCCAACGGCTACAAGGCCGACGGCAGCCTCAAGGATACCTTGGTCAACGCCGAAGCCATGGGGGAGTTTGTGGTCAATATCCCCCACTTTGAGGTTCGCGAGGCCATGAACGCCACGGCAATGGCGTTACCCTGGGGCGTCGACGAAATGGCGTTGGCGAGCCTGACTCCGGTGGCATCGCAACTGGTCAAGCCACCCCGGGTGGCCGAAGCCAAGGTGAGCTTGGAATGTCGCTTCACCCAGCGGCTGCAGCTGCAATCCCCCGAGGGAGGCGCCAATAACGTGGTGTTTGGCCAAGTGGTGGGCATCCACATCAGCGATGACCTCATCATCGATGGCATGGTCTCCATCGAGCGCCATCGGCCCATCTGCCGCTTGGGCTACCAGGACTATTCCGTCGTCGATCGGGTGTTTCAGATGCCCCGTCCCGGTCTTTCCCCCGAGGCGGTAGCTTCGGCAAAAGGCACTTCGCCCAAGGACCCATCGTGAATTTGGCTCCGCCTTCCTCCCTAGATCCCGAGGTAGCCCAAGTTCTCCTGCGGGTCGAGCGCGCCAACTACCCCGAGCTATGGCAACTCACCCCCACCGCCGCCCGGGAACAGTTCGCCCGGACCCAGCCCATTTTGGATTTTGAGCCGAGGCCTGTGGGACACGTTGAAGACGTGCTGTTGACGGTGGCGAACCATCCGGCCGTGCCGGGGCGCATCTATCGGCCTCGTCCCCCCCATGGTGATGGGCCACTGCCGGTATTAGTATGGCTCCACGGCGGTGGCTTTGTGGTGGGGGGGCTTACCACCTGCGATGCCCTGTGTCGGGTGTTGGCCTTGGAGGCCAATGTGGTGGTGGTGGCGGTGGACTATCGCCTGGCCCCAGAGCACCCGTTTCCCGCGGCGGTGGAGGACACCTGGACCGCCATCCAGGCCGTGGTGCGGGAAGCGCCCAACTGGGGTGGCGATGGAGCGAAGCTCGGCATCGCCGGGGACAGCGCCGGGGGCACCTTGGCGGCAGTGGCGACTCATTGGGCCCGGGATCTGGGCACCGTTGAGATCGGCTACCAATGGCTGGTGTATCCCGGCACCTCTCCCCACCAGGATACCCCTTCCCACAAAGCCTTTGCCACGGGCTATCTCCTCAATCGCCAGTCCATCGATTGGTTCTACGACCACTATTTATCCCGTCCCGAGGATCGGGCCGATCCCCGCTTTGCGCCTTTGTTGGCAAAGGACAAAACCCACCTGCCACCGGGGGGAGTGATCGTGGCGGGCTTTGACCCCCTGCGTGACGAGGGCGTGGCCTATGCCCAGGCTCTCCTAGGGGCGGGCAACGACATCACCCTCAAAGTCTACGAGGGGATGATCCACGGCTTCTTTAACATGGGGGGCGCCGTCGCTGTGGCTCGTCGGGCGGTGCTGGATAGCGCTGCGACGTTGGGGGCGGCGCTGCATCGCCTCTAGCCTTCGCCGTTGGGCGGGGGCGATGGCGCCGTCTAAGAGACGACATGGAGGGGCGGGTCAAGGGGTCATGGGCGTCACCCGGTAGCCCACCCGGGGAAAATGTAGCGCGACGCGGCCACAATCGGGGTGCTCGTGGAGTAGCACCAAGACATCCCGCCCCACGGCATGGGTTACCCCTGTCACAGGGGCTTCGCCGCTGTCGGTGAGAGGGGTAATGGCTACTTTTTGTCCCGGCACGAGCCCCTGGGGGTCTCGGGGGTCGGCGTGGGATGGGGCCTTGGGCGCCGCGTCTTTGGCCAAGGCCAAGGCTTCCCCCGGGGCGATGGGGGTCGAACGCCCGTGACCCAGGGCCGTCATCCGTTCTATCCAGGCCAACAGCCCCGGAAACTCGCTGTAAAACCCCTGGGCCTCAGCATAGCGCTCGCGGACAAACCACACCAAGTACCACACCAGCAAATCGGCCATCCCCGGGGACGCCCCCAGGAGAAAGGGGGGGGTATCCTCGGCGGCTAAGCGCTCTTCCACCCAACCGAGCATAGCCCGGAGTTGGGCTAGGGTGTGGGGCAAATCGGCCAGTTCTTGGGCGAGATCCCCGTGGGGTCCCATGTAGAGCCGCGAGCGATCGGCCACCAGGGCGGGGGGTAGCTTGTCGGCCATGGGGGCAAAGGCCACCCGGAAGGCCAACTCGAACATGGGACCATCGGTCCAGCGGGATAGGGCAAAGGGCAAGCCGGCACTGTGGTGGGGAAAAAAGCTTGGCTCGGGGTAGCGGCACTCCAGCTCGCGCAAGATGCACTGGGTGTCACAGTACAGATCGGCGCCGATTTGCAAGACGGGGATGCGCCGATAACCACCGGTCATGGCGAAGAGTTCGGGCCGATCCGGCAGACGGTTTTGTTCGCAAGAGCGCCACGTCAACCCCTTGAGGCCAAAGCCGGCGCGAATTTTTTCCGAAACCGGCGAGGGGGGATAGTGGTGAAGAATGACATCGGTCACAGGCAGATCCTCTCGGTGGTGTTGTGCTGGAGGCGTCGTTATAGCATCTTTAAGGTAGGTGAAGAGTAACGCCAGCACAGCGTGCCCGGCCACTTTGAGCGATCCGTCGCAAGCCCTATGACGCGCCCAGGAGCTGGGCGCATCCTAGATTGCGCCCTATTGCTGAGCCACTGGCATCAATCGACGGGACAGTGAAACCCCGTAGGCCCCGGGGCGGGCTTTGAGGATGGGATCATCGGCCGGTGTAACGCCCGACGGTAAGGCCAGGGGATTGAACATTTTTTTCGCACAGTCGTCGGCACTGCCGGGCTCGATAACCCGGTCTAACACCAAATGGCCAACGGCGATGCGCTCTCGCTCCTCGGGCCAGGCAATGGTGGCGTTATTTAACTCATCATCGGCCTCGGGCAACTGCAAATAGATGTCCCAGCGACTGGGTCCAGCCGCCATGCGCTCCTTCAATTCAGGGATCAGATAATTGTTGGCATCGTCTAGGGCTTGGGCGGCCTCGACATCCATGTTTTCTCGACCCGCCGTCGGCTCAAAAACCCACCGCGCGGGTTGGTTGCCATCGGCGGTGGCAAAGTAAAACGTATGGACAGCAAAGTAGGGGGCGCTGGTGAAGCTCGTTGAGCTAATGGGTTTGATGGTCGGGGTTTCTGGCTTATCAACCTCTGGAGCTTCACTGGCGGCCTGGCGCTGTGCCGCCACCTTTTCCAGCATCTGGACAAACTCGGTGGGAGTGGCGACGGGAAATTTGGGGCTATTGATCATCACCAAATTGAATGGTCCGCCCTCGGGTAAGGCGATATCCAGCGCCAAACCCCTTGGAGTGGTGAGGTCGGAGGCCTGGGGATTGCCACCGGCCAGGGAAAAGCGTCCAATGACGGGATAGGTCCCCGCCTTGAGGGCAGGGGTGGATGAGAACTCACCGGCCGACGCGGCGGGACTAAACTGGCCCGCGACACAGATTCCCTTGGGATGGGCGGCACGCATACCATCGGGATGGGGTCGACCAAAGGCGTTGTTGAGGGCCTTGACCAAGTCGGCGGAGGTGGGCTCCCCAGCGAGGGAAAGGCCCAGGGGTAGCAGGGTGGCCAGCACTATACAGGCGAGCTTTTGGGTCAAATTGACCATGGAAAAACTCCTCTATTAGGTTGGTGGTGTTTACGCCATTGGCTCGACGCCTAGCATCAAACCGGTTTAGTACAACCCTCGATCAGACCCGATCAAACAAAACAAAGGATTGGCCCACGTTCTCAACTGATCAGCTCAGACCCGCTTCAAAGGGAATCTGTGATAGCAGTTCAGTCCCCGTGGGGGTGATGAGCAGCTGTTGCTCCAGCTTGACGCCTTCTTTACCATCCTCTTCGCCGATATAGCTCTCCACACAGATCGTCATACCGGGCTCGATGACCCCGTCGTAACCCGCAGTGGGAAAGTCGCCCCGGTGATAGAGGTAGGGGTATTCGCCGGTCATACCGCAGCCGTGGGCCGAGAGGTAATAGCGATTGGCGTAGTATTTTGCGGGAATGTCCCAGGCCCGCTCGGCGTACTCCCGAAAGGTCAACCCCGGTTTGAGAATGTCCATGTTGTGGTGTAGTTGCTCTAGGGCGGTCCGGTAGAGTTTCCTTTGCATCGCCGTGGGTTGTTGCGGGCCGGAATGGAAGGTCCGCGAGAAATCGGAGTAGTAACCGTGGCAACCGACCACATCGGTGTCTAGGGCGATGAGCTCATTTTCCCCGATGACGTTGGGGGAGCACTCTTGGAACCAGGGGTTGGTCCTTTGGCCGGCGTTGAGCAACCGGGTCTCGCAGTAATCCCCGTTTTGCTCGATGATCGACTGGTGCAGCACCGACCACAGGGCGTTTTCGGTGATGCCGGGGCGTATGGCCGCCCGCAATTTGGCCACCGCGACTTCCGTCGCCCGCAGGGAGGCGACGACGCACTTCATTTCCTCGGGGGATTTGATGGCGCGGGCCATCTCCACGGGCTCCTGGGCGTCGACGATGGGCACCCCCTGGGCGGCGAGCCCCAGGGCCGCGCCGGCGTTGAGGCGCTCTAGCCCCACCGTGGCCCCGCGCCCCGTCAGCTCCACCAAGGTATCGGCCATCTCGGCGGCCCAGCGGGCTTCCCGGGCGGCGATTTTGGCCCCCGCCGCCACAAAGCTGGCGGTTTTGGCCGGACGTACCTCATCTACCGTCTCGTACCCCTCGGCGAGGTGCAGACAGCCGGTGAATTCAAATAAAATGCTACGATCTAGGGTCAAAAGCAAATAACGGGCCGGGGCGTTGCGCATGGAGAACACCTGCATGTTGCGGGTGCCGGTGGCATAGCGAATGTTGACGGGGTCAGAGAGGATCAGCGCGTCGATGCCCCGGGACGCCATCTGCTGTCGAACCCGTTGTTGGCGATAGGCGCGCACCGCCTGGAGGTCGATGTCCTCCCCCTCCGGCGAGCGATCCAACAAGACCATATCCGACAGTTGACTCCGTTCGCCATGCCAGTCTAGTTCAGCCATCGTGCGCCTCCGCCCGCTGGGTTGATGGGATTGCCCGTGGCGTCGCCAGACCCGACGGCCTTTTGTTGCGCCCTGGGACCCCACTCCCCTCGGGGTTTGCATCGAGGGGAACGGGACGTTTAGGCTACTACGATTCGACTTTGCCGTGGGACTCTTTTTCCTTCAGATAGTTATCATCGTCACCGGCATAGACGATGCCGTGGTTGTGACCACTGTAGACCTCGGAACCCTTCAGTACCGCCGTTTTGCGCTTAAACTCAAATCTCACACCCTCCTTTAATATCTTGCCCACGTTTTCATACTGCCAGGCGCTCACGGCCTTGGAGTGGGGACGTTCGCCCATGGACTCAAACCATGCCCGGGTCTTGGGGTGCTTGTCCCAAACGCTATCTGGAATGATTTTACCGGCATCATGGGACACCAAATCTTGATAGGCAGCCAGATCGCCATAGCTGATCTCGCCACCGCAAAGGTAGGCTCGGTCTTTGAGCCAGTAACTCTCAATAATATCGAGAGACTCATACAGCAAAAAGCGCCCCTTTTTAACCTCAGCAGAAAAATCTTTGTCGTATCCATAGATCATGGGAGCAAAGACAGTCCAGTGGAATGCACCACCTGCCAGTCGCAGGGTATAGGCATACCATTGCAGAAACTGCTGAATATGCCCCCGTTGCTGCGTATCATTTCCAAACCAGTGGCCGGAGCACTTGAATTTTTCATTCAAGTAAAATGCAATGGCCGCACTCTCCCAGATCACATAATCGCCATCGACGAGAATGGGCACTTGTCCGGTTGGGTTGTACTTTGCCCTGAACTCCGGTTGTTCATTGATATCGGTGGTGATATCGACAAACTCGAGTTCAAAGGGGATATCGTTTTCCAGCATAAACTGATGGGCAGCCCGACACGGCTGTGATGCTGGGTGATGAAGGTAGCGCAAGGACGCGGCCATGGCCATCTACTCCTCATTTTGGTGCGGTCTTGGTTATTTAACTACTATTGCTATGGCGAGCCCGTTGGGGGCCGAGAAGATACCCGTACCACTGGCGAGGCTCCCATGGGGTATATAGCGCAAAACCCATCTTTTCGTAAGGCGTTTAGCTCGCTAGCCGACTCCAGATAATCCCATTAAAGTCAAGCACTGACCCATCGCCTGCGGGCGGGGCCCCACGGCCCGACAACAAGACCACCTCGGAGGAAACCATGGCCCGAACCCTTGAGCCGCAGCCCTTCGCTGTCCCCGAGAACGGCGGCACCATCATGTCGTACTGGGAGCGCTTTATGGCCGGGGACGGCGACAAGCCGCCGTTGATCCGCGACCTCATCGACCACTCCTGGCGCCGTTGCCAACAAGGCCAGGTCGACTATCGCCGCGACCAAGCACCACCTCCCATGGGAGAGGACAGGCTTTGTGAACTCAAAACCCAACACCGCGACCTGTTGGAAGCCGCCGCCCCCATCATGGTCACGGCACGGGACTTTCTGGCCGAGACGGGTACCGTGATGGTCTTGACGGACGCCAAGGGCACCGTCTTGAGCGTCGCCGGCGACCAGTCCCTGGCCCTCAAAAATGCCACCGAGAAAATCCACCTGTTGCCCGGCGCCGATTGGAGCGAACTCACCTGTGGCACCAACGCCATTGGCACCGCCCTCCAAACCGGTCTTCCCGTCCAAGTCCACGCCGAAGAGCACTTTTGCTATGGCATCAAGCCCTGGACCTGCTCGGCGGCGGTAATCCGCGATCCCTTTGATCGCACCCTCCTAGGGGTCATCGACCTCTCCGGGCTGCGGAACGCCTACAGCCGTCACAGTATGGCGTTGATCGTCGAGGCGGCCTCGCGCATCGAGACCCAACTCGCCCAGATCGAACTGGAATACCGCTATCGCCTCCTGGAGCGCTGCTGCTTTGAGGTGCCCAACCAAACGGGGGACTTGGTGGTGATCCTCGATCGGTTTGGGCGACCCATCACCACCAACGGCGCCAGTGCCGCCGAATTGCGAGGGTTGGGTGTAGCGCGAAGATCCAACCCCCAGACCCAGCCCCATCGGCTGCCCAAGGCGGGGGATAACAGCCCCGGGGGGGGAGGAGGGCGAGACCAATGGCTGAAGCCGGTCTTCGCCGCCGACGAGCACCTCGGCAGTGTACTGATCGTACCCCGGCGCCCAGGGCGGAGCAGCGGGGCGCGTCGCACCCCCGGGAGAGAGGCCGCGCCCCCCCCCAGAGAGCACCCCTTGGGGGCGGACACACCAACCCCAGCCGCAGCCGAGATCATCGGTGAAGACCCCCGGTTGCGCCAGGCCCTCGACCGGGTGTTACGGGTGGCCCCCACCACGGCCCCGGTGTTGCTCGTGGGGGAAACTGGCGTCGGCAAGGAATTGTTTGCCAAGAGCGTCCACGAGGCCTCTCCCGTCGCCCATGGTCCCTTTATCGCCCTCAACTGCGGGGGGTTGAGCCGCGATCTCCTGGCCAGCGAGTTGTTTGGCTACGCCGAAGGGGCCTTCACTGGGGCACGCAAGGGGGGAATGGTGGGCAAGATCGAGGCGGCCCACGGCGGCACCTTGTTTCTAGACGAGATCGGCGAGATGCCCTTGGACCTCCAGCCCTTGTTATTGCGGGTCCTCGAGGAGCGGGAAATCTATCGGGTGGGGGAAGTCCAGCCCCGCCGGGTGGACTTTCGCCTGGTGGCCGCCACCCACCGCAACCTCCGCCATGAGGTGGCAGAGGGGCGCTTTCGCGGAGATCTGTTCTACAGACTGGCAGTGGTGCAGATCGCCATCCCCAGGCTGCGGGATCGGGTGGGGGATATCCCCGGCCTCATCGAGCACTTGTGCCATCAAGCCACCCAGCGCTATGGGCTGCTGCCGCGGCCCTGGTCCCCCGCGGCCCTGGAGCGGCTACGGGCCTATGACTGGCCCGGCAATGTCCGGGAGTTGCGCAATGTCGTGGAGAGTGTGTTGCTCACCACCCCTGGGGCTGTGATCACCCCAGCCGATTTGCCGCCAGAGGTCAGGGGGGATGCCGTGGCCCCGGGGAGCGACCCTTCGACCCGACAAGCCCCCAGCCCTCAGTCCCCGACCACCTTAGAAGCCGTCGAGCGGGAGCAGATTTGGCGCAGTCTCCACGCCTGCCGTGGCAATGTCACGGCCACGGCTCGGCACCTGGGCCTGGCCAAAAGCACCCTCTATGCCAAACTCAAGCGCTACGCCATCGATCCTCAAAGTCTGCGGCGGGATCCCCCTAGGTAAAACGGTACTAGGCCCTGACCCTGGCCGTGGGGGGGGGGGGGGAAAGGACGCCCCCCCCCGGGGCGGGGGGGCAGTGGGCGAGTAACACCCCCGGACCCCCCCCCGCCCATAATATAAAAAAAAAAAATTTATTTAAATTTTTATTTATTTTTT
>JBHJHK010000147.1:0-15013 GCA_050330975.1 Candidatus Competibacterales bacterium | reverse complement strand
GACGCTCTTCCAGGGCTTTCCCCCCCCAGGGGCGGATGTTCCTTCAAGACGCCACCGAGTGGCCCATCGCAAGGCCCAGCGATCGGGACGACCAACGCGCCTGTTACAGCGGTAAGCACAAAAACCATACCCTCAAGACGTTGATCGTCATCGACGAGCCTCTGACGATTCGCCTAGCCACACCCCGGGTCGTTGGCCGCTGTCAAGACAAGCGCTTCGCCGACGAGACAAGCTATACCTTGCCCTCCGGTCGCGAGCTGCTTCAAGACCTCGCTTTTAAGGGCTTTGACTTGGCGGGTGTGGTCATCCTCCAGCCTCATAAAAAACCCCCCAAGGGCGTAGCGCATGGGCGAGCTGGTGCTCGATGTAGTCGGGTCGGAAACCCAGCACTTCATCGAGAATTGTCCGCGCCCTGGCCCGGAAGCCGTGGCCGCTCATTTCTTCCTTGCCGATGCCCATGCGACGCATGGCGGCCAAGATGGCGTTGTTGCTCATCGGGCGGGCAGTGCTTCGTGCCCCTGGAAAAACGAACTGGCCGCGCCCGGTCAGGGGTTGCAGCTCCTCGTGGCCGTTTTCCGGGCTTTGCGGTGTTCGCCGGGGTCGATGCCAGCCGCAACCTGCTTGCGGGCCTCATCCCGTCGTTCTCTGGCGTCCTTCAGGCTTGTGTCGGGGTAGGTGCCGAGGGACAGCAGCTTTTCTTTGCCATCGCACTGGTACTTGAAGTGCCACTACTTGCCGCCACTGGGGCTGATGAGCAGGAACAGCCCCCGCTCGTCGTAGAGCTTACGTTGCTTGGCCTCGGGCTTGGCTTTCCGGATTGCGGTGTCTGTGAGAGGCATCTGGGGTAACTGCTCCGTCCGTCTTGCGGTAACCCCAAAAGTTACCCCCGCTAGATTCAGGATTCTATGGGGTAACTCTAGACGCCACTGGACGAGCAGGCAGCAAAAAAGCCCGGTTTAATGCGGGCTTTCGGAGGTTGTTGAATGTCGTTGGAAGTTCAATTGGTGGAGGCGGGGGGAGTTGAACCCCCGTCCGTAGAGCCTAAGCCGTTGGTACTACATGCTTAGCACCGTCTATGATTTAACTTTTCACAACCCGACGGGCAGGGCGGTGAAAAGCGGTCCTGCTAGGTTTTAACGCTGGGGACGCAGGCTCCCCCAGTCGCGATCTTGTGTTAGGGTGACCCCTATACTGATCCTCACAAGCAAGTTTCAGCTAGAGGCTGGCCGGGTTTAAGCGGCCAGGGAGTAAGTGTCGTCGTTGGCGACTATCTTAATTGCAGCGTGATTTACGAGGCAACTGCATCCTCGGCATGCACCTCAGGATTCGAGATCCACGTCGAATCCAAAACGCCCCCGTAAAACTTAGGATACTATTGATCCTGGGGATTTACGTCAAGCTCCTAGCGCCCAAGGACCAGCAGGTGTGACGAACAAAGTGATTGGTCATACAACTTCCAGACCCCAGATCAGCGGTTGCGTTCCCGCATGACCCGCTGCTTGTCCCGTTGCCAATCTTTCTCCTTCTCGGCGTCTCGCTTGTCGTGGGCCTTCTTGCCCTTGGCTAGCCCCAACGACAGCTTGGCCAGGTGGCTTTTCCAGTACAGCGCCAAGGGCACCAAGGCATAGCCTTTGCGCTCCACGGCGCCGATGAGTTGGCCGATTTCGGCGCGGTGGAGCAACAGCTTGCGGGTGCGCAGCGGATCGGCGTAAACGTGGGTCGAGGCGGAATTCAGGGGAGAAATGTGGCAGCCCATCAAGAAGGCTTCGCCGCCCTTGACGATGACGTAACCCTCTTTGATTTGAGCGCGACCCTCCCGCAAACTCTTGACCTCCCAGCCCTCTAGGGCGAGGCCAGCCTCAAAGCGCTTCTCGATAAAATAATCGTGGAAGGCCTTCTTGTTGCGGGCGATGTCGTTGCTGGCCCCCTTGGCTTTGTTCATGGCGCGAAACTTGCCCTACTTGGTGGACGCGGTGAAGGTTTGGGGTTGGCCGACAACGGCTTGCCGTGGTGGGCGCGTTACTCGACAATTGACGATGACAGCCCCAGGAGAGAGTCGGTGAGTTCAGTCCACAAGAAAGCCATCGTACCCTATACGCCCGCTCAAATGTACAAACTCGTCAACGACGTCGAGGCCTACCCCCAGTTTTTGCCCTGGTGCAGCGGTGCCCGCGTCATCAGCCGTACTACCCAAGAGGTATGGGCGACGGTGGACATCAACAAGGGGGGGGTCAAAAAGTCCTTTACCACCCGCAACCGCCTCGAACCCCATCGGCGCATCAATTTGCGGTTGGTGGACGGCCCCTTTGATCGTCTGGAAGGGGCGTGGCACTTTATTCCCCAACAGGGGGACGGCTGCCAAGTGGAACTGGCCATGGAATTCGAGTTCTCCAGTTCCATGCTGCGCCTGGTAGTGGGACCAGTGTTCCAGCACATCGCCAGCACCATGGTGGACGCCTTTTGCCGCCGTGCCGCCGCCCTCTACGGCCCCTGAGGTAAACTCCGAAGGGCGCCGACCTTTGACCAGCGACCCATCGCCGCCCATGACCCAAGAGCCCACCCTGCGGGTCGAGGTGGTCTACGCCCTCCCCGACCACCAAGCCCTGGTGACCGTTGCCCTCCCTCCAGGGGCAACCGTCGCCTGTGCCATCAAGGCCTCCCAGTTGCCCAGCCGTTTCCCCGCCATCGACCTCGCTGTCCACAAGGCGGGGATCTACGGCCGCATCACCCCCTTGACCACCCCAGTGCAAGACGGGGATCGGGTGGAAATCTACCGACCCTTGACCGTCGATCCCCCCACTCTGCGCCGCCACCGCGCCGCCTTCGCCAAAGGCCAAGCCAAGGTCAAACCCCGCTCCAAGGCCAAAGATCGACCCTGACGGGGCTCAGACGGCGCTGTTACCCGCCGTGGCTGGGGATTCCGCCTCCGAGTTGTCGTCCCCCGCCACGGGCTCGTCGGTGAGGGGCTCTTCGGCCTCCGGGGTGGGATCTAGAGCGTTTTGGAAGTCGCCTTCGATACGGGTCAGGGTATTGCCCTCGAAGTACAACCGCACATGGCGCCACTCCCGGGCCTCGCCGCCCTGTCGCAGGGTGTAGACGTAGTCCCAGCGATCCCGGTGGAAGGGGCTATTGAGCAGCGGTGAACCCAGCAGGGTCCGGACCTGGCCCTTGGTGAGCCCCGGCCGCAGGCGCTGCACTTGGGCGGTGTCCAGCTCGTTGCCCTGGGGAATATCGATTTGATAGAAGGACGGCAACATCCAAGCACAGCCGCTGCTCAACGCCACAAAACCGGCGACCAGCCAAGCTGAGACGAAAAAGGGGAGTCGGATCATCGTTGGTTATTCCTCGACGGGGGCTTACAAGGTGGTACGGCGTAGCTCTCGTTTTGGCGCGCGTTGGGGCGGTGGTGCCCTTTGTAGACTGGGTCTAAAATAGCAGGTGTTCGAGGTATCGCCTCGTGGGTCATCGGCCGCGCGGGATCTTCGTCAGAGTTTAGCGTTTCAAAGCCCAAAGGACCGCTGGTGTGGCCTCTAAAGAACTCAAGCAGGCAGGGCTTAAAGTTACCCTGCCGCGGGTGAAAATCCTAGAAATCCTCCACAACAAAGAGGCCGACCACCATTTGACGGCCGAGGCCATCTACCGCGCCCTCCTCCAGGCGGGGGACGACGTGGGATTGGCGACGGTCTACCGAGTCCTCACCCAGTTTGAATCCGCCGGTCTCGTCAAGCGCCACCACTTCGAGGGCAACCAGTCGGTTTTCGAACTCAACCGCACCGGCCACCACGACCACATCATCTGCGTGGAGTGTGGGCGGATCTTTGAGTTCCGCGACGAATTCGTCGACCGTCGCCAGCGGGAAATCGCCCGCCAACAGGGCTTTGAGTTGGCGGACACCAGCCTCGTGCTCTACGGCAACTGCACCCGCCAAGACTGTCCCCACCGCCTCGAGGCCACAGCCGACCAAGACCCCTAGTAGCGACCACTGGGGGAGGCCTCGGGGGCGGGGGCCGTGCCGGCGGTGGAGGCGGGCGTCCCTTGGGCCAACTCCAGCATCTCCCGGGCGTGGTTGAGGGTGTTGGAGGTCACCTTGAGCCCCCCCAGCATCCGGGCGATCTCCCTGACGCGGGCATCGCGATCCAGGGGCACCACCGCCGTTTGAGTGTGCTCCCCCACCACTTGTTTTTCGATCCGCCAATGGCCATGGGCCTGGGCCGCCACCTGGGGCAAGTGGGTGACGCACAGCTCCTGATGGCGCTCACCCAAGGTGCGGAGCTTTTGCCCCACTGCCTCGGCGATGCCGCCGCCAATGCCGCTGTCCACCTCGTCGAACACCAGGGTGGGGACGTGGCTGCACTCGGCGGTGATCACCTGGATCGCCAGGCTGATGCGGGACAATTCCCCCCCCGACGCCACCTTGGCCAGGGGCCGCAACGGCTGGCCCGGGTTGGCGCTGACGGCGAATTCCACGGCGTCGATGCCGGTCTCCGAGGGCTTGGTGGGCTTGACCCAGACCTCAAAGCGTCCCTTGGCCATACCCAGCTCCCCCATGACCCGGGTCACCCGCTCCCCCAGGGTCAACGCCCCCTGCCGCCTGGCTTCGGCCAGGGCATTGGCCGCCGCCTCAAAGGCGGCAAAGGCCGCCTGCTCCTCGGCCTCCAGGCTCTGCTGGCGACTGTCCCGCCCGGACAGGTCGGCGAATTCCCGCTGCAGCACTTGCCGCAGGGCCGGGAGTTCCTCGCCGGTGGTGCGGTGTTTGCGGGCCAACCGCTCCACCTCCCCCAGGCGTTGCTCCACAAAGTGCAACCGCTCGGGGTCGAGTTCCACGTCCTGGGCGTAGCGGCCGATTTCGCTGCAGGCTTCTTGGAGCTGGATCAACGCCCCGTCTAACAGCTCCCCCACGGGGGCCAGGGTCTCGTCGAGGGCGGTGAGCTCGGCCAGCGTCTGCTGACTGCGGTGGAGGCGCGTCGCCGCGGCGTCGTCGTCGTCTTGGAGGGCGGTGAGCAACTGCTGGCAACTGGCCAACAGCGCCTCGGCATTGGCCAGCCGGCGATGCTCTGCCTCCAGGGCGGGCAGTTCGTCCACTTTGAGATCGAGGGCATCCAACTCGTCCAATTGGTAGCGCAGCAATGCCGTGCGCTCCTCCCGCACCTGGCGATTTTTGGCCAGCGACTCCCGGGTGTGCCGCAGGTCGCGCCATTGGCGGTAGTGCTGCCCCACCGCCGCCAGGGAGTCCTGGAGACCCAGGTAGGCGTCCAACAGTTGGCGCTGAGCTTCCCGGCGCACCAGGGCTTGGTGGGCGTGCTGGCCGTGGATGTCCACCAAGTGCTCTCCCAGGGCCTTGAGGGCGGCGATGGGTTGTGGGGTGTCGTTGATATAGGCCCTAGAGCGGCCCCGCTTGGGCACGATGCGGCGCACCCGACAAACTTCCCCCACCAGTCGTTGCTCGGCGAGCCAGGCTCTAGCCGCGGGCAGGTCGTCGAGGTCAAAATGGGCGCTGACCTCGGCAAAGGGCGCCCCGGGCCACACGGCCTCCGGGTCGGCCCGGTCTCCCAACAACAGAGCCAAGGCGTCGATCATGATAGACTTGCCAGCGCCGGTCTCCCCGGTCATGGCGAGCATGCCCGCCGTGAGGTCTAGGTCGATGTGGCGGGCGATGGCGTAGTCGCGGATGTGCAGGTGGCGCAGCATGGCGAAGCCGTCTCGGGGCGGTGGGAGACGGGTCGTCTCAAGGGGCGCCGCGCCCGGGGGGGGCCAGGGCGGCGGGAGGGGTCCCAGGGTCGGGTTCTTCGCTCCGCCGAAGGCTGACCTCGGGGGCCGTGCTCGGGTATTGGCCCCAGTGGAGCTTGGCCCGCAGCACCTGGAAGTAATCTTGGTCCATGGGTTGGATCAGCCGCAACTTGCGGCGCTTTCTGCGAATGACCACCCGATCGCCGGGCTCTAGGGCCAGCCCCACTTGACCGTCACAGGTCACCTGGATGTGGGGGGAGTTGGCCGGATTGACCATGACCTCCACGGTCTGATCGGCGTTCAAGACGATGGGGCGGTGGGTGAGGGTGTGGGGACAGATGGGCACCACGATGACCGCCTCCAGGGTCGGATGAATGATGGGGCCACCGCTGGACAGGGCATAGGCCGTGGAGCCCGTGGGGGTGGCGATGATCAAGCCGTCGGCCCGATAGGCGTTGAGGAAGCTGCCATCGATGTAGGTGTCCACCTCGATCATCCGCGCCATGTCCCGTTTGTGGACCACGACGTCGTTGAGGGCGTCGGCTTGGGTGATGGCCTGGCCGTCGCGCACCACTTGGGCGTGGAGCAACGAGCGCTCGTCCTCGCGAAACCGCCCCTGGAGGATCTCGTCGAGGAGGGTGTCCAGCCGCGACGGCGAGACGTCGGTGAGAAACCCCAACCTGCCCAGGTTGACGCCCAAAAGGGGCACTCGAAAATCCACCAGGGAGCGGGCGGCGTTGAGCAGGGTTCCGTCCCCCCCCACGACGATGGCCAAGTCGCACTGACGGCCCAGCTGGCGGCGACTGGCGGTGGGCAGGCCGTTGGGGGGCACGAGCTTCGCCGTCTCCTCGTCGAGGAGGATGCGCCTGGAGCGGCGACGCAGCAGGAGGGCGACGTGCGCCAGGGTGGGGTTGATGCTGGCGTCGCCAAACTTGCCGATCAGGCCGATGGTATTGAAGATATAGGGCATCGCGGGATGGATTCATAGGAGCTTGGCAACGTTATCACTATCGCCTGCGCCCCGCTAGCCGCCGGGCCGTCCGGGTTTGGGGACGGGGGACGCAAGGTGGCCCCTGGGGAGGCCGATGGCAGAGATCTTGAATTCCCGCGGCGGATCTCCACCTTAAATATCTAGAAGCGACTGCGCGCCCCAGCGCCCCCATGGGCCACCCACACCCCGGCCCCGTGGGGGTCCGAGCCATTGGGGTCAAAACCCCGCGGGGTTTTTACACAATGAACACTGCGCCGACTACGGGCGGCTACGGGATCACACCATGAGTCACAGCCAACGCGACCGCAAGTCCAACACCAGTTCCAGTCTGTTCGACGACGTGGGCGCCGCCGACGCCCTGGGCACCAATGAAAGCCCTGGGGCAGCGGCGCCGACCCAAGACAAGGGCGGCGAAACGCCGGCGACCCTCCGGCAACAGCTAGAGGACGCCACCAGAGAGCTCGAAGCGGCCAAGGCCAAGGCGGAGGAGCACTGGAATCTGTTCTTGGGCGCCCGGGCTGAGGCGGACAACGTCCGCAAGCGCGCCGAGCGGGATCGGGCCAGCGCCCAGAAATATGCCCTGGAAAAATTTGTCAACGAGTTGTTGCCAGTGATGGACAGCTTGGAGATGGGCCATCAAGCGGCCATCGAGGCCCAGGATGTTCAAAAGCTCAGGGAAGGCACCGAACTCACCTTGAAAATGCTGGCCAGCGCCCTGGAAAAATTCAATGTGCGCCCGGTGGATCCAGCGGGTGAACGCTTCAACCCCGACTTTCACGAAGCCATGACCATGCAACCCACGGACCAGGTGGCCCCCAATACAGTGCTCCAGGTGATACAAAAGGGCTACCTTCTCAACGATCGGCTGGTGCGCCCGGCCCTTGTCACCGTGGCCAAAGCTCCCTGACGGGCTTGAAAACCCAAGGCGTGCCTCAATCTGATGGGTAGCGACGCATTGCGCAGCAGATAGCCCTTTGGGGGGCGACCATCTGGATTCTCCCCCTGGATCCCTTCGATGGAAAGTGACGCATTGCGCGACAAAAGATGCGTGGGTAGAGCGTTCGACAGCGAGGATAACCATGAGCAAAGTTATTGGCATCGACTTGGGCACGACCAACTCCTGTGTGGCCCTCATGGAGGGTGGCAAGGCCCGGGTCATCGAAAACAGCGAAGGGGATCGCACCACGCCCTCCATCGTGGCCTTCACCGACGACGATGAGGTCATGGTCGGCCAGCCGGCCAAGCGCCAGGCCGTCACCAACCCCCACAACACCCTCCACGCCGTGAAGCGCCTCATCGGGCGCCGCTTCACCGATGGTGAAGTGCAAAAAGATATCAAGCTAGTCCCCTACCAGATCATCGAGGCCGACAACGGCGACGCCTGGGTCAAGGTCAAGGACAAAAAAATGGCGCCCCCGGAGATCTCCGCCCGGGTGCTCATGAAAATGAAAAAGACCGTCGAGGACTATTTGGGGGAAACCATCAAAGAGGCGGTGATCACCGTGCCCGCCTACTTCAACGACTCCCAGCGCCAGGCCACTAAGGACGCCGGACGCATCGCGGGTCTAGAAGTCAAGCGGATCATCAACGAGCCCACGGCCGCCGCGTTGGCCTTTGGCCTCGACAAAAGGGGCGGCGACCGCAAAATCGCCGTCTACGACCTGGGGGGCGGCACCTTCGACATCTCCATCATCGAAGTGGCCGACGTCGACGGCGAGAAGCAGTTCGAAGTCATGGCCACCAACGGCGACACCTTCCTCGGGGCGGAAGACTTCGACAAGCGGATCATCGACTACCTGGCCGAGCAGTTCCACAAAGACGCCGGCATCGATCTGCGGGGGGATCCCTTGGCCATGCAGCGCCTTAAGGAGGCCGCCGAGAAGGCCAAGATCGAGCTGTCGTCGAGTCAACAAACCGAAGTCAACTTGCCCTATATCACCGCCGATGCCTCGGGCCCCAAGCACTTGAACTACCGCCTCACCCGGGCCAAGTTGGAGTCGCTGGTAGAGGATCTCATCGAGCGCACCATCGAGCCCTGCCGGGTGGCCCTCAAAGACGCCGGCATCAGCACCGGCGACATCGACGACATCATCTTGGTGGGCGGTCAAAGCCGGATGCCCAAGGTCCAAGACGCGGTGAAGGGCTTCTTCGGCAAAGAACCCCGCCGCGACGTCAACCCCGATGAGGCTGTGGCCATCGGCGCCGCCATCCAGGCGGGAGTTTTGGGGGGGCAGGTCAAAGACGTACTGCTGCTGGACGTCACGCCACTGTCCCTGGGCATCGAGACCTTGGGGGGGGTGATGACCAAACTCATCGAAAAGAACACCACCATCCCCACCAAGGCCAATCAGGTGTTCTCCACCGCCGAGGACGGCCAGACGGCGGTGACCGTCCACGTTCTCCAGGGGGAGCGGGAGCGGTCCGCCGACAACAAGTCATTGGGTAAATTCGACCTCTCCGACATCCCGCCGGCTCCTCGGGGCGTGCCCCAGATCGAGGTGACGTTTAACATCGACGCCAACGGCATCCTCAACGTCTCCGCCAAGGACAAGGCCACCAACCGGGAGCAGTCCATCGTCATCAAGGCCTCTTCGGGGTTGAGCGAGGACGAAATCGTCAGGATGGTGGAGGATGCCGAGGTCCACGCCGACGAGGACCGCAAGTTCCGGGAGTTGGTGGACACCCGCAACCAGGCGGACAACATGATCCACGCCACGGAAAAGACCCTCAAGGATCTGGGGGACCGCCTCACCGGGGAAGAGCGCGCCGAGTTGGAGGGCGCCTTGAGCGAACTGCGCACCGCCATCGAGGGGGACAGCAAAGAGGTCATCGACACCAAGCTGCGGCGGTTGAGCGAGCTGTCGGGCCGCCTGGCCGAGCGGGCCTATGCCAGTGCCGGCGGCGATGGCCAAGGCCCCGGCGGTGGTGCCGGCGGTCCCGGGGGTAGCGCCGGCGGTCAAGGCCCAAGCGGCCAGGGCGGCCAGGGCGGCCAGGGCGGCCAGGGCGGTCAGAGCGCCGATGACGGCGTGGTCGACGCCGAGTTCGAGGAAGTCAAAGACAAGTGACGTTCCCAGCCGAAGGGGGGCAAAAGTCCCCCTCCATTAATGCTTCGAGTCCAGGATCCACGGAGATGCTGGACTTTTCTTTGGTTGGTTAAAAGCCCGATTGTGGACCCAGGCCATGGCGAAACGCGACTACTACGAAATCCTAGGTGTTGCCCGCGACGCCGATGAGGCGGATATCAAACGGGCCTATCGGCGCATGGCGCAAAAGTTTCATCCCGACCGCAACCCCGACGACGCCGACGCCGAGGAGCGCTTCAAAGAAGTCAAGGAAGCCTATGAGATCCTGAGCGACGCCGACAAGCGGGCGGCCTTCGACCGCTTTGGCCACGCCGGGGTCGACGCCCAGGGCGCCGCCGGCGCCCAGGCCCGGGGGGCCGGCAACTTTGGCGATATCTTCAACGATATCTTCGGCGATATCTTCAACGCCCGGGGACGCCAATACCGGGGTAGCGATTTGCGCTACACCCTGGAACTGTCCCTCGAAGAGGCGGTGATGGGCACCACGGCCAAGCTGCGGGTGCCCAACCGGGTGGTGTGTAAGGTGTGCCAGGGGAGCGGGGCCAAGCCCGGCACCCGGCCGTCCCCTTGTCCTACCTGTGGCGGTGTGGGCCAGGTGCGGATGCAGCAGGGGTTTTTCTCCATCCAGCAGACGGGTCCCACCTGTCAGGGGCGGGGCACGGTCATCCGCGAGCCCTGTACCAACTGCCAGGGGCGGGGTTGGGTCGAGGAGTACCGGGAATTGTCGGTCAAGGTGCCGGCGGGGGTGGATACCGGCGATCGCATTCGCCTCACCGGGGAGGGGGAGTCCAGCGACCAGGGGATGCCTTCGGGGGATCTCTACGTCCAGATCCGGGTCAAGCCCCACCCCATCTTCACCCGGGAGGACAACCACCTCTACTGCGAGGTCCCCATCAGCTTTACCGCCGCAGCCTTGGGGGGCGAGCGCCAAGTACCCACCCTGGATGGCCGGGTCAACATCAAGATTCCCCCCGAGACCCAGACCGGACGGGTGTTTCGCCTGCGGGGTAAAGGGGTGCGGCCCGTGCGGGGGGGGACGGTGGGGGATTTGCTGTGTCGGGTGACCGTGGAGACCCCGGTGAACCTCACCCGGGAGCAAAAAGAACTGCTCCAGCGCCTAGGGGAATCCCTGGAGGGGGGCGATATCAACCACACCCCCCGGGAAGTGAGTTGGTTCGACCGCGCTAAGCGCTTCTTTGAAGACTTGGGGCTGCGGGATCGGGAGAACTGAGCCCCGAGCCCGAGCCCCGGCGATACCAAAAGCCCGGATCAGAGCTGGCTGCGCAGCTCCTCCTGGAGGGCCTTGGCGTCCGCCAAGTTGTCGAAAGCTGGTTCTTCGCTCAACAGGCGATTGAGGGTCTCCAGGGCTTCCCGGTGCCGCCCGGCGCGGTGGTAGGCCACCGCCAAGTGGTAGTGGATATCGGGAAACTGGGGGCCTTCCACGGCGGCTTGCTGGAGCACCACCAAGCCCCGCTCCACCTCGCCCCGCTGGACCAAGATCCAGCCCAGGGTGTCGCCGATCTCCGGGCGCTGGGGCGCCAGCTCCCGGGCCCGCTCCGCCAGGGTCAACGCTCGATCGAGGCGCCCGAGCTCCGCCTCCCGCCATGCGAGATTGTTGAGAACCACGGGGTTGTCGGGTCGGCTGTCGATGAGGTTCTGGTACTCTTTGGCCGCCGCGTCGCCGTCGCCGAAGTAATCCAGCACCATGGCCAGTTGCAGGCGTGCCCGGGCGTCGTTGGGAGAACGGCTGAGCCAATCCTGTAGCACCTCAGCGGCGCCGTCGCCGTCCCCCTGCTGGCGGCGGGCATTGCTGAGCCCCATGGCAGACAGGGTGTTGGGAACCAACCCATAGGCTCGACCAAAATCTTCGGCCGCCGCGGCAAACTCCCCTTGCCGATAGTGGATTTCCCCCGCCAACTGGTGACCCTGGGGGGCGAAATTGGGCAGACCCAAGAGTTGTTCCACCAGGGGTTGCGCTTCCCGGTAGCTGCCCTCACCCGTCAACATTCGGGCCTTGAGGGCCACGGCAGGGCCGTAGTCGCCGTCTATTCTCAAGGCTCGATCCAGGGCCTCCCGGGCCCCCACGGCGTTGCGGCTGCTGAGATAGGCCCTGGCGATCAAATGCCACAGGTCGGCCCCGTCTTGGCCGCGGGTGGCGGCGCGGCGGAGAGTGAAGATGGCATCGTCAAGGTCCCCGGTGGCCAATTGGGCCGTACCCAAAGCCCGGAGAATGGTCGGGTCGTCGGGGTTTTCGATTTGCATTTGTCGCGCCACGGTGACCGCCCGGTCGTTGGCGTTGGCCGCCAGGGCCAAGCGGACCAACCCAAGGCCAGCGCGCCGTTCTTGGGTGCGGTTCCAGGCCTCCTCCTGCCAGCGCCACTGGGCCTCTCGATCTCCCTGGCGCTCGGCGAGGGATGCCAGGGCCAGCAGGGTCACGGCGTTGTCCTCATCTCGCTCCAGGGCTTGGAGTAGCTCGCCATTGGCCGCCGCGGGATCATCCTCCAACACCGCCAGGCGGGCCAAGTTCAAATGCCCCCCCACGCTGGTCTCGTCCACTGCAAGGCTTTGGGTAAAGGCCTGGCGGGCCCGGTCGTAGTCCTGGCGGGCAATGTGGACCAAGCCCAGTAGGTTGTGGGCCTGGGCGCTCTCTGGAGCTTTTGCCACCAACTGTTCAGCCGCCACCAAGGCCGCTTCGGTGTCCCCCGCCCGCATCTGGGCCACCACCAGCAAATAGTCGGTCTGGACCAAATCCTGGCCCAGGTCGATGGCGCTTTGCAGCTCCCCCAAAGCCTCCTCGGTGCGGCCCTCGGCGAGCTTCGACAACGCCAATTGGGTGCGGATGGCGGAGACGTCGGGCACCAGAGCCGTCGCCTGTTCCAAAAATTGGCTACCCTGCTGGTAATCCCCCGCTTGAAGGTAGGCGTTGCCCATCAACGCCAACAGCTGGGGATCGTCGGCTGCGGAATCGACGATGGGCTCCAGCAAGGAGATGGCCTGCTGGGGCTCGCGGCTTTTGAGGTAACTGGCGGCGAGGAGCTTTCGGCCGGGGAGGTAGCCCGGGGCCGCCCGGACAAAGGGCTCCAGGTAATTGATGGCCAGGGTCAGTTCGTCTTGGTTGTAGTGGATGACGGCCAGGAGCAGCTGGGAGGGACGATGGTTGGGCAACTGGCGCAACACCGCTTGAAAGTCCCCTTGGGCCGCCTCCAGTTCGCCGCGCTTGAGGAGTACCCGGCCGCGGATAAAGAACCCCTTGGGGCTGCCGCCCCGCAGGCGGCGCTCGGCGGCCTCCACATCGGCCAAGGCGAGATCATCGTCCCCCAGGACCAAGGCGCTTTCGGCGCGGCTCAACAGCGCTTGGGGGTTGTTGGGCACCAATTCCAAAGAGCGGCTGTAGGCATCGAGGGCTTGGGCGTGTTCGCCGCGACCTTGTTCAAAGCGGCCCTTGAGGAGCCAGCCTTCCACCCGTCGGTCGTCTTGGGCGATGGCGCGGTCCACCCACGCCACGGCTTGCTCTAGGTCGTCCTCGACCACCGCTAGGCGGCCCTTGCCCAGCAGGGCGTTGTAGTTATCGGCCGCCAGGGCCAAGGACTGGTCGAATTGCCCCTGGGCCTCGCCGATATTGCCCTGGAGCAATAGGGCGTTGCCCCGCAACGCCAGGGCCTCCCCCTGGAGGGGCGGGGGGTCGGCGGGGGCGACGGTAATCGCTTCCAGGAGTTGCTGGGGGTCGTTGGCGATGAGCAGGGCGCGACCCAGGGTTTCGAGCCACTGGTCCCGGGGGGCCCCCAGCTCTTTGGCCCGGGTCAGCTCCTTCACGGCGCCTTGAGTCTCGCCGGTGCGCAGATATACTTCACCCAGCAAAAGCCTGGCCTCGACGTTGGCCGGGTTGCTCTGGAGGGCATTTTTCAGCTGGATGACCGCGGCGCTGACTTCACCCTCCTGGAGGTACTCCCGCGCCTCGGCGAGATAGCGGTCGGAGCGGTCAGACCACGCGGGGGGGGCGATGAGCAGTGCAAGGACTGCGACAGCGACCAGGGGGCTGAGTCTGTGGAGCAGATGGCGAGTATTGAATGGCTTCATCGTACGAGAACCTCTTTGAAAAATCTCAATACCTTGAACGAGAGCGTTACTAGATCCCAAGGACCCCTACACTTTCATGTTGTGTTTATTCAGCAGGGAATAGAGGGTGGGTCGAGTGATACCCAGTAACTCGGCGGCCTGGGAGAGGTTACCCCCGGCCCGGGCGAGGCTGCGGTGGAGGGCCTGGCGTTCGGCGTAGTCGCGGGCCTGGCGCAGGTTCAAAAACACCTCCTGGCTCGCCGCCGCGGCCAGGTCCAGGTCGGCGGCGGTGATTTGGGGGCCGTCCCGCAGAATGACGGCTCGTTTGATCTTGTTTTCCAGCTCCCGGACGTTGCCGGGCCAGTCGTGGGCCACTAGGGCGGCCACGGCGTCACTGGTAAAGGTAAGGGCGGGACGGCCGGTCTCCCGGCTGTAGCGATCCAACAAAGCCCTGGCGATTACCAAGATGTCGCCCTCCCGCTCCCGCAAGGGAGGGATGCGCACCGTGAGTTCGCTGATCCGGTAGTAGAGGTCCTCGCGAAAGGCCCCCTCGTGGATGAGGTTTGGCAGATCCCGGTGGGTGGCACACACCACCCGTACGTCCACGGCGATTTCCTCCCGGCCCCCTAGGCGCTCGATGACCCGTTCTTGGAGAAAGCGCAACAACTTGGCCTGGAGAGACGCCGGCAGATCCCCCACCTCGTCGAGGAAAAACGTACCGCCATCGGCGTATTCGATCTTGCCCTTGGTCTGGCGGGTGGCGCCGGTGAAGGCGCCCTTTTCATAGCCGAACAACTCGCTCTCCAGCAAGGTTTCGGGAATGGCGGCGCAGTTGATCACCACAAAGGGCTGCTCGGCCCGGTGGCTGAGGCGGTGGAGGGCCCGGGCGATGAGCTCCTTGCCAGTGCCCGATTCCCCCAACAACAAGGTGGTCACGTCGGTGGGGGCGATGCGTTCGAGGGTCTTGCACACCTGGAGCATTTGAGGGCTCACGGCGATCAACCCCTGGAATGCGGTGGGTTGTAGGGCGGCGTTTTCCCGCTCCAGCTGGTGGAGGTGATAGGCTCGCTAGACGATGAGGTGCAACACAACGGCAACCACGGGTTTTTGATAGAAGTCGAAGGCCCCCCGGCCCACGCCCTTGAGGGCGAGCTCC
>JBHJHK010000146.1:0-3430 GCA_050330975.1 Candidatus Competibacterales bacterium | reverse complement strand
CCCGGCCGGGCTCGGGGTTCGCGGCTCGGGGGGCACGGGGCGCCGCTGGCGCGGCGGCTTCGGCGGCGGCGTTGGCCGCCTCGCCGGTGAGCTCGACGTCGAGCCGCAGCCCTTCCCCCTGGCGCCAGTTGGTAAAGGCGTCGGGGTCCTCGATCATCGCCAACACCACGGGATCGTAGTGGCCGTCGAGGGCCTCTTCGGCGGCGGTCACCGCCTCTAGGCGACGCTCGGAGAAGGGTACGATCTCGTTGTTGTACTCTCTGCGGAGGTCTTTGTAGCTGCTCACCGCTTCTTGAAAGCCGTCGATGAGGGCTTCGGCATCCTGGCTCTCCATCTCCTGAACAAAGGTGGCCCAGCGTTCTTCCCGCCGCACGCTATCCCCTTGCTGCTCGATGGCTTGCTGGGCCTGGGCCAGGGTCTTTTCGGCTTCGGCCAGGTCGTCGACCAGGGTCTCGGCCCGTTGCTGGGCCCGGGTCAGGGCCGCCCCCTGGGCGGCGAGGGCGGCCTCAAGGGTCGCCAGGCGCTCGGCAAAGCGGCTGTCCATCTCGGCGGGGAGGTCGGCCTGGCCCCCGGGGGCTTTGTCCTGGATCACCTCGGCCATCACCGCCAGTTCCATGCCCGCCGTCAGCAGGGTACGGGTGGCCTCCTGGCCCTCGGTCAAGGCCGTGACCAGGGCCTCCAAGGCGGTGCCCAGCTCCTGGAGTAGGGCTTGGCGCCGCTGGCGAAAGGCCAGGTTGGCCTCGGCCAGGGCCAGGGCCTGGCGGGCTTGGCGGAGGCTTTCGATGGACTCGTCGGCGCCGACGCTGGGGTCGGGGCTCGCCGGCTGTAGATCTGCCAGCTGTCGCTGCAGCTCATCCACCGCCTGCTGTTTGCTGGCGAGGTCGGCCAAGCGCTCCTGGAGGCGGCTTTCCCGGTTGAGCCAATCCCCCAGCTGGGTGTTGAGCTGGGCGCTGAGGTCGGCGCTGTCCCGGGCTGAGAATTCGCTCACCAGTTGGGCCCGACGGGTGGCGGTCTGCAGCCAGGCATTGGCCTGCTGGGCGCGCCCTTCGGCTTCCCGTTGGGTCGCGGCGAGCGCTTCGAGGGCGGCCTGGTTTTCTTCGATCAGCAGTTGGTCGCGGGTGGCCGCCGCCCGCCAGCGCCCCGGGTCGGGGGCGGGGGGGGGAGCCTCTTGGGCGTCCCCTTGGCCCTGGACTGTCACCCGGGCCTGGAGTACCTCGGGGATCTCCTCGAGCGCCAGGGTCTCGGCCTCGAGGCGGCGGGCGAGCTCTTCGATCAACGGCGCCCGGCGCCTTTGGGCCTCTTGTTCCAGCTCGGCCTCCTGGGCCAACTGCAGGGCGATCTCTCGATGGCGCTGGGCCTGGCTGCGCTGGTTTTCGAGGATTTCTCGGAGCTGGCGCAGGCCGGCTTGGCGGGCCACCCACTGGTCCACCAGCTGCTGGGCTTGCTCGGGATCCCGGGGCGCTTCGGCGGGGTGGTCTACCTCCGCGAGCTCAAACCCCTGGCGCTCCACGGCGCTGGCGCCCATGGCGCTGCCCAGGGTTTGCGCTTGTTCTAGGAGCTCGCCGCGCCGTTGGTCGAGGGCGGTGAGGACGTCGGCGGCGCTCTGGGCCCGCTGCAGGAGTAGTTCCCCCTCCAGCGCCGTGAGGTCTTGGTCCTCGGAGGTGGCGTTGGTTTGGGAATGGGCTCCACTGAGCCAGCCCAGGGCCAGAAGCAACAGACCGGCAGAGAGCCATGGATGAAGGGTTGGGAATGCAACAGCCCACGATGGGGTCGAGCACCGTGGCTTGGGCCAAAAGTTCATATTGCAGCGTCTCCCGTGTTGAGGGTACACATCCCTTGCAAAAGCGCTGAGAGGGTCGGACTGGGGCGTGTCGTTGGCGAGGGGGCGAGGGACTTACCGATGGATCAGTACAGCCGTCGCTCCAGCCACTGAGCGGCGATGCTCAGCGGTAATATAAGGCAAAAGTAAAAAAACCCCATGACCGTGAGGACCTCAAAATAGCGAAAGGTCTCGGCGCTCACCAAGGTGGCGTGGTAGACCAGTTCGCCGACGTTGATGGTGGCCAACAGCCCCGTGCCTTTGATGACATTGACCACAAAGGTCAACAGGGCGGGCATCATCAACTGCAGGGCCTGGGGCAGGACGATCCAGGACCACAGGGACGGGGTGTTGAGCCCCAAGGCGCGCCCCGCCTCCCATTGGCCCGGGGGCACGGCCTGGATGCCACTGCGCAGCACCTCGGCGAAGTAGGCCCCGTGGACCAAGGTGAGGGTGAGTATGCCAGTGGCCAGGGCCGAGAGGGAGAGGTCGAGCAACAAAGGTAGACAGCTGTAGAGCCAGAAGATCAACACCACGTCGGGTAGGGCCCGGACACCGATGATATAGCCCAGGGCCAGCCAGCGCAGGGGACCGACGGCCAGGTGGCGAGCCAGGGCAGCCATGCCCCCCAGCAGTGCCCCCGAGAGGGTGGTGGCCAGGGTGATCAGCAAGGTGTTGCCAAGGCCGGTCAACAGGGCGGCGCGGTGGCTCCAGATGACGGTGAAGTCCAGGTCCATGGGGCAGGGGTGGGTTGCGGGTGGTCGATCAGGACCGGGCCGTGGCCGAGGGCGGTGTCCAGCGTCGTTCGAGGCGATGGACGGCATAGGTGAAGGTGAGTCCCAACAACAGGTAGAGGAGTGCGACGCTGCTCAGCACCTCGATGGGGCGTGGGACGGCCATGACGATGCGCTCGGCTCGGGTCATGAGCTCGGGGACCGAGATTATCGATAAGACGGCACTAAATTGAAACCACATGATGGCCAAGCTGGCCAAGGTGGGAACGACGATCCGTAGGGCCTGGGGCAAGAGGACGATGCCCCACTTGACCCGCAGGGGCAGTCCCAGGGCATCGGCTGCTTCCAACTGCCCCCGGGGAAGGGCGAGGATGCCGGCGTGGACCACCAAGGCGCTGTAGGTGGCCACCTTGAGGGCCAACATGGTGCTGCCGCTCTGGAGGGGGGTCGTCGGGATACCGGTGGCCAAGGGCAGGGCGAAATGGCCCCAGAGGAGCAGGACCACAAAGGGAATATCCCGAATGAGCTCAATGGTGGCGCGACAGCCCCAGTTGAGCCAACGCCGCGGCGATTGTAGGGCCACCACCAAAGGCAGGGTCAGGACAAATCCCGCGCCAAGGGCGATGACCGTCACCTGCAACGACACCCCCAACCCCTCCAAAAGCGCCCAGCGGAAGTGCCAGACAACACTGAAGTCAAGACTTTGCAGGAGGGCCCAATGGAGGCGTTGGCCCACGAGCCACAGCAGTAGGACGAGGAGCGCCAGGGAGAGGAGGTGAGCCAGCCAGGGACGTGGATTTTGGGGGGGATGGGGGGGCCTCACGGTTGTGAACGGGTGGGGACGTCGAACGCCGCCGCCCCCAGGTATTTGCGTTCG
>JBHJHK010000145.1:0-13521 GCA_050330975.1 Candidatus Competibacterales bacterium | reverse complement strand
CGGTGGTGTGGTTGGTGGTGGGGGGTGGGGTTTGGGGGTGTTTGGGGCGCCGGTTCCCGCGCCGTAGGGGGTTGCTGTTGGTTTTGGGTGGGGGGGGACTGGGGTATGGCCTGGCGATCTGGGGAGCCTTTGTGCACTTCGCCCTTTGGCTGCCGCTGCTGGTGCCCCTGGGCTTCCAACTGCCCGCCACCGCCGGGTTCGTCCTGTGGCGGCGGCTGTGGGTGGCTGAGCAGTTGCGCCGTCAACTGGAGGGTTACCTGCCGGTCTGGATTAAGGCGTGGCCCACCGACGCCCGGGGCATGCCAACGCCCGCTAACCAAGAGGTTAGTGGGGTGTGTTTGTCCACCGACCTCGCCGGTTACACCCGGATTAGTGAAGGCTATCGCCCGACCGACCTCCACACTTTTGTCAACGACTATTTTGCCGGCCTATTTGAAGTGGTTTATCACCATCGGGGGTGGGTCTCCGATATCAAGGGAGATGGCATGTTGGCCCTCTGGGTCAAAAACGCGCCAGAGGTGGTCCTCCGGCAGCGCGCCTGTGAGGCGGCGTTGGCCATCGTCGATGCCCTCAAGGGTCGAGACGAGACCCAGCTCCCCACCCGCTTGGGGCTCCATGGGGGGAGCGTGGCCCTGGGGGTCGTGGGTTCGCCCCGCCATTGGGAGTTCCGCGCCTTGGGCGACCCCGTCAATACGGTCCAACGCATTCAAGAACTCAACAAATCCCTCAAGACCCAGGTCCTGGCATCCCGAGAGACCCTCGACGGGGTAGAGGATGTCGTCTATTGCCCCGTGGGCCGGTTTCGTCTCCGGGGCAAGCGTCAAATCTTGGAACTGGTGGAACTGTGGCGAACGGGTCGACCCACATCCGCGGAGCAAGCTACCATCGAGGCCTGCAACAATGCCTTGGCATGTTGGCGGCGAGGCGACTTTGTCGCCGCGCAACGGGGCTTTGCCGCTTTGGCCTCCAGGGGGGTGGCGCCGGCGGGGTTTTATCTCAAGCGTTGTCACGGGCTGGCGAGGCAGCCCGTGCCCAAGGGCTGGAATGGCGTCGTCGAAGGCGTTTAGCGCCAGATGGAGGGCTCACGACCACCGGTTAACCGCGGTGGTGGCTCATCCCTACGAGCCCCTCAACGAGCTGTTGGCTCTGCTATCTTATCCAAACCGAGAACGCCTCCCATCGGACAGCTTTGGGCCAGATGAAGCCTAGAAGCCGTAAAATCCCCCGGCCGACAAAGTTCATGACATGTCTAAAATGCATGCCTCTTCAGCGCCACAGCGCACGGTGCTTGTTTGTGGTAAAGTCAAATCAGTTGTTTTTTCTACCAAAGGCGGGTTTTGGGGGGCGATAGTCCTGGCGACAGTCCTAATGGCCGCCACGGGACTCGAAGCCCACGGGCAATCGCCCTGTGACGGCGAGGCGCCGGTGGGGACCTTGGAAGTGGTGGAGGGGCGGGTGGAAGTCCAGCGCCGGGGGGGGAAGTGCCTGGCAAGTCATGGCCGTTGGGGGGCAGCTTTGCCCCGGTGACAGCCTGAGGGTGGCAGAGCTGAGTCGCGCGGTGGTGGCGTTGGTGGAAGACGATGCCAAGCTCCGCCTCGATGCCCTATCCGTGGTGCGGTTTTCCACCCGCAATCGCAGCTGGTTCGACCTGTTGCGGGGGGTTCTCAACATCTTTACCCGCACCCCGGGGGAATTGGAGGTGAACACCCCCTATTTCAACGCCGCCGTGGAGGGCACCGAGTTCGCCCTGAGGGTGGACGACGAGGTCGGCACAGTGTGGGTCATCGAGGGGCGAGTGCGGGCGAGCAATGCCTCGGGTGCCCTGAGCTTGGGGGCCGGAGAAGCGGCCCAAGCGGGCTTGAACCAAGCCCCCCAGCGGCTGTTGGTGGCGAGCCTCGACGATGCCGTGGCCTGGGCGTTGCACTATCCCCCCGTGGTCGACCTGCGCCCGGGGCGCTTTGAAGGGGCAGTTGCTCAAGGGCTGGCCCGCTACGCCGATAACGACGTGGCGGGGGCCTTGGCGGCGTTGCCCCGCCGTCCTTCGGGGGACGAGGAGGTTGAAACCCTGCGGGGGGCGCTGCTGTTGGCCGTGGGGCGCGTGGCGGAAGCCCGGGCGACCCTGGAATCTCTGGGGGCCGACAACGGTGAAGCGGTGGCCTTGGAAGCCGTCATTGCCGTGGCCCAAAACCGCCGGGACGAGGCGTTGACGCTGGCCCAACAGGCGGTGGCGTTGGCCCCCGATTCCCCCGTGGCCCAGGTGGCGTTGTCCTACGCCCGCCAAGCTGAGTTCGACATCGACGGCGCCTTGGTGGCGGCCCGCCAGGCGGTGGCGTTGGACAGAGCCAACGCCCTGGCCTGGAGCCGGGTGGCGGAGTTGACCTTGGCCAGCGGTGATTACCGGGGAGCCCTTGGGGCCACCGAGCGGGCGGTGGCGTTGGATCCTCGATCGGCCCGGGCGTTGACCATCAACGGCTATGCGTTGTTGGCCCGCCAAGCGCCAGCCCGGGCCCAGGCGGTATTCGCCCAGGCGGTGACCCGCTCTCCTGGAGACCCTCTCCCGCGCCTGGGGCTGGGCTTGGCGCGGATTCGCCAGGGGGAGCTGGCGGCGGGGCGCGACGAGTTGGAACTCGCCGCTAGCCTGGACCCCTACCGCTCCCTGGGGCGCAGCTACCTGGGCAAGGCCTACTTCGAAGAGAATCGCTTCGCCGCCGCCCGGGGGCAGTACGGCCTGGCTCAACAGTTTGACCCCGCCGACCCCACCCCTTGGTTTTACCAGGCGTTGCTGGCCCAGGCGGAGAATCGTCCGGTGGAAGCCCTGGGGGATCTCGAGCGTTCCATCGCCCTCAACGATAACCGTTTGGTGTACCGCTCCCAGCTGTTGATCGACGACGATGCCGCGGCCCGCGGGGCTAGCTTGGGGCGCATCTACCGGGAGTTGGGCTTCGAGGAACTGGCCCTTCGGGAGGCCAGCCGTTCCGTCGCCTCCGACCCGGGCAATTTCGCCGCCCATCGGCTGTTGGCCGACGCCTACCGGGACCGCCAGCGGGTGGACCTAGCCCGGGCCAGTGCCCTGCTCCAGTCCCAGCTCACCCAGCCCTTGAGCCAGACCGCCATCCAACCCCAGCTCACCCAGACCGATCTGGGAATCTTGCGCGGTGCTGGGCCCTCGGCGGCGGGCTTCAACGAATTCAATTCCCTGTTTGTCCGCGACGGTCTGCGGATCCAGGCCCATGGGGTGGTGGGCAATCGCGACACCCTGGGGGATGAGGTCATCGTGTCGGCTCTGTTTGGCCGCCTGGCCTTTAACCTGGGACAGTTTCACTACGAGACCGACGGCTTTGGTGGCAACACCGATCAAGAGCGGGATATCTACACGGTGTTTGCCCAGGTGGAGCCCTTTCCCGAGCTGATGATACAGGCGGAGTATCGACGCAATGAGGTCGAGGAGGGGGATCCCGTGTTGCGGGTCGATCCCGACGATATTAATGATACGTTGCGACAAACCGATGAAGAAGATGAATTTCGCCTGGGGGCACGCTACCGCATAGGAAAGCGCTGGCAAACGTTGTTATCCTTTTTCGATACCAATGTCGAAGAAAGCGTTGAGGTATCCTTGGGACCCGTTGGTACAGAGCTGCTAACCTCATCGGATACCATCGCTTTGGAGTTACAGCAGTTGTATCGAGGCTCAATGTTTAGTGTGCGGTTGGGTTCAGGATACCTGGATCAAGAGTCAGACTTCCGAGATACCTTTCTCGATTCGGCGTCTAGGCAGGTCTTGTTTACCCAGGATGGCGCCGAAGAGCTACAGCACTACAACGCTTATCTCTACCTGGATATCGAGCCCCTTGAGGATTTACAGTTATTGCTGGGTATCAGTGGAGATGATTTCGATCTAGACCAGGGTGATTTCAAAAATGAGCAAAGGCAAATTAATCCCAAACTGGGCATCACCTGGACCCCCCATTCGCTAGTGGCCCTACGGGCCGCAGCCTTTCGGACCCTCACGCGTCCCATTGCTGCCAGTCAAACCTTGGAACCCGTAGTCGTCGCCGGCTTCAATCAGTTTTTCGACGATGTCGCTGGCGCTGAGACCTGGCGCTACGGCCTGGGGTGGGATCAGCGCTGGTCGCCATACCTCCACTCGGGGTTGGAGTACTCCCTGCGCCAGAGCGAAGCTTTTCAGCAGAGTATCCAAGTGGATACCCTGGAAACTTCCCAAGATACCATCGACATTTTCGAACGGGAGGGGCGCGCCTACCTCTATTGGACCCCCAGGCCCTGGTTGGCCCTCAGCGGAGAGTATATCTACGAAGATTTTGAGACGGACTTCGATGAGCTAGAAGGCTCGCGCGGTTTCTACGACTTGCAAAATCAACGCCTCGAGCTCGATGCCCGCTGGATCAGCGCTGCGGGCTGGCGCGGTCAGGTCGTTTTTACCTTGGTCGATCAAGATGCCGCACAACGGGATAGAGCCACCAATCCCGAAACGGGTGTCGTGGAGCCCATCGATGAATTCTTTAGCGATCGTTTCTGGTTGATGGATGTCGCTTTGGGGTATCGCTTGCCCGCCGATCGGGGTGAAGTGAGCCTGTCAATCAAAAATGTGTTTGATAAAGATTTTGAGTATCAAGAAACCCCCGATTTTGGCTCTCCGTTGTTCTATCCCGAAAGGCTCATTTTTCTGAATCTGTCTTTGTCTTTTCCTTGAGGTGAATAGAAAGACAAGGTTTTTTGGCTTATAAAAATATGCAATGTTTCCCCCGTTTTCTGTGCTCACTTTGCAATGGAGTCTAAGCAATGGCTGAATTGGTTTTGCGTTTCTCTATACAAGATGATCTGTCGTCGATGACTCTTAAGGAAGGTTTTGTGGAACATGAAGGAAAACCAACAAAATCTATTTCAGAAAGCGATTTTAGTAGTCCTCCCGTTCCTGCTGACAAGATGGGCACCATCCACTGCTCCAATGAATTGACAATTATGCTCACTCAAAAAAACCCCAATTGCGTTTACGTGTGGAGAGGCAATCAGTGGGTAGAGATTTGCTACGGCTGATGCTACGGCTGATGCCCTTGGGGGTCTCGCCCTTGACCCGCTCTCCACCCCGCCGTTGGCCCTAGGTCGATAGTTCGCCCCGGCCAACTTGACAGATTGGGGACGCATCCACAAAACATTGGCGCGCAGCCTTGGGTTGCGCGCCAAATTTGCAGGCATAGTACACCACACCGACATGACAAGTGGCTGGCGATGGTCTATCTTTAGATAATATTTTCTTGTCCACTTGGCCTCATGTTGAGTGAATAACATGATCGATTGGCGCGCGGCGTCGGCCCTGCGACAGGCCTTGAAACTCCATCTGCCCTTCAGTGACTATCGATTGAGCGCTTTCGCGCGCGCCGTCTAGGCTGTGGTCTACCAAGGCACTGCCGTCCCTTCGGCGGCTTCAACCTCGAAGACACCCACTTCACCCAGCCTCATCGCGTCGAGCGCCTCGTCGTCCTCGTGGCGCTAGCTTGCGCCTGAACCGTCCGGATCGGCGCCTTCAAACAGCGCACCACGCCAAGGCACCAAAAAACCCCTCCAGCGAGCCGCCTTACGGTTGTTCCGCTACGGCTTAGATCACCTGCAAGCGCTCATCCACCTCGTGACCCCATGGCTCAAACCGCCGCCGAAAAGATAACTTATTGAGAAACAAAATTGCTGTGATGTATTGTGGTTTGCAAGTTCAATACTGGGGCTTGGGCGCCCATTTTCCCCATCCCTCGCGACAACGGGCCCCCAAGGCCAACAAACACGGTGTCAACACCAGGGTGAACAGGGTGGCAAAGCTCAATCCTCCCGCCACCGCCGTGGCCAACTGGGTCCACCACTGGGTCGACGGGGCACCGACGCTGACCTCCCGGGTGACAAAATCGATGTTGACCCCCAACACCATGGGCATCAGCCCCAGCACCGTGGTGACGGTGGTGAGGAGCACCGGCCGCAGCCGCTGGGCGGCGGTGGTCAAAATCGCCTCCCGGGGCTCGAGGCCAGCCCGGCGCTGGCCGTTGTAGGTGTCGATCAACACGATGTTGTTGTTGACCACGATCCCCGCCAAGGCGATCACCCCGATACCGCACATGACGATCCCAAAGGGCTGAGCCGTCACCAGCAACCCCAGCAACACCCCCACGGTGGAAAAAACCACCGCCGACAGAATCAAAAACGCCTGGTAAAAGCTGTTGAACTGGGTCACTAGGATGATCCCCATGACAAACAGGGCCACGGCAAAGGCCCCCATGAGAAATTCTCCCGCCTCCCGCTGGTCGGCGTCCTCCCCCTTGAAAACCACTTCGATGCGGGGATCCAGGGGATGCTCCCCCAGCCAGCGCCGCAGGGCCTGGACCCGATCGTCGGCCAAGAACCCATCGGCCACTTCGGCTTCCACGGTCATCACCCGCCGGCCGTCGCTGCGTTGGAGGATACCCACTTGGGGCATGGGACGAAAGGCCACAAAGTTGGCCACGGGCACCGGGCCGTAGTCGGTGGGGATCCGCAGCCGCTCGAACTGGAACAACCCCCGCTCGGTGGCGGGGAAGCGCATCCGGATATCCACCTCGTCGATGCTGTCCGCGGGGCGATAGGTCCCCACGGTAATGCCGTTGGTCACCAGCTGGACCGCGCTGCCCACGGTGGCGATATCGGCGCCAAAACGGGCCGCCTCGGCCCGATCCACCCGAATCTGCCACTGGATCCCAGGGAGAGGGCGGCTGTCGGTGATATCCATGGTCCCGCCGATGGCCAAAAGCCCCCGGCGAACCTGGGCCACCGCTGCCGGGAGTAGTTCCGCTTCCCGGGCGCTGAGCTGCACCTGGATGGGCTTGCCCTCGGCGGGACCCTCCTCCTGGCGGCGCAGCTCGATGACCACCCCCGCCAGGTCGGCAAAGCGCCGCCGCAGCTCGGCGAACAACACCTTGGCCGGAGGACGCTGGTCCCAGGGGGCCAGCTCCAGCTGGATGACGCCGATGGCGTCCTCGGGCACCCCCTCGTCCGCCAGATGGATGCCGCTGCGGGCATAAACGGTCACAAGGGCCGGCATATCCAGCAGTTTGGCCTCGACCTCCCGCACTGCGGCGTCTCGCTCCACCACCGATAAATCCCCCCGGGCCCGGACGTACACCAGGGCGTTCTCCGGTTCGATATCGGGGAAAAACTCCACCCCGTGGCCGTACTTGCCGTAGTAGTCGTACATCCCCACCAGCACCACCACCGCCGCTAGGGATACCAACAACGGCCGCTGCAAACAAGGCGCCAGGAGCCGCAGATAGCCCCTCACCAACCACCCCTGGTGGGGCACAACAGCGCCCCCCCGGGGCTTGCCCTTGGCCAACACCGCCCCGAGACACGGCACAAAGATCAACGCCATGAGCAGTGAGGCGCTCAGGGTGGCGATCAAGGTGATGGGCAAGTACTTCATGAATTCGCCGATCATCCCCGGCCAGAATAACAGCGGCATAAAGGCCGCCAAGGTGGTGGCCGTGGCGGCGATGATGGGCCAGGCCATCTGCTTGGCCGCCTCCCCATAGGCCCCTGCCGGCGACGCCCCTTCGGCCATCCGCCGGGCGGCGTATTCCACCACCACGATGGCTCCGTCCACCAGCATCCCCACGGCCATGATCAGGCTAAATAGCACCACGATATTCACCGTAAGGCCCCCGGCCTGGAGCACCAAAATGCCCGCCAAAAAGGCCCCGGGGATAGCCACCCCCACCAGCCCCGCCGCCGCCAGACCCAAGGTGGCGATCACCACGATCATCACCAACACCACCGCGGCGATGACGTTGTTCTGGAGGTCCTTGAGCATGTCCCGAACATCTTCCGACTTGTCCTGGGAGTAACCCACCTGGATGGGGGCTTCCCAGGTGGCCTGCTCTGCTGCCACCACCGCCCGCACCCGATCCAGGGTGTCGACGATGTGGGCGCCGATGCGCTTTTTCACCTCCAACGCGATGGCGGGGCGACCGTTGACCCGGGCAAAACCCTCGGGGTCTTTAAAGGTCCGCCGCACCGCGGCCACATCCCCCACCATCACCAGGCGCTCGCCACTGACCTTCACCGGCGTCGTCAGCATGTCTTCCAAGTCCTCGATGACCCCGGGCACCTGGATGGGAAACCGCCCCTCGCCGCTGTCCAGGGTCCCCGCTGCCACCAACTGGTTGTTGCGGCGGACAAAGGTGATCATTTCCTCGTAGGACAGGCCAAAGGCCTCCAGCTGCTCGGGGTCGATGACCGCCTCCAGCACGTCTTCCCGGTCCCCGGCGATCTCCACCTCCAAGATCCCCGGCAACGCCTCCAGCTGATCCCGCAGATCCCGGGCGGTGCGCACCAAAAGCCGCTCGTCCACTTGGCCCGAGAGGGTGACCACCAACACCGGAAACAGCGCCACATTGAGCTCCTCCACCTGGGGCTCGTCGGTCTCCTCCGGCAATTCCACCTTGGCGATATCCACCTGCTCCCGCACGTCCACCAGGGCGCGGTCGGGGTCAAAGCCCGCCTCGAACTCCAGCATCACGTGGGCATAACCCTCGCCGGCGCTGGCGGTGAGTTCTTTGAGGCCCTCGATCCCCTTGAGCTCCCGCTCCATGGGCTTGACCAACAACCGCTCGGCGTCCTCGGCGGCGATGCCTTCGTGGGTCAGCACCACCATCACAAAGGGAATGGCCACATCGGGCTCGGATTCCTTGGGGATGGTGAGGTAGGCGCTGGTGCCGCTCACCAGGATCAACCCCAACAGGGCCAACACCGTGCGACTGTGGGCCAAGCTCCAGTCGATGAGGCCGTTCATCCCCCACCCCCCGCGGCGGCCACCGGCGCCACTGGCACCACTTGCTGCCCCATCTGGACAAAGCCCTGGCCCAAGGTGATGACCTGGAGTTGGGGGGGCAGACCTTGAACCCATACCCCATCGGCGTTGCCGGTGAGGATGGTCACCGGGTAGAACACCACCCGGTTGTCCTCGGCAACCCCCTTGACCCCCAGCTGCCCGGCCCCGTCGAGGGTCAGCAGGGCCGGCGATAGGTAGTGGGCTTGCAACGACTCGGTGGTCAATAAAAGCTCGGCACTGACCCCAGCCCCCATGGCGAGCCCGGGGTTATCCACCACCAGCTCCACCCGAAAGGTCCGGGTGGCGGCGTCCGCCGCCCGGGCGATGCGCTGCAACGTCCCCGTGACCACTTCCCCCGTGGCGAGCCGCGCTTCCCCCCCCTGGCCGAGTCTGAGCCGCGCCACATCCCGTTGGGCCACATCCCCCACCACGTGGAGGGGATCTAGCTCTAACAACTCGGCCACTGGATCCCCCATGAGGAGCAAGTCCCCCAGTTCGGCGTGGCGCCGGTCCACCACCCCGGCAAAGGGGGCCCGCAGCACAGTTTTTTCCAACGCCTCCTCGATGGTGGCCACCTGGGCCCGGGCCGCCTCCCGCTGGGTCCGGGCCGCCGCCAGGTCGGTTTCCGAGAGCAGGTCGCGGGTCATTAACCGCTCAGCTGCCCGCAATTCCAAGGCCCGCTGGGCCACGAGTGCTTGGGCTTCGGCCAGCCGCGCCGGCAGATCCTGGGCGTCCAACCGGGCGATGACATCCCCGGTGGCCACCACCGCCCCCTCGGCCACGGCCACCGCCACCACCCGGCTGTCGATTTCCCCCTTGAGGGTCACAAGCCTTGCCGCCTCGGTGCGGGCACTCACCACGATGGGCCGTGCCACTTGCCGCGCCTTGGAGGTCTCCACCTGGACCCGCAGCGGGGCGTCGCGCTGTGGGATCGCCACCCCGGAGTCCCCAGGGGGGGGGCCGGGCAAAGCCAACCAAGCCCCAAGGCCCACCGTCAGGGCCAGGGCCAACAGGGGCGAGGCGAGGCGTCTCAACCATTGCATTGTCGTCAACTCACTGGGCTTGAGCTCAGGGGAAAGGTTGAGGCCGGATTGTTACAATTCCATGTCCACGACGAGGGTTTGCCCCAGCTCCTGGAGTCGCCGGTGATCGGCGTCGGCCCGGCGATCACCGGCGGCGATTTGCACCCGTCGGAGCAAAGGTACCACCACCCGCCGGGCGCCGGAGAGGTCGTGGGTCTCCAGGCGAAAGCGCCCCCAGTCGACCCCCGTTCGCAGGGTATAGGCCCAGGCGCCGCGGGCGTCGGCGATATCCCAGGCGGTTTGATAGCAACCGTCGACTTCCGGGTCGGGGGCCCCCTGGGCGCGTCGAACCCGGGCCCACAGCCGCCACAGCTCTGGCTCGCATAAGCGATCGAAGCCCCGGCGGAGTTCGTGGAAGGCCCCCCGCAAAATGGCCTCCGCCTCCTCGACTCGACCCCGGGCCAACAGGGCTTCCCCATAGCCCGCGGCGTAGTAGATATACCACAGCCACAGGCCGTGGTCCTCGGCAAAGGTCAACCGCTGGGCCAACAGTTCCAGGGCCTGTTCCGGGTCGCCGCCGCCGCCGCGCCCCATGGCCCGCCCCTGGAGGCCCAGGGCCACGGCCCTGAAATGGTCAAAACCGTGGGCCTCGCACAAGTCCGCCAACCGCCGGCCGTAGTGACTAGTGAGTGCGTCGTCGCCCCATTCAAAGGCCAACATCCCGGCGTAGACCAGGGCGATGGCCAGGGTGTAGCCGTCCCCCAGGCGCTCGGCCAGGGCCAAGGTGGTATTGCAGCCCCGCCGGGCCCCTTCGAGATCCCCCAACAACCAGGCGTTGAGGGCCGAGGCCATGGGGGCGGGGAGGCCGTTAAAGGTGGCCTCCAACATGACCCTGGGGGCGGCGGTGAACCGCTGGGCGGCCCGGTGGAGGGGCTCGGCGGCCCCCCGGTGATCCCCCTGCTGGAACAGCCACATCCCCAGGCAGTTGTCGATGATGAACTGGCTGGTGGCGTCGGCGAACACCGGCGCCGAGCGGCGAAACCAAGCGGCCATCTGGGCGGTAATCCGGGCGTCGTTGCGGGCCATATGGACCAGCCAGACCCCGTAGTGGACCGTCAGGGTTTCCCACCCCAGGCGTTGGCAACAGGCCTGGGCTCTGGCCAACGCCACCACGGCGGCTTCCGCCCCAGGACCCCGGCGGGCGATGTGGCCCCGGGCCAACAACAGCAACAGCGCCAGCTCCCGGCGCTCGAAGTCCTCCGGCCCAGGGGACTCCGCGGTGGCGCGGGCCCGGGCCAGGGTATCCAAGGCCTGGTGACAATGGCCGATGACCTCGAGGTAGCCCGACCTCCCCAGGGCGTGCTGGGCCGCCCGCTGCCAATAGCTCAACGCCCGGTCGATCCGGCCCGCCCGGGCGAAGTGGTGGGCCAACAGGGCCAAGCCCGCGCCGTCGGGGGTGGCGGTCGCCTCCTCCAGGGCCTGGGCCACCCGTTCGTGGAGCTCGCGCCGCCGAGCCGTGGGCAGACTCTGGTAGGCGATATCCCGCAGTAGAGCGTGGCGAAAACTGTACCACGCCTCGGGGTGGCGCCGCTGGACCACCAACAGTTGGCTGGCCACCAGCCGTTCCAGGGCGTCGTCGAGGTCGGCGGCGGCCTCGTCGCCCATGGCCGCCAGCCACGCCCGGGAGAAATGGCGACCGATGACCGCCCCCCGCTGGGCGACGTCCCGGTCTTCCCCCAGGCTGTCCAAGCGGGCCAACAACGGTCCCTGGAGGAGAGGGGGGATGGGGATATCGCCGCCGGCGATCTTTGCCGAGACATCGGAAGGGTTCTGGATCTCCCTTAGGGCGTCGGTGTGGGGGGCGGCCCGGGTCAGCTCCTCGACGAACAACGGCACGCCGTCGGCCTGGCGGATGACGGCCCGCCGTTGGCGGGGCGACAACAGCCGAGCTTCGGGCAAAGCATCCACTAGGGCCTGGGCCTCGATGGCCTCCAGGGGATCCAAGGTGATGACCGTCTGGAGGTGGGGACCCAGGCGGCGCGGGGCAAACTCCGGGCGGGCGGTCATCACCACCAACACCGCCATGGTGCCCAGGCGGGCCAACAGCGCCTGCAACAATTCCACCGTGGTGGGGTCGCACCAGTGGAGGTCTTCCACCAGGAGGGCCACCGGTTGCCGGCGGGCCCGGTGCTCCAGTTGGTCCAAGAGGACTCCAAAGAGGTGGGTTTTGGGATTCTGGGGAGCCGCCGCCCCTGAGGGGTGGGCCACCACCTCCAAAAGCGCCGCCAACGCCTCTCCACTGCCCTCGGGATCCGGCCCCACCACCAGAGCCTGTAGCTTGGTTCGCTTGACTGCGGGGCCATCGCTCTCCAACACCCCCGCCAGGTGGGTGACGAGGTCGGCGACGGGCAGCAGGGGACTGTTTTGCAGGTGGGGCCAGCCCCGGGTCGACCACACCCGGCATCCCCCCAGGGTGAGGCGGCGAAACCGCCGGAGCAGCCGGGATTTGCCAATGCCGGGGACACCGCGGATCAACACCCCCTGGCCTTCGCCCCCCAACACCCGCTGCCAACGGCCCTCCAACAGGGCCAACTCCACGGTCCGCCCCACCCAGGGTTGATCCTCCGCCGCCCGGGCCACGGCGAGGCGACCGACCCTGGGGCGTTCCCCCAGCACTTGAAAGGGCGTCACGGGACGCTCCAGTCCCGCCACTTGAGCGGGTGGCAGGGTTTGGAGGATAAAGCGCTGTCCCAGCAGTTGGCGGGTCTGGGTATCGATGATCACCCCCCCCACGGGGGCCAAGGGCGCCAGCGCCTGGGCCAACAGAGGACCAAATCCGGTGATGGTGCGGTGGATACCGTCGCCGGATTCGCCGATGAGGCCAAGGCCCGTGGCGATGGCCACCTGGCCCTTCAGGGCCCCCCGGCCGGGGGCGGTGACCCCTCCGAGGGCCACCGCCAGTGCTAGCCCCAGGCGCACAGCCCAAGAAGCGTCGTGCTCAGAGGCCTTGGGGTAGCCAAAGTACACCAAAAACCCCCGGGAGTAGCGCTGAAAGGCGGGGCGACCGTGGCGGGTCAACACCGCGCTACAGGCTTCCCAGTAGCGGCTCAACAGGGCGTCAAAGGCCTCGGCGTCCAGCGCCGCCGCTAGGCCCAAGACGTCCACCACCTCGCAGCACAACACCGTCAACGGCCGCTGCTCCCGGGGCCCCAGGTCGCGGTCGGCGGCCGACAACCGTCCCGGATCGGCCGCGGGTCCACCGCTGCGGGTCAAGCGAGTGAGGGCCTTGAGGAGGGAGCGGGGGTTGGCGAGGCGGCGGCGGAGATCCTTGTGGAGGACCTGTTCGAGCAACGGTCGCACGGGGTGATGGTGGAATTCCCGGGGCAGGGGCAAGGGGTCGTCCCCCAGCTGGCGAAACAGGGTCTGCTGGAGGGTCTCCGCCTCGGCGGGGCGCCGGCCAGTGAGGCATTCCACGGCGATGAGGCCCCAGGCGTAGAGGTCGGTGGCCGCCGTCACCCCCTCGCCGCGGGGGTGTTGGGGGGCGGTGTAAATGGGCGCCCCCAGGATTTGATAGGCGTGGGTGATGCGCTGGTGGGCGGCGACCCCTTACAGACGCCACGCCCCCAGGCCAAAATC
>JBHJHK010000144.1:0-2155 GCA_050330975.1 Candidatus Competibacterales bacterium | reverse complement strand
GTGAGAATGAGACCGAGCCAGGAGGCTGGAGCACGCCCATCGACGCTTATTGCGAACGGGTGGATCCGACCTTCTGGGCCGAGCCCCTGAATGCCGTCACCAACGCGGCCTTCCTGCTCGCCGCTTTCTGGGTCTGGCGCGCGACCACGCGGAGCGACCGCTTCGATCCAGGGGTCGGCCTGCTCGTGGCCCTGATCGGGCTCATCGGGATGGGCTCCTTCTTGTTCCACACCGTCGCCACGCGCTGGGCGGCGCTGACGGACGTGGTCCCGATTGCACTCTTCATCGTCACCTTCTTCGTGCTCACCTTGCGGCGAGGCTTCGGCCTTGGCTGGCCCTGGGCGGTTGCAGGCGGGATCGCCTACGTGCCACTGAGTGGGGCGCTCGGTGCCGGTCTCGGTGCGCTCCTCGGCGGTCTGATCGGCAGTTCGACCGGCTATCTCCCGGCGCTGCTCGCCCTCTTCGTTTGCGGAGCACTGCTGGCTCGGGCCGGCCATGGGGGAGGCCTTGGGGTTGTCGTGGATTTTTTACACCCATATCCCCTTTTGTTTACATTCACCCACTTCTGGAGTCCTAGAGTGTCAGCTTTTTTGACAGCCTAAGACTGGTCCCCTGGGCCAAACAATCCATTCAGCCTTTTAAAAACAGTAATTTAGGGTTTCTGCCAGCCATGGGGAGCTGTCAGGTTTTTTTACAATCATTGACTAATCATCGGCGTCCGCTTCCTAAACCCTTGATCGCAAGTTAGTTTATATTTTGGAACAAGTCTTGCTATACAAGTATCGGGTACAGGCGTTGCTCGGCCTGTTGAGAGTTGGGATACGGTTAGCACGATGCCCATGGCGCCGCCCCCGGTCGAGCCACCTTCACGCCCCCTTGGTCAACAACGTTGAATTTTCACAGGGATTTTAACCATGCAAAACACCCTTCAGCGCGCCGCCGCTGCCCTGGCCTTCGCCGCCAGTGTGCTGTTGTCGGCCAACGCCCATGCCGTAGCCGTCGACTTGGAATTGGCCCTGGCCGTCGACGTCTCCGGTAGCGTCAACGCCAGCGAATTCGCCCTCCAGCGGGATGCCTACGTCGCCGCTTTCCAAAGCGACGCCATCCAAGACGCCATCGCCGCCGGGACCATCGGTAGCATCGCCGTCAACTACTACTACTGGTCCAGCGGCGCCCCCACCGCCCAGACCGGCTGGACGTTGATCGACAGTGATGGAGCTGCCGACGCCTTTGCCGACGACATTCTAAACCTCGATCCGGGTTTCGGGGCCTTCGCTTCGACGGGTATCGCCAACGCCCTCACCTTCGGCGTCGATGAGCTCCTCGACCTCAACGCCGACAACGGCTTTGAAGGCGAACGCCTGGTCATCGACATCTCGGGTGACGGCACAGAGAACGTCAATACCAACGCCGCGGTCAACGCCCAGCGCGATCGCGCCGAGGCCAATGACATCACCATCAACGGTCTTGCCATCCTCACCGACGTCGCCACCCTCGACGACTACTACGAGGCCAACCTGCAGACCAGCGACGGCTTCACCGTCGCGGCGGCGGATTTTGACGCCTTCCAAACCGCCATCGAAGACAAGCTCGAAGCCGAGATCATCATCGATCCTCCCCCGAATGGTGACATTCCCCTGCCCGCCACCGTTTTGCTGATGCTGGCTGGTCTCTTCGCCGTGGGCCGCTTTCGCCGCGCCTAAGGCCAAAGGGCTTTGCTAAGGCCCCATGACCTCGCGCTAGTTGGAGCAGGCTATCCCCAAACCCCATGGCACCGCGGTGGGGTTTTTTTGTTGGCTGTGCCCCCCAACCCTCAAACGACCCCCATGCCCCTTCGAGCTCAGCCCCCGCGGCCCACCGCCCGCCGCACCGGGGCAAAACTTTGCCTGTGTTCTGGACAAGGCCCCAAGGCGGCCAAGGCCTCTAAGTGCTGACGGGTGCCATAGCCCTTGTGGGCGGCAAAGCCATAGCCGGGATAGCGGGCGTCCAAGGCCACCATCAACCCGTCGCGATGGGTCTTGGCGACGATGGAAGCGGCGCTAACGGCGGGTATTTGGCTATCCCCCCCCACCACCCCCCGGCCGGGGTAGGGGAACCCCCCCGTTAGACGCTTGCCCTCCACCACCACCTCCCCCAGCCCCCGCAAGCCCAAAGC
>JBHJHK010000143.1:0-4085 GCA_050330975.1 Candidatus Competibacterales bacterium | reverse complement strand
TGTTGATGATCCGCCACGGCGAGGCCACCAAAGTGGTGAGCTACTTTTACTTGGTGCCCTTGGCTGCGGCTTTCCAGGGCTGGTTGTTCTTCGGCGAACAGTTGGGGATGGGGGCCCTGGCGGGCATGGCCGTGGCCGTGGCCGTGGTGGGGGTATACTGGGTCCAAGGCCCAAGGTCTGGGAAAAAGGTTGATCGGACGCGGCGAGAGGCCTGAGTTGCGCCGGCCACCGGCGTCCACCTTTGCGCCCGCTTTCACCACTTTGTTTGGAGTCGCCCCCGTGAACTCGCCCCTATCCCTCCCCCAGCGCCTGCGTTCACCGGCTTTTGAAGCGCGGCGCAAGGGGTTGCCCACCATGTATGAGCTCCCCAGTGAAGATCCCCAGGAGCCCGGGTTGCCCGACGAATTTCACCTCCATCAACCGCAGCTCCTCTCCGAGACCTTTGGCCCCCCAGGACTCGACACCCTGGCCCCCTCCAACGCAGCCCTAGTGGCCCTCGCCGTCGAGGGACTGGCCGCGGCGGGGGCGAGGCCGGCGACCCCGGACGAAGCCCGGGCAATGCTCCGCCTGGGGTCGCGCTAACTCAGCGACCGAAGAACTCACTGACGGTGGCGTCGGCCACCTCCTGGAGGTAGGCCGCGGTCTCTTGGTCGATGCTGCCGTAGTAGTCGTAGGGGTTGCCCGAGACGGGTTTGCCGTAGAGGCTGGCGTAGACCACACAGGCGGCCAAGTAAGTCCCCAAAGGGTTGGGGTGGCTGTGGTCAAACGAATGGTGCAGGGCCAGCTCGGGGCGCCGCTGGAGGGAGTTTACAAAAGCCAAGCCCACCGGGATCACCAGGGCATCGATTTGGTTGGCCATCTCGACGTAGAGGGCTTCGATTTTGGCGGTGTTGTCCGGGGCGTAGCGCTTGTGGCCCTCGGCATAGGCATGGGTCATGTACAGGGCGGGCTTGGCGCCGTGCTGGCCGATGAGCTCGGCCGCGGTCTCCACCGCCGCGCGAAAGCGCTGGCTGCGGTCCTCGTCCAGGGCGGCGGCGCTGTGGCCCTGGAGAATCACCACCTCAAAGGGCTCTGGGTAGCCGATGGCATTGGGCGTCAAATAGTGGTCCAGGGGGTGGAAGCCGACCTCGCCACCGGAAATGGTGATGGAGCGAAACTTGAGCTCCCTCAGCGGGGCTATTTCGGCGGCCTCCGCCAGGCGCCGTACGTGGTTGTGGAGGCTGTCGCCGTAGTAGAGATAGCTGTTGCCGACGAACAGAATCTGCTTGGGTGGTTCGCCGCCCAGTTTGGTCACCTCCGGGTTGGCCCCTTGGCTTTGCCAGGGCAGCAAAGCCATTATGAGGACGGCCAACCAGGGGAGGGGGAATGTCCAGGCGCCGCTGGAAACCGTCGTTTTATCGTTCATAAAAGTCACTCCTCTTGTGGGGTGGTCTGTTATCAATTGGTGTGGCCAAAGCAGTCTATCCGACCACCGCCGGAGCACAACTTGTTCCCGTCCTCGTGGCCGCCGTCAGGTGGCAAAGGCCAAGGCCGTGGCGCTGGTCGCCAGTTCGGCGTAGAAACCGCTGTCGTGGACAAAGGGCCCCTCGCGACCCAAGGCCGCCTGGTGGAAAGCGCCGGCCGCGGGGACATCGGGGACGCAGACAATGGTGTAGCCAAAGGGCATGGCAGTGCTCCTCAAGGCATCCCCCGCAAGTGCTTGGTCATAAAGACGCTGTTGGGGTCTAACTTGTAATCGGCGAAGGGGCCGCAGTACTCAAAGCCAAAGCGTTCGTATAACGCCCGGGCCGGTTGGAAAAAAGCCATGGAGCCGGTCTCCAGGCTCAACTGCCGGTAACCCCGCTGTTCGGCTTGGTGGAGGATGTGTTGCAACAGCCGGGATGCAGCCCCGCGCCGTCGACAGTGGGCGGCGGTGCGCATGGATTTGACCTCGCCACTTTGGGGGTCGAGCTCCTTGAGGGCGCCACACCCCACCAACAGTTCGCCATCCCACAGGGTCCAGAAGCTGATGGAGGGGTGTTTGAGCCCTTCCAAGTCCAAGGCGTGTTTGCTCTCCGGGGGAGACGCTGCCTTCATATCTTCGATGTGTTCTTCGAGAAAGCGGGCGATGTCTGGGCCCGAGAGGTCGTCTAACCTGATGTCCATGATTCGCCGCGCCGCCTACGACCCCCATTGAGGGAAAAATTGAAGGCAAAATGAAGACTTGCCCTTCAGTACCGCATCTGCCACGGCGAGTGCCCGCGTACCATCCCTGGACCAGACCCTTGGGCGCGGCCCAGGTCGTTGCCCTATGCCCTTTCCCCAACCCAAGAGAATCCCCATGGACGACTTTGCCCTCCACAACCAAGAGACTGCCCCAGAGGGGGCCAAGCCCCTGTTGGACAACTCGGTGAAAATGTTTGGCATGATACCCAACCTCCACGCCGTGATGGCCGAGTCTCCCAACGCCCTAGAGGCCTACCAGAAGATGACGGCCCTGTTCCAAAGTTCGAGCCTCTCTCCGGCTGAACAGGACGTAGTGTGGCTCACCGTTTCCCGCCTCAACAGCTGCGACTACTGCATCCCAGCCCACAGCTTCATCGCCGTCAAGCTCCACCAGACCAGCGGCGAAACCGTCACTGCCCTGCGCCAGGGAACCGCCTTGGCCGACGCTAAGTTGGAGGCTCTGCGCCTGTTTACCGAAGCGGTGATTCGCCGGCAAGGCAAACTGGACCCCGAGGAGGTGGCGGCCTTCTTCGCCGCGGGCTTTAGCCGGCGCAACCTCTTGGATGTCATGTTGGGGGTGGCCCACAAAACCTTTAGTAACTACACCAACCACATCGCCCACACCCCCATAGATGAGCCCTTCAAGGCCTACGCCGACGATCAGTAGCGCCACGGCACCGCCGAGACCCGCCCGCCCTGGGGTGGACTGGGAGTTTTGTCAGATCATGGGCAATGGTTATTTGTCGGGCCATGTGGGCCTTGGTCGTGTGTCAATCTCTCATGGGGTTTTGGCGCTGTGGCGCGCCTTGGCGGCATTGACTTCTTGGCGAGTTAAACGGCCATCGCCGTTGGTGTCCGCCAGGTCAAACGCCGTCGTTGGGCCGTTGATAAATTCGGCCGTGGTGACGGCGCCATCGCCGTTGGCGTCGAATTGCCGTTGCAGTTGTGCCAAAACCTGGTGATAGCGCGCTTTAAAGGCCCCAAACCGCGGGGCGTCGGCCTCGTCGAAGCGGCCGTCGCCGTTGCGATCGAGACGCACTGCAGCACTGTGTCGCAGGGCTATCACTTCTTGTCGGGTCACCTGGCCGTTGCCGTCGAGATCCCCCCGGGCGAACAATTGCTCGGGATCCAGCTCCCCTTGGGCGATGGCTGACGAGGGCACCAGGGTGAGACAAAGTAGGGCTACACCTGCCGCCCTGGGGATGAGGCCGTTCATCATGGATGTTTGACTCCTTCGAGGGCTGTTGGAATGGAACCCCCCAGCGCCGCAGCCGCCGCTGGGGGTTAAACGACTGGCATCGAGTATAGGGCGCAACCGCGCCAAGGCTTTTGCTGGAGAACCCAAAGGTGTAACGGGCTGTTATCCAAGCGAGCACGGGCAACAGTTTGTTACACTGCCCCAGGACACAGAAGCCGTGGCTTGTGGGGCCATGGCCGCTGTTCTCCAACACCCAGCGTCGGGTTCATCCTCGGCCGGCCTCGCCCAACCCAGGGCTGAGCTGTGCTTTAATCGCCACCTTCCCGGGAGCTCTCTCCATGGTCCGCCCAGCCTTTGGCTTTGTGGCAGGGTTTGTCGCCACTTTGGTTTTCCACCAACTGACCCTCTGGGCCCTCTATACCCTGGGTGTGGCGCCCTTTGCGCCCTTTAACATGAACCCCACCGCGCCCTTGGGGGTTCCCGCTGTGTTCTCCTTGGCCTTTTGGGGGGGAATTTGGGGGATGTTGTTTGCATTGATCGACCGTCCCCTGTTCGGTGGAGGCCTCCAGTACTGGATCAACGCCTTTTTATTTGGGGCCATCTTTCCCTCCCTCGCCGCCCTGCTGGTGGGGCTGCCCCCCCAGCGCATCCCCATGGGGGGGGGCTGGAACCCCATGCTGCT
>JBHJHK010000142.1:0-5622 GCA_050330975.1 Candidatus Competibacterales bacterium | reverse complement strand
GTGGGCCTGGGGGTGGGCTGGTTGCGCCGCACCCTCGTGGATCTGCGGGATCCCAAGGGCCACAACTTTGAAGCCGACGGGGTGGCAGCGGGGGGGTTTGACGTGGCGGTGCGCAAGCTCCACCGCATGCGCCGGCCGGTGTTCTTGGCGGTTGCCAAGCTGCGAGCCCGACTCGATGTGGAGTACTTGGGCCTCCCCCTACCCGGAGACGACAATCGCCCCATCGCCACGGCCCAAATCCAGGGGGATTTACAGCGCATCGGCGTGTCTTTGGCCCGCCGGGAGGCCTTCAACCACCTCATCGCCACCACCCGTGGGGACTTGCGCAGGCTCAAGGTGTTCCTCAAACACGAGGGCCTGACGGTCGAGGCGTTGCGGCAATTGAACACCATCCATCCGCCGGGGGAGATTCTCCGGGCCATCACCACCGCCTATGTGGTGGACTACGGCCAGCTCAAGGGGCTATTGGGGGCCCGCATCCGCCTGCGGCGCCAGCTCAGACAGTTGTGCGCCAAACCCAGGGGCCCCTGGTGGCGCTGGCAGTGGCACCATTTCACGGCCTGGATAACCCGTCCCTTGAGACGCTTGGACGACGGTTGGCGGCTGTTGGGTTCCAAAACCCTGCGTCGTCAGCACCGGGAGTTCGAATACTGGTGGCACCACCGTGGCCGCGACTGGTGTTTGCCCTTTAAAGGCGCGGTGTTGAGCGAGGCCGAACTGACCCGCCGGCGCCATCGGGGGCGGCGCCACTGGTATCGAGACGGGGTTTTTCGGGCCCTGGTGAGCCTCACGGCCACGACAGAAGGATTCGACACCGACGCCCGAGCCAGACGCCTCCTGGAGGAAATCACCCGCAACCCCACGCCGTGGACGGAACAATTGGTCACCCTGAGGGTGGTCCAAACTTTGACCCTGTTGGACTTGGAGACCGATGAGGCCTTGGTGTTTGATCTGGGGGGCTATGGCGAAATCGACGCCCTGTGGGGGCAATTGGCGGCGGTAACGGCGAACCACCTCGCCCTCGGGGCGGCGGACACCGCCCCAAGGGGGAACCCCCCCCAGGCGGCGGGAGACGCGACGCTGGCGTGACGCGCCCACCGCCCCTAGGGTTTCCCCCGTCGGGCCAACAACCCCTCGAGGGCGGCGAGGTCGGCGGGCTTGGTCAAGCAGTGGTCAAAGACGCTGCGCCTATCCTCCAAGGCGGCGTGACCGTCACCCGACAGGGCGACAAACAGCGCCTTGGCCATGGTGGGTTGGGCCCGCAGGGCCGAGGCCAAAGAAAAACCGTCCTGGTCCGGCAGGTGGATGTCGATCAACACGGCGTCGAAACTTCGGGTCGCCGCCGTCGCCAGGGCCGTCGCTCCACAGGTGGCGATGGTGATGTCATAGCCGGCGTGGCTCAGCACCAGGGCCATAGCCGAACCCACGTCCTCGTCGTCGTCCACCTCCAATACCCGCGTCGCTGGGGGACACTCCTCGTCTTCTCCCTCCTGCTGGCCGGGGGGGGAATCCCTTGGACTCAGGTCGGGGGAGGGGCTCACAACACCTTGGCCAAAGGCGACCACCTGGGGTTCACTCCAAGGCCCCCTGGGGGGTGGGCCAAGCCCCAGGGTTAGGGCAAAGGTGCTACCTCGCCGCGGGACACTGGTAACGGTGAGCTCTCCCCCCAGCAAAGCGGCGAGGCGGCGGCTGATGGCCAACCCCAACCCCGTGCCGCCGGAGTCCCCGTCGACGCCTGGGCGGACCCGGTAAAAGGGCTCAAAAACCCGCTGGCATTGTTCCAGGTCGAGGCCCATCCCGGTGTCGATGACGGCAAACTGCAGCTGTCCTCCCGGTCTGTCACGGACATCCTGGTAAGTCACCTGCAGCCGTATTTCCCCTCGCTGGGTGAACTGAATGGCATTGGCCAGGAGGTTGAACAGAATCTGTTTTAGCCCCACGGGGTCGGTAGTGAGGGTCGCCGGCAAGGGCGTAGCGCAGTCCAGATACAACCCGAGTCCCCGCTCCTTGGCGCGCCAGCCCATGAGCTCGTGGACTTCCCTCAAAAAAGGCATTAGAACCACGGTTTGGGGGGTCGATGTCCCCTTCCCCGCCTCGATTTTGCTCCAATCGAGGCCGTCGTTGACCAACGTCAATAGGTGACGACCACTGCGGACGATGGCCTCGGCGAGTTGCTGTTGTGGGGACTCCACGAGATCTGCGGCGAGGCGATCGGCACAGCTCAGCAGGACGGTCAATGGCGAGCGGATCTCGTGGCTCAGGTGAGCACTGACGGCCAAAGCCTCCCTTCGGGCGGACTCCAGCTCCTGTAATCGTTTCTCCAGGTCATCAATCCGCTGTCTGAGTTGTCGATTGGTGGTCACCAAAGATTCCCTATGGTCACTATCTAGTCGCCCCCAGGTGAGGTCGGTGGCAGAAGCTGGGTCAGCGAGTCCCCCATCGAGGTGACTGGTGACGGCGCTAGTCCCCCGAGGGGAACCCGATAAGTCTTCAAAGGGGGCCGAACGGCAGTGGGTTGATGGGATTGTGTGGTAGAAGTGGAGTTCGCTGTCATTGTCGATTGTGGACATCTCGCCTCCCGGGTGGGCTTATGACCCTTGGTATGAATTAAACACACAGCTCATTCGCAGTTATTTTTATTGCGCTAAAAGCCCAATCGAGTCGGCCTGTTGTGACCTAGGCACTTCAACCCGAGCCTGTGGAAGGGGTGTTGGGCCTTTGCGGAGTTGTGGGATTAATAAAGACAGATCGCCCTCCGGGGGACCATGATATTTATCAATCCCCACTACTGTTGGGTTAGTTACAGCCGAGGCTGGGAAAAAAGAGGTCGCGGCAAAGGTCGCGGGATGGCGATCCCCGCCGCCGATCCGGGATTTAGCGATCGTTGCCATGGGCCATACACGCCTCAAAATGAAGCAATCGCACCTTTTTAGTACCTTCGAGGCGGCAAAAATAACCCCCTGATGGGGCCTATGGCCTTAAAAACGGGCATGGACGTCCCTGGCATCCATTCTGCACCGGCTGCAACCAATTTCATCATCGCAGACCGTCGATGCCTTTGGTCCCCCCACCCACAACGGATCCGTCACAACATCATGATGCCATTGAGCTCTCCAAACTCGTCCGCCCATCCCGTTGTCGCCTCGGTTTTGTTACTGACGGCGCTCGCCCTTCTCGCCTTGTCCGCCCGGGCCAGTGAACTCGTCTGGGCCCGCTATGGCGATATCGATTCTCTCGACCCCCACCGGGCCACCAGCACCTTGTCCATGCAGGTATGGGATCAGATCTATGACACCCTCTTGGCCTTCGACGACCAGGGCCAACCTCAGCCCAACTTGGCCAAGGCTTGGACCGTGTCTGACGATGGCACTCGCTATACCTTCCAACTCCAGGAAGGGTTGGTTTGTCACGACGGCTCGGCCTTTGACGCCGATGATGTCAAGTTCACCATCGACCGAGCCTTTGGCGACGAGCCCAGCCTCACTAGGACCAGCTGGGGTCCCATCGAGTCCGTCGAGGTCATCGACCCACTGACGTTTCAAGTCGATCTCGCCAGCCGTTTTGGGGCGTTTTTGCCGTTTTTGGCCGACAGCTTTTCCTCCATGATTTGCAACAGCAACACCCATCCCGAATTCGGTGCCAGCACCGCCATCGGCACTGGCCCGTTCAAACTGGTGGAGTGGGTCAAGGGAGACGTGGTAGTGCTGGAAAAAAATCCCGACTATCGCAACTTCGGCAAGCCCGTGGCCAACCCGGGCCCCCCCCACCTGGATCGCTTGATCATCCGCACCGTCCCCGAGCCACAGACCCGGCTGGCGGCGCTGCGCACCGGCGAAGTCCACGTGGCCGAGCCCCCCTTTGACGATATTCCCGCCATCAAAGAGCGCGGTGAGTTGGAGATCGTGGTGGCCGAGAACACCGGCCAAAACGTGTTTTGGGAATTCACCATCAGCCGTCCCCCCTTTGATGACATCCGCGCCAGGCGCGCCGTGGCCCACGCCACCGACCCCCAGATGGCCATCGACATCATCTACGGCGGCCTGAGCCAGCGGGAATGGTGCCCCATCGCCCGGGGAGTGTTTGGCAACGACCAGGACTTTTGCCGCCAATATGGCTATCCCTACAACCCCGACAAGGCCAAGGCCCTGCTGGCGGAATTGGGCTATGGCCCCGCCAATCCCCTAGAGACCACCATGTACGTCTGGACCGGGGGCAACCGCCACAAACTCGCCGAAATCTTCCAGGCCCAGTTGGCCCAAGTGGGCATCAAAGCCAGTATCGAAATCATGGACATCGGCACCATGAATGCCCGGGTCAAGGCCCAAAACGAAAGCCCCAACGACCCCTCCCCCGGCACCTTCGACATGATGACCTGGGGTTGGTACGACCCGGATATCCTCTATGCCCTGTGGCACTCCCCTGGAGCCTACTCGGGCTATCAGTCACCCGAACTCGACGCCATGCTGGAGAAGACCCGCACCACCATCGACTCCGAGGAACGCCTAGCGGCGGTGCAAGACGTGATCCGCTATCTGATGGAAAAGGCCGTCCACATCGGCCTCTACACCCCCGGCTGGGAGTGGGTATTTGCCGTGCGCCCCGAGGTGGAGGGCTTCAAGGTGGGAGCCTTCCTTCACCCCATGTTCCAAGACGTGACCCTAAACCCCTAAGTGAGCCCCCTTGCCCCGCCGTGGTGCGCTTCCTCCTCCAGCGTCTAGCCGCCGCCGTGGTGACCGTGTGGGTCACCACCGTGGTGGTGACCTTGCTGATCCACGCCGCCCCCGGCGACCCGGTGCGGATCATGTACGCCACCTTCCAGTCGAGCCCCGAGGATATCGAAGCCATCCGCGACAAACTCGGCCTCGACGAACCCCTTTGGATCCAGTACGGCTTGTACATGGCGCGGCTGTTCCAAGGTGATCTAGGGCGCTCCATCGTCGGCGACCAGCCGGTGCTGGACATCCTCCTCACCCGCTTTCCCCCCACCTTGGCCCTGGCCTCGGCGTCTTTGTCCATCGCCGTGGTGGTGGGGATGAGCCTGGGGTTTTTGGCCGCCTACCGCCGGGGGACCTGGGTGGACGCCGGGGCCATGGCGGTGGCCATCGTCGGCGTGTCCATGCCCCACTTTTGGCTGGGGCTGTTGCTGTTGTTTTTGTTTGCCCTCACCTTGGAGTGGCTGCCGGTGGCCGGGGGCGATTGGCGAAGCCTCGTCCTGCCGGCCCTAACCCTGGGACTGGCCAACGCCGCGGTGCTGGCCCGCCTCACCCGCTCGGCGATGATCGACGTCTTCGATCAAGATTTTATCCGCACCGCCCACGCCAAGGGCTTGCCCAAGGCCATCGTGCTCTACCGCCACGCCCTGCGGTCGGGTCTGGTGCCCATCGTCGCCATGTTGGGGCTGCAGTTTGCCTACCTCATGGGGGGCGCCATCGTGGTGGAAAACGTCTTCGCCTGGAACGGGGTGGGACGCCTGGCCATCGAGGCGGTGTTCGCCCGGGACTATCCCCTCATCCAGGGTTTTATCCTGTTTTTTGCCACCATCGTGGTCCTGGTGTCGTTGGTCATCGACCTGCTCTACGCCCTCCTCGATCCGCGGATTCGCCACGGGTCGTGACGCGCCAC
>JBHJHK010000141.1:0-6157 GCA_050330975.1 Candidatus Competibacterales bacterium | reverse complement strand
CACCCCCCACTGGTCAAAGGAATTGATGTTCCACAACACCCCCTGGACAAACACTTTGTGCTCGTAGAGGGCCAACAGCGACCCCAGGGTGTGGGGGGTGAGGCGCTGGTAGAGGATAAAGGTGCTGGGACGGTTGCCGGCTTCGATATCTTGGGTCGTCAGGTTCTCGCCTGGGGTGTCGGCCCTCTGATCGCCAGCCGGCTGTTCCCCGGCCGTCTGGGCCCGAGCGGCGGGCAGGATCACAGCGACCAGACCCTCGACGACTGCGTCGAGGCCCCTCTCCAGAGACCCCTGGGGCCCGATCTCGTCCGTTGCCCCGGCTTCGACGGTGCGCCGCCGGATGGTCAGTTGATTGTCCACCCGTCGCACCCCCACGGTGTGGCGCGCCGTGTCGGCGGCGGCCCGCTTGGCCGCCAGGGTGACGACCTCGCCCTGGAGCAGCGCGGTGCCGTCTTTGACCTCGACGTCCACGGCCTCGGCGTCGATCATGGGATGGCGCCGGTAGGCGGCCACCAGGGCCTCGGCCACTTCGCTATCCGTCACCGCGGTGTATTTGCCGGTCCGCAGGCGGGGCTCCCGGGTCCAGTAATCCACCCGCACCTCGTCCACGTCCACGGTGTCCACCCCCGAGACCCAGGCATCCAGGCGGGCCCGGCGCTTCTCGGCGGCGCTGGCGACGCTGCCAGAGAGGGTGACATTGGCCCGGTCGACCTCGACCTTGAGATCGCCGCCGTCCACCAGGCGGTCCCAGCGCAGGGCGGCGCGAATCTCGGCGGCGATTTCCCCATCGCTGCGCCGCAATTGATAGTCGATGGCGACGCGGTTGTCCAACGCCGTCACCCCACCGACCCCCTTGGCCAAATAGCCGATGAGCTGCTTTTGCTGCCAGGAATCGGCCGTGCCCTCCAGGGTGACCCGGCTGCCGTCGACGGCGACGTCGATCTGGTGGGCCTCTAAGTAGGGGCTGTCGGCCAGGGCCTGGGCCACCCGCTGGCGCAAGGCCTCGCCACGGCGGGGGTTGTCGGGGCTGATGGTCAAGCGGTCGACCACGGCCCGCACCCCTTTGAGGGTCTCGGCGAGGCGCACCGCCCGGGCGGCGGCCAGCAGGCTGTCCACCTGGCCCCGGAGGGTGACGATGCCCTCGTCCACCACCACCTCGATGGCCCGGGGACGCACCCCCGGATCTTCTTGGAGCTGTTGGGTGACGGTGGCGCGAATGGCACTATCGTCGAGGGCGGGCTGGGCCAGGGCGGCACCTAGCCAGAGACCGCTGGCGGCCAGCAAGGCCATCCACCCTCGCTTGTGCGTGGCGTATTTCGCGTTCATACCTCAATCTCCATCGCTGCAAAACCGTGCCGTCGGGCCCTGGGACCCTTTACAAAACGGCCCTTGAGATCTTGCAGCGACTGTGCGAAGCACGCCCCAGCCGGCCAGAGCCCGCCCCTGGGCATCACAACCTAATATCTAATGGATTGAGTTTGCTCGGCATTCTGTGCCGACACCTAGCCAGTCCAGGTCCATCCAGGCAAATTGCACTACAGAATGCACTACAGCCGAACCCGAACCCGGGGAGGCTCGCCTGATGCGACGCGAGGTCTTTTTTACCCCCGAACCGGACGATCCGGACCGGTATCTGAAGCTCCGCGGCCGGCGCTGGCACTATGTCAGGCGTGTCCCAAAGCATGTCGCGGACTGGGATGTCCGCGGGACGGTCCAGCTGTCACTCAAGACGGCATCGCTCGAGGTGGCGCGAATAAAACGGGACGAGATCGAGAAGGCGGACGATCTTTATTGGTCCGGCGTTTCCGACGGTTTGGCTGCCGGATCAGCCGAGAAGACGTATCTAGCGGCCAAACAGCGTGCGCTCGGGCTTGGTTTTCAGTATCTCACCGCCAATCAGATCGCCGCGACGCTTTCGATTGAGGATGTCATCGCACGGATCCACGCCGCCCAAAGCACAGCGGGCCGTGAGGCGCCGGCGGTTTTGGGTACCCACGAGGAGCCGACGCTCGCCGTCCGGGAAGCGATGGAATTCTATTTCGACACGATGGCAGCGGACGAATGTCGCGGGATGAGCTTCTACCAGCTGAAATCTTGGAAAAAGGTGAAGCGCGCGGCCGCGGAGAGTTTTATCTCGTCCGTTGGCAACAAACCGCTGCTGGAGATCACTCGAACAGATGCGCAGAAGCACTACGAGCATTGGCGCGATCGCATCGCTGGGAAGGTCGGCGGCAAGCCCATCTCACCGGACACTGTCCGGCGCAATTTTGGCAAAACATGACAACGCGGCGCCCCGCGCATCGAACCATGCGACCTCGAGCGCCTCGTAGGCGGCGCACCATACCTTCTCGCAGAGTCACGCTTGCGTCCGCTTTTGGGCATCAAGCGGAGGATCCCCGCGAGCGTAGGAAGGCCTGCTTTGGGTCATTTTTTAGCCTCGAAAGAAGGCTTCGGCGGCGATGGCCGGGGCGCGTCTGTTACAGCGGGAAGCGGTTCGGTTCCTTCATCGACGATCGCCAGGTAGTTCGAGTAAGCGAACACGCGGCCTCTCCGCCGACCAGTAGTTTCGCGGACGATGCCAAGGTCTGTTAGGTGATCGAGTGACGAGGTGATTGTTGGGATCGATATGCCTAGCGCCCTTGAGGCCGACTGGATCGTCACGATCGGTCGCTCTTGAAGGTGCTCATGAACCCGTAGCGCGGATGCTGCGGGTCGACCAAGCTCGCGGATCGCTCTGCGATCCGCATCGAAGAGCGCGAGCAGATCTCGAGCGGTGCGGGCGGCTTGTTCTGCCGTATCGGCGACACCAGTCAGAAAGAACTCCATCCACGTCTCCCATGCACCGGCGAACCGCACCTCTTGCAGGAGCCGGTAGTAGTCTGCGCGCCGCGACTTCAGGAAAAGGCTGAGATAGAGAATCGGCTCGCTGAGCGCGCCTGCTTCGCACAGGATCAGGGTGATGAGTAGACGACCAAGCCGGCCGTTGCCGTCAAGGAACGGGTGGATGGTCTCGAACTGAACGTGGGCCAGACCCGCTCTGATCAACGGCGGGAGCGCGGGCTCGTCACTGTGAAGAAAGCGCTCGAAATTGTCGAGGCAATCCATCAGCCGGTGCGGCGGAGGGGGTACGAAAAGCGCGTTGCCCGGACGCGTTCCTCCGATCCAGTTTTGCGACCTGCGGAATTCACCCGGCTGCATCGATGCCCCGCGCCCAGAGCGCAGGAGTATGTCGTGCATTTCGCGAATGAGACGCAGTGATAGCGGGAAGCCGCCGTGAAGGCGCGCAACCCCATGCTGCACGGCGGCGACGTAGTTTGAGACCTCGGTAACGTCGTCGATCGCAACGTGCGGAATCTCGTCGCTTTCAAACAGCAGCAGGTCGGACAATGAGGACTGCGTCCCCTCGATCTGAGACGAGAGGAGTGCTTCTTTGCGAACATACATGTAAAGAAACAGCGGGGTCGACGGCAGGATTGTCGCCATCCCATCGAGGCGGCCGACCGCGCCGACGGCCCGGTCATACGTTGCCAGGAGCCGACCCAGATCAAGTGGTGGGTCAGGAGGGAGCGGTTGCGGCACGTACGCTGTAACGCGCTCGCCACCGACGGTCGTCACCTCGAAGCTCCCAAGCCTTCCAGCGGCGTCGCGCAGCATTTCCCTGATCCCTAAGCTGAACTTTAGACGATTTGGGCAGCGTAGCAGAGCGTCTCCATCAGATCGTTCCAGAGGGCCCTGGGCCTTTCAACCTTGTCAGCAGAGGTTGAGGACGTAGGAAAAAAGCGTGCGGTCCAAAACACCTGGCGAATCAAGGCTAAGGCGTCACTGAAGGTCGGGTGTGGAGCTTGGACAAAACCCCGTAGCATCCAACGCCTCCCAAGCACAGCCTGTGGATGTCTTCATCGAGATCACTTCCCTAGATTGAATGGCTTCGTGCTCGGTAGATGGTGATCATCAACGGCATTTCAAGAGTTTTCGGATGGGCCCTAAATGAGTGGCGCACCCTAATAATGGATAAAGCCATAACCTTTAATAGCGCGGGGATCTAATTCAAACTTCTCCCGGTACACAGAGACCGCGTGCGCACCGAGTTTGAAGCTTCTGATCTAGACCGAAAGTCACTCTGGAATCGCGCTACAAACTGCACTACAACCGACCGACGATCCGCGCCATAACCCATTGAAAAAAAGGGTTTTGACATGGCATTCGATCCCGCCCCTGGGACCCCGACCCCGGAGAGGTCGAGGACGATCAAGAGCAGGGGAGCCGGGGGAGTGTCTGCAAAAAGCACATTTTTCATACTTCTTTTCAGGAGTGCCTCACCAGGGGGCCATGAGGTCCTCCAGGGCCTGGATCAAACGATCCCGCAAAGGTTGGGCGGCGCGGTAAAAACGCCGCTGGTGGGCCTGGTATTCCCGCCGGCCCCAAGGGGTTTCCACGGCGATGGGGTCCAGCCCCCAGGCGGTGAGGTCGTAGGGACTGGCCCGCATATCCACGGTGCGGATTTGCCGGGCCAGGAAAAAGGCGTCGGCGATCAACTCGCTGCCCACCCACGGGTAGGCCTTGAAGGCCCAGCGGTAGAGGTCCATGTTGGCGTGGAGACAGCCCGGCTGCTCGTGGGCCAGGCGGTTGGCGTGACTCAGGGCGTGGCGGTTGCGGGGTTGGGCGGCGGGGGTGAAAAACCGAAAGGCGTCGTAGTGGGTGCACACCAGGGCGCGCGCTTCGACGGCAGCGGCGATGGCCGTCGGCGACAGGCGCAAGGGCAATTGGGCGGGGCGCACCGCCCCGGCCTCCAGGCCGTAGACCATGGCCCATTCGTGGAAACCGTAGCACCCCCCCACCGGTGGACGCCCCCGGGTGGCCTTGAGGAGCGCCACCATCCAGCGCACCCCCTCGCGTCGGCGCTCGGGGACGCGCCGGGGTTCGAGGTAGACCCCGGACTCCCCGGATACATAGGCCTCGTGGCGGGCCAAAAACCCCTCGCGCCCCGGTCCCACCAACACAACCCCCACCCCGGGACTCCAGCGCCGCAGCCACACCGGGCGAAAGGGGTAGTACTCGAACAGAAAGTCCAGGACCGGGTCCTTGACCCCCCGCCGCCTGGCCGCCAAATAGGGGTCGAGCACCGGCGCCAGCCGCGCCTCGTGGCGGGCCATGGCCTCGCCCCAGGCGGTGGCATCCAACAACACCTGCCCAGGGGCGGTCACTCCGATAACCTCGATTCCAAACACAAAAGCATATCAATATAGAAAAACATCACTTTTTGGCATAAATCGGTTTTGCTAGGCTCTAGGAATCCCAAGGAGCTCTGCCATGTCCCCTGCCAACTGCCTCGCCACCCCGGCCAACGGCCAGAGCCTCTCCAATCCTTCGCCGCAACCCCGCGACCTCGACGCCCTCAATCGCCGCCTTGAGGGTGCCAGCGCCGCGGCGCGGATTGCCTTTGCCCTGGAATACTGTGGCCAAGGGTTGGTCATGTCGTCGAGCTTTGGTGCCCAGTCGGCGGTGTTGCTCCACCTGGCCACCCGCCTGTGGCCGGCCATACCGGTGATTTTGATCGATACGGGGTATTTGTTTCCCGAGACCTACGGCTTTGTCGACCAGCTCACCGCCCATTTAGACCTCGAGCTCCACGTCTACCGGGCAGCTTTGTCCCCCGCCTGGCAAGAGGCCCGGTTTGGCAAACTGTGGGAACAGGGGGTCGAGGGCATCGAGCGCTACAACCGGCTCAACAAGGTGGAACCCATGGTCCGGGCCCTGGACGAGCTGCAAGCCACGGGTTGGCTGGCGGGGCTGCGCCGCCACCAGGCCCGGAGTCGCCGGCAGCTGCCGGTGGTGGGGTGCCAGTGGGGACGCCTCAAGGTCTTGCCCCTGGTGGACTGGACCCCCCGGGACTGCCACCGCTACCTGCAAGAGCACGACCTACCCTACCACCCGTTGTGGCACCGGGGCTACGCCTCCATCGGCGACGTCCACACCACCCGCCCCTTGGGCGCCGAACTCGAAGAGGAACACACCCGCTTTTTCGGCCTGGTGCGGGAGTGCGGTCTCCACGGCGCGGACGCCGCCAACGCCGACGTCGGCCCGCGGCCCGGGCGCGGGGGCCGCGGGGGGGGGCGGGGGGCGGGGGGCGGGGGGGGCGCGGGGGGGGGCGGGGGGG
>JBHJHK010000140.1:0-4861 GCA_050330975.1 Candidatus Competibacterales bacterium | reverse complement strand
GTTTCCACCGCCGAAGCCACCTTGGAGGTGCCCACCGCAGCGGTGGTGTGGATGATCTGGCGCTGGAGGTTGGAGAGCTCCACGTTGTCGTAGTCGACGAGCACCAAGTGCCCCACCCCAGCGGCGGCCAGGTACATGGCCACCGGCGACCCCAAGCCGCCGAGGCCGATGAGCAACACCCGGGCGGCCAGCAGCTTTTCTTGCCCCTCGTAGTCGATCTGGGGCAAGACGATGTGGCGGTGGTAGCGCAGCAGGGTGTCGTCGTCCAAGTCCCTCACCTCGCGGCGGTGGTGGCGTCGGCGGGAGAGGTCAAGGGCACGGGTACAGCGTCCACCAACGGCAAGCCGGCGTTGGCCCAACCGTCGGTGCCGGCGGGATACCAGTACAATCGAGTATAGCCGTAGCTGGCGGCCCGCAACACGGCGTTCCAGGACAACCAGCAGTCGACGACGCAGTAGAACACCAGGCCCCGATCCAGACGTCCCTGGGTGATGCGCTGCAGTTCGCGGCGAAAGTAGTCGTCCATGGCGGGGCTCAAGGTGGGGTAACCCACATTGGGCAGCCAGACGCTGCCGGGGATATCCCGCCGGGGGGCGCTGGGAATCCAAGCGGCGGGCAAGCCCCCCCCGGCGGGTCGCCTCACCGCCGCCGCCACGTCCACGGCCACGGCCTGTTGGGTTTCCAAGAGGGTCCTGACTTCCCGGGTGTCCACGGTCCAGGCCACCGGCGACGACGGCGGGGTGGGGGCGCGGTAGCCGTATTCCCGGTAGCCGTCAAAGCCCAGGGCCTCCATGGGCAGCTGGGGGTCCTGGGGGGGGGTGGCGGCCAACGACGTCCCCAGACCCCCGAGGGAGCCCCAGAGCACAATCCAGAGGATCGATCTCACGGGGCCACCCCCAACACCTGCCGCTCCAGCTCGGGATAGAGGAACAACACCGAGCGCTGGTACTCTCCCTCGGCCACCGCCCACTGGGCAAAGGGCTCGGGGATGGGCAATTCCAACACCTCGGCGGTGGTGAGGCCCGCCTCGGCGGCCCGGGTGAGGTGGTCCTGGAGCCAGCTGAGATAGTCGATCATGGCATCCAAAGGTCCTTTGCCACGGATCACCGGGCCCACGGCGGGCACCAGGTGGTCGTAGTCCACGGCCTTGAGCTCTTCTAGGGCTTTGATCCAGGCTTCCAGATCCGAGTAGGGGGTCGCCGGGGCGCGGCGGTGGAAGACGTTGCCGGCGAACAAGACCTTGGCGGTGGCGTCGAAGATCGCCAGGTCGGCCTCGGTGTGCCCCCCCTGGGGAATAAACTGCAGGCGATGGCCGCCCACGGTCACTTCGCTCCGTTGGGCGGGGACGTCGCGGCTGGGCAACTGGAGGTGGGTGCCGGCCATCCAATCCCCCACCAGGCGATACATGTTGTCGGCAAAGCCCTCCCCCTGGGCACGGGCCAAGGCCGTGGTGTCGGCCAGGGCGTAGATGGGCACATCGGCAAAGGCCTGGTTGCCAAACATGTGGTCGGGGTGGTGGTGGGTGAGGTACACCCGCGCAATGGGCGCGGCGGTGACCTTGCCTATGGCCGCCCGCAGCTGTTCGCCGTAGCGCTTGGAGGGGCCCGTGTCGATCACCACCACCCCATCCCCCGTGACGATAAACCCGGTGTTGGCGATATTGCCGCCGTTTGCCCTTGAAAAGTGCTCGGGGACGCCCGCCACCAGGTAGGTGGCGGGGGCGATGGCCACGGGCTCCAGGCGATAGTCCAAGGGATCGGAGTGGGCCTGGGCGGTGGACCACAACCACGCCAACCCCAACATCCCCCGGCCGAGCCAGATCCCGCGCCTCCTCACGGCAGGTGGGCCTCGATGGTCAAGCCGTTGTTGTCCCGCCCGGCAATGGCCACCCCGCGGTCCTGGGTGGACCCCTTGAGGTCCAGGGTGAACACCGGATTGGCACTCACCGGTTCATAGGTGGTCAGCCGGGCCAGGGGGCGGCCCGCACCATCGGTGAAAGACAGCTCCTCGATGTAGTAGGAGGGAATGCCCGCCACCAGACCGGTGTCCATGGGGTGGTTGACGTAGAACTTGAGGCGGCTGCCGCCGTCGTCCTCGGCAAAGACCCGACCCTTGACCTGGCCAATGCGGTCGATATCCAAGGTGCTCACGGCGGCCTGGGGCAGGGTGCAGCCGCCGCCGGCGGCGTCCACCCAGGCGCCGTTGACGTGCCACACCCCATCTTTGGTGCGCACCGCCGCCCGCACCGGACTGGACTGCTGGAGGCGCACGGCAAACCCCAAGAAGCTCTGAACCTCGCTCCCCGGGTAGAACTGGAGAACCTTGGGAATGGGGTTGTAGTCGACAAACACCAACAGCTCTTCGGCATCTGGCAGTTGGTCGAAGCGCACCGCCACCGGCACCCGCAACGAGTCCTCGGCTTCGGCGGGGACCACCACCTCCACCCGCGGGTCGAAGACCACTTGACCGCTCCCTAGAAAGGCGATGTACATGGAGGGCCACTGGGAGGATTTCAGGGGATCCTCGGGGATGTCGGCGTTCCAGCGGGCCAGGCTTGCCGGGTGGGGCGTCGGCTCACCGGCGTGGAGGGCGGGACAGAAGAACAGGGCGAAGACTGGGATTAACAGCGCCCAGTGGCCATTGCAGCGGCCGCAGTGGAATGATTGCACAGCGAGCTCCCCCGGGGGTAGTGCCCCCTTTTGTAACTGGTTTTGGATACATCCATTGGCGGGCCTTGGCCGTTGGCAAGGCGCGGAAGACGCCCCGGGGAATGACACGGGCTCGACAGGGGCGTTTTGCCGCGGCGAGGCATGGGCGCCGAGGCCACCGTGAATAACTTGTATTTTGGCAGGGAATGGCCGGCGGTGCTAGCGGGCGTCGCTCAAGGCCACCGGGGGCGGCCGGTAACTCAGGCCGTGGCGCTGGTAGATGGCCTCCAGAGTGCCATCGGTCACAAGCCCCGCCAGGGCGGTTTCCAAGGCGGCGGCCAGCTCGTCGTGGTCCTCTTTGACGGCCATGCCCACGGTCCAGCGGAACAGGCCAATGCCACCCCCCGGCACCTCGCTGATGGCAAAGGCGTCGGCCTCGCCGGTCTGGAGGCAGTATTCCAGCTGGGCGATGGGGGCCATCAAAGCGGGGACTTCCCCTTGGTGTAACGCCCCACAGGCCTCGGGAAAATGGCGAAAGCGCACCACATTGGGCAACAGGCGCCGGTTAAAAGACCAAGACAGATAACCGTCGCTGATGGTCTCCAGCTCCACGGCGATGGGGGTCGAGGCGAATAACGCCATGGAGGGGATCTCCGACAGGCGCTCTCGGTGGTGGGCGATGGCCACCTGCTCTTGGTAGTAGGGGCCGAAGATGGTCACTTGGTCGTTGGCGGCGGCAAACGCCTCGTCCACGGGGACGTGGAGCATGACATCGGCGGTGCCGGTCCCCAGGTAGTGGCCCTTCCAGATGGCGTTGCGCAGGTCGTCTTCCATGGCCTCGTCGGAGGCGGTGAGGTTCATGGTGCTCATCCCCACCCCGAGGCGCTCGGCCAACGCCTTGGCCAGGTCCACGTCGACCCCGACCATTTTGCCCTTCTCGAGGTAGGAATAGGGGGGATAGTCTTTGTAGACCGCCACCCGCAGCAAGCCCTTCTCCCGCACCTCGGCGAGGTCGCCCGCGCTGGCTGGGGCGGCGAGTAGGACCAAACAGCAACCGACAAACAGCAGATGATATAACGAAGGAAACACAGCAACCCTCCATCGGTGGTCGCACAATGGCTCGCGTATGACAATGAAATTCAAAAGACAGGGGGGCGGCTTTTAGAAGCCGCCCCAACGGAGGTTTTTAGAGTCCATCAACCCCGGAGAGCAGTCGCTTAAGACTTGTGGAGCTTGAACACCCAGACGCTGCCACCCTGGTTGAGGGTGTTGATGCGCCGGGCCACTTCGCCGCCCCACAAAGGCACTGCGCCGCCCCAGCCGGAGACCACGGCGATGTACTGCTCGCCGTCCATCTCCCAGGTGACGGGGGAGCCGACGATGCCAGAACCGGTTTGGAAGCGCCACAGCTCTTCGCCGGTCTGGTCGTCAAAGGCCTTGAGGAAGCCCTCGGGGGTGCCGGTGAACACCAGACCGCCGGCGGTGGTCATCACCCCGCCCCACAAAGGCGCGTTGTTCTGATACTCCCACACTTGCTTGCCGGTCTTGGGGTCGATGGCCCGCAGGGCGCCGATGTAGTCCTCGAAGAGGGGCTTGATGGTGAAACCGGCCCCCAGGTAAGCGGCGCCCTTCTTGTAGGTGATGGGCTCGTTCCACAGGTCCATACCCCACTCGTTGGCCGGCACATAAAAGAGCTCAGTGCGCTGGCTGTAGGCCATGGGCATCCAGTTCTTGCCCCCCAAAAAGCCGGGGGCGGCGAAGATGGTCTCGCCCTTCTTGCCGTCGGCGCTTTCGGAGGGGTTGCCGGGGCGCACGCCGGTTTCCACCGGGCGGCCAGTTTCGGTGTCGATTTTCTCGGCCCAGGTAATCTGGGTGACAAAAGGGGTGGCGCTTAGGAGTTGGCCGTCGGTGCGATCGAGGACGTAGAAAAAGCCGTTGCGGTCGGCCTTGGCTCCAGCCTTGACCGTCTCGCCGTCCCGCTCCATGTCAAAGGAGACAAATTCGTTGACGCCGTCGTAGTCCCAGTGGTCGTTGGGGGTGTTCTGGTAGTGCCAGACGATCTCCCCGGTGTCGGGCTTGAGGGCTATCGTCGAAGAGGTGTAGAGGTTGTCGCCGGGGCGGCTGTGGGCGTTCCAGGGGGCGGGGTTGCCGGTGCCGAAGAACAGCAGGTTGGTGTCGGGGTCGTAGGTGCCGCCGAGCCAGGGGGCACCGCC
>JBHJHK010000139.1:0-2645 GCA_050330975.1 Candidatus Competibacterales bacterium | reverse complement strand
GCCTTGTGTGTTTGAGGGGTGAGTGGCCCTCACCCCCGGCCCCTCTCCCACACCGTCGGTGTGGGAGAGGGGTGACCTGATCCTTGGACGGGCACCACATCGTAGATTCGACCGTAGTAGATTCGACCGTAGCGTTCCTCTGGCCAGACCGGCTCCAACGAGCCCAACTCCAGGGCCATGGCCTTCACCAACCCGACTCCACAGGGGCTGACTGTCTCCATCCAGGCCCGTGATCAGCCCCCCCCACAAAGGGCAGGGGCAACCCTGGCCGTTAGCTGTAGCGCCGCCCCTGGTGGGGCAACCCCTCCACAGGGCACTCGTCGGTCCCCACCGTGGGCCGAGTGAGGGCTTCCACTTGGGCCCGGGTCCCCTCGGGGTCCTTGACCCACTGGGTATAGAAATCATAGGGACAAACGGCCACGCCCCCGTCCCCCTCCCCGGAGTTGATCTTGCCGGTGTAGCCCCGGTGGAGGAGTTTGAACAGGTGGTTCTGGGACTGAAGGTTGCGGCGGGCGTCCCGGATCAGACCCTTGGACAGCTGGGCGTACTGTACCCCATTGTCCTCCTCGCCACACTCCCCCAAGGTGCGACCGTCAAAGCCCACCAGCGCCGAGTGGCCAAAATAGGAATACACCCCGTCAAAGCCCGCGGCGTTGGCCACCGCCACGTAGACGTTGTTGGCCCAGGCCATGGCCTTGGACATCATCACCTGCTGCTCCTTGGCCGGGTACATGTAGCCCTGGCAGCGGACGATGAGTTCCGCCCCCTTCATGGCACAATCCCGCCAGATCTCTGGATAATTGCCGTCGTCGCAGATGATCAAACTCACCTTGAGACCCTTGGGCCCCTCGGAGACATAGGTATTATTGCCGGGGTACCAGCCCTCGATGGGCACCCAGGGCATGATCTTGCGGTACTTCTGGACGATTTCCCCCCGGTCGTTCATCAAGATCAAGGTGTTGTAGGGCGCCTTGCGGGGATGCTCCTCGTGGCGCTCCCCAGTGAGGGAAAATACCCCCCACACCTTATTCTTGCGGCAGGCCTCGGCGAAGATCTCCGTCTCGGCACCGGGGATAGTGGCGGCCGAGGCGTACATTTCGTCGGGGTCGTACATGATGCCGTGGGTGGAGTACTCGGGGAAAACCACCAAATCCATCCCCGGCAAGCCCCGCTTGAGGCCGCCGATCATGGTGGCGATCTGCAGGGCGTTTTCCAACACCTCCACCTTGGTGTGGAGTCGGGGCATCTTGTAGTTGACGACGGCGACGCCCACCGTGTCGTCGCTGGAGGAGATATCACCGTGGATCACTAGGGGTGCCTCGCAAACAGGGGTTATTGAAAGGGGTTAGGGGTTGGTGCGGGGGCTCTTTTTGTAGACGTAAACGCAGTCTAAGTGGGGGTCGACGGCCTCGGGCGGTGCGCCGTCGGCCCCCAACCGCTCCAGGAAATAGCGCTGAACCGTGCGGCAGGCGTGGAACGATAGCCCCTGCTTAAACAGCCAAATGTCGTCGTCCCGGTGGACGCCGTGGCGCTGGTGGAGGACCGTCGCCGGATCGGCGGCAATCCCCACGTACCAGTCGGCAAAGTCGCCGCCAAACTCCTTGATATGGGCAAAATTCTCGAACTTGATCTGCTGGACGCTGTAGATCATCGCCGCAGTTCCTCCAAGGCCCTACCCCTTCAGGAGGGCACGGGGTAGAGGGCCACCTGGGCCGCCTGCTGGCCACTGCCAGACCGCCACTGGGCCGCCAGCTGTTCCCCTTGGGCCTTTTCCTCGGCGGACATCTGCTTTACCACCCCTTCCAGGGCATCCAACGCCGTGCCGATGCCGTGTTGGGCCGCCAAGGATAGCCACAAGTAAGCTTGGACCCGGTCCTTGGCTACCCCCCGCCCCTGGGCGTAGCAGTACCCCAGGCGCGACTGGGAGGGATAGTGGCCCCGCTGGGCCGCCCGGCGGTAGAGTTCCACCGCCCGGCCCTCTTCCACTTCACAGCCGATGCCCTTGCCATAGAGCACCGCCAGGTTGAAAAGCCCGTTGAGGTCTTCCGCCTCGGCGGCTTGCTTCGACCAGTGGAAGGCCGCCGCGGGGTCCGCTGCCACCCCCTGGCCCAGGTGGTACATGGCGCCCACGTTGGCCTGGGCCTTGGGATTGCCCCCCTTGGCCGCCTGGAGGTACCAGTGGAAACCCGTGGCATAGTTGGGTGCCACCCCCTCGCCGTTGACGTACAAGGCCCCCACCCAGCCCTGGGCTTCGGCGTCCCCTTGCTCCGCCCGCAAAAGCCACAGGGCCAGCGCTTGGGAGTAGTCACCCCGTTGATAGGCCGCCAGGGCGGCGTCGTGATCCTCGGGATGTTCGTTCGCGGTGTCGCTTGCCGTATCGCTCATGATGTCGTCTGTCGTGTCGTCTGTGGCGGTCGCCGCCGTGGGCCCTCGGGGCTCAGGCCCAGCCCGGGGGGCCGAGACCCAGATGGTGGAGATAGCGGTGAAACTGGTTTTGACTGGGGCAACGGGCCCCCGGGTCGCGCCCCTGGGCCACGGCGGCTTGACGCTCCCGGACCTCGGCGCTACAGGCCTTGAACCACGCCAACCAGACCCCCCGAGCCGCCCCCGCCCCGCCGTTGGCCGCCGAGACGGTGATGCGCCAC
>JBHJHK010000138.1:0-16427 GCA_050330975.1 Candidatus Competibacterales bacterium | reverse complement strand
CGATGAGATCCGACACCCCGTGGATCTGGTGGATCCGCTCTGACTCGTCGTCCACCACCGCTTCGGTGGGCCCCAAGGCGGCCCCGTCGGGGAGTTGGATGTTGACAAACAACGCCTTGCGGTCCTCGATGGGCAAAAAGCCCGACGGTGTGGCGGAGAACAAATACATCACCCCCGCCCCCACCAAGGCGATAAATACCACCGCCAGGGTGCTCGCCCGCACCAACACCCCCACCAGGGCTACATAGGCGTTGCGGGTCAAATCCACAACGCCTGAAAACAGCAGCAACAACCCCTTGGGTTTGCTGGATTCGGGCTTCAGGAGCAGCCGGCACAACGCCGGCGCCAGGGTGAGGGCGTTGATGGACGAGAGACTCACCGCCACGGCGATGGTCACCGAAAACTGGCGGTACAACTCGCCGGTGATCCCGGGCATGAACGACACCGGTACAAACACCGCCAACAGCACCAAAGTGGTGGCGATGACCGGCCCCGTCACCTCAGCCATGGCTTGATAGGTGGCCTCCCGGGGGGCGAGGCCCTTTTCGGCCATGATCCGCTGGACGTTTTCCACCACGATGATGGCGTCGTCCACCACGATGCCAATGGCCAAGATCAGGGCGAACAGGGTGATCATGTTCATGGAGTAACCCACCGCATACATCACCGCAAAGGTGCGGATGAGGGACACGGGGATCGCCAGGGTGGGAATCAACGTCGAGCGCCAGTCGGCGAGGAACAAAAACGTCACCGCCACCACCAGGGCAAAGGTCATCAACAAGGTGATGAGCACCTCCTGGACCGAGGCCCGCACGGCGTCGGTGGTGTCGTAGAGGATCTGGTACTCCACCCCCGGGGGAAAGCGCACCTCGAGGCGCTCCAGTTCGGCGTAGAGGGCCTCGGCCACCCCCAAGGCGTTGGCCCCCGGGGACTGGTAGACGGCGATGGCGGCCGCGGGGGTGCCGTTGAGCTTGGAGATGGAACTGTAGGCCTGGGAGCCCAATTCGATGCGGGCCACATCCCGCAACCGCACAAAGGAGCCGTCGGTGTTGGCTCGCACGACGATGGCGCCAAACTCCTCCACGGTGGTCAAGCGGCCCTTGGCCTGGAGGGTGAATTGGAAGGTGGGGGTCTGGCCCTGGAAGGGAGGCGCCCCCAACTGCCCGGCGGACGCCTGGAGGTTTTGCCGTTGGATGGCGTTGGCAATGTCGGTGGTGGTCAAGGACAACGCCGTGAGACGGTCGGGGTCCAGCCACACCCGCATGCCGTAATCCAAAGCGCCAAACTGAGATACGCTCCCCACCCCGGGGAGCCGGGCGAGGTTGTCCTGGAGGTAGATGGAGGCGTAGTTGCTCAAAAACAGCGCATCGCGACTGCCGTCGGGGGAGGTGAGGTGGATGATCAACAGCATGCTGGTGGACTGCTTGCGGGTGACCACCCCCTGGGCCACCACCTCCTGGGGTAGTTGGGAGGTGGCGATGGCCACCCGGTTTTGGACGTTGACCGCGGCGATGTCGGGGTCGGTGCCCACGGCAAAGGTGACGTTGAGGGTGTAGTCACCGCTGTTGGTGCTGGTGGAGCTCATGTACAGCATGTCGTCGACGCCGTTGACCTGGGCCTCGATGGGGGCGGCCACGGATTCCTCCACCACGTCCGCCGAGGCCCCGGGGTAGCTGGCCGTCACCTGGACTACCGGGGGGGTGATCTCGGGAAACTCCGCCACGGGAATGGCGTTGAGGCCGATGATGCCCCCCAAGACCATGATGATGGCGATGACCAGGGCAAACTTGGGGCGGTCGATAAAAAACTTCGCCATGGTCTAGCCCTCGCCTCTGGGAATGGGGGCGGGCTCGGGGGCCACGGTGATCCCCGGGCGCACTTTTTGCGCGCCTTGGACGATGACTCGCTCCCCCGTCGCCAGGCCGTCTTCCACCACCCAGTCGTCGCCGCTGGTGCCCCCCACCTGGATGCGCCGCTGTTCCACCGCGTTGGCGCGGTCGACCACCAACACAAAGTAGCCCTGGGCGTCTTGCTGCACCGCCACCTGGGGCACCACCGTGGCTTCGGTGGGGGTTTTGCGGCGGATGATCACGCTGACAAACTGCCCCGGCACCAACAATCCCTGGGGGTTGGGGAAGACCGCCCGGGCCTGGAGGGTATCGGTGTTGGGATCGACGGCGGGGGATAGATAGTTGAAATTTCCCGGGGGCTCGTAGACGCCGCCGTCCCCCAGCACCAGTTGGGGGAACACCGGCGGGTTGTCGAGGTTGATACCGCTGCGCCGGGCCTCGATGAGCTGGCGTTCGCTGATGGCCATGGTTACGTAGATGGGATCGATGGAGGTCACCGTGGCCAAGGTCCCGCTCTCCGGTCCCACCAAGTTGCCGACGCTGTAGGTCGCGGCGCTGATGCGCCCGTCGATGGGGCTCTTGATGTCGGTGTAGTTGAGATCGAGTTGGGCCTGCTCCAGGGCGGCTTCGGCCTTGAGGACGCTGGCCTCGGCCACCGCCGCCGCCGCCGCCGCCGCGTCCAAATCCGCCTGGGAGGCCAGGTTGCGGGGGGCCAACTGCTCCAAGCGCGCCAGGGCTGCCCGGGCGTTCTTGCGGTCGGCCACGGCGGCGGCCACATCGGCTTTGGCGGCGGCGACGGCGGCCTGGTAGGGGGCTTTTTCAATGGTGAACAAAAGCTCGCCCGCCGCCACGGTGCGCCCCTCCTCGAAGTTGCGCTGCTCCAAAAAGCCCGCCACCCGGGCCCGCAGTTCCACGCTATCCGTGGCCTCCACCCGGCCCACGTAGCGGCTACTGGGGCTCACGTCCCGGCGGCTCACTTCGGCCACCAACACCCCGGGGGGGGCTTGGGCAAACACGGCTGCCGCAGGGGGAAAAAGCCATAGGAAAAAGGGCAATACGAGCCATACAAAGGGCGATGACTGGCGAAGGGCCATGGACTGTCCTCCAAGGGCGTCGAGGGGAAGGTATCTCAAAGGGCACGGTTGGGGTCTCGGGCAAAGGCCTGGGGAATGCCCGCGGACGCTCCACCGCGTCGAAGGGAAAAGGGTTTCGAGGGCATTTGTCACCAGCCGCAGACCTCAGGGGATTTGCCGTAGGGGGGTTTGCCGTAGAGTCTATTGAGCCTGGGTCGTCTGTACTAGGTATTTCAACGGCGGCGTACCCAAGGTGCGGCGCTGGCTGGGTCTCAGCCAAGACCAGGGGAGGCGAGGATGGTAGGTATAGCGATAAAGTCTATTTGGCCGAGATCGTCTACACTAGGGCCTTCTAGGGACAGCGACGACAGCTGATGGGGAGGGTTTGATGTCCACGGCAGTAGCGGACGATCTGGCGGCCAAGTGCCATTTGCTGGAAGAACTCCACGCGCGGCTCATCCATATCCATTGGAACCAAGAGAGCCTCGCCTTTGTCGCGCGCGCCGCCGAGGAACTGTCCACCCTGGCCACCGAGCCCCTCACCCGGGCTCTGAGCGGCCAATTGGCGGCGTTGATCAATGCCGAGTTGCGGGCCAAGCGCCTGCCCCAGGGGCGTCAGCGCCACCAGCTACTGGCGTTGATCGACGAAATCCTCACCCTCGACCCCAGTGCCGACGAGGAGCGCGACACCCCCGAGGCCGCCCCGGAGGGGCTGGTGATGGTGGTGGGCAACGAGGTGGTGGACCTCCCCGCCCACTTGGAGGCGGCGGGCTTTGCCGTCCAGATTCACCACGGCCTCGACGGCGCCCTCAAAGCCCTCCTCGACACGGCCCCCGTCGCCGTGATCCTGGATCTGGACGCCCTGGGGCACGACGCCGCCCGGGAGGCGGGGCTCAACGCCCTGGAGCAGCGGTTGGGCCAGCGCGCCGCGTTGTTGTTGCTCGGCGAGCGCACCGATTTGGGGGAACGCCTCCAGGCGTTGAGCTTGGGCTGTGCCTACCACGCCAAGCCCCTGGCCGCCAAACCCCTGGTGGAGCGGCTGCTCTGCGACCTGCTGCCGCCGGTGGGGCGCTATTACCGGGTATTGATCGCCATGGCTCGCAACACCGAAGCCAGCCACATCAGCCATCTGCTGGAATCTCGGGGTATCAATACCCAAGTCCTCGCCCAGCCGCGGCGCCTGCTGGAGGCCATGGCCCGCTTTCGCCCCCACCTGGTGGTGGTGGACGCCGCCTTGAACGACCCTCCGGGCAGCGCCTTAATCCAGGTGTTGCGCCAGCACGAGAACTACCACCAGTTGCCCACCCTGTTGCTGGGGGAACCCGAACGGCTGGCCCAATTGGTCAAAGAAGGCGAAGATCTGGAGCTGGATTGGCTGCCCAAGCCCGTGGACGACGCCCTGCTGCCGGCGGCCATTTTCCACCGCCTGCGCCGAGCCCGGGCGGCGGGCCACAGCCTGTGGGCAGCCGCCGAGCGGGATGCCGTCACCGACCTCTACCACCGGGCCGCCTTCTTGGGCCATCTGCGCCGGCAGTTGGCGGCCCGGGACAGCGAGCAGCGGGCGTTGCTGTTGGTGGATCTGGACAGCCTGGGGACCAGCGACGTGGCCGACCTGGTGTCCGCCGACGCCCTGGTGGCCCAGGCGGCTTTGCGCTGCCGTCGGTTGCTGGGGCCCCACTTCCCGTTGGCCCGGTTGGACGACAACCACCTGGCGGCACTGGTGACCGCCGCCGACGACGTCGAGCTGCGACGACTGTGTCTCGACGTGCGGGCGACGTTGGTGGGGGAGCCCGTGGAGAGCGGCGACTCCATGCTGCGGCTGGAGACCTTTGTGGGGGCGGTGTGGCTGCGGCGGGTCACAAGCCCCACCGAACTCCTCCAGCGGGCCACCGACGCCTGTCGCCGGGCGCGCCACATGGGTGTCGAGCACGTCCACCTCTTCGACCCCGCAGTGGAAGGCGACGACAACGAGCGGCTCCAGGAGCTGTTCGACGAAGTGCGCCAAGCGGTGGCCAACCAACAACTCTCCTTGGCCTACCAGGCGATGGTGTCCCTAGAGGGGGACCGGCGCACCGAGTACCACGAGGTGTTGCTGCGGGTCCACAACCGCCGCGGCCGCGCCCTGCCGCCGAACGTGGTCTTCGCCCTCGCCGAGCATCACGGCCTGGGGGTGATCCTCGACCGTTGGGTGGCGGTGCGGGCCTTGGAATTGCTGCGCCGCCGCCAGACGGCGGGCACCTTGCCGGTACTGTTTGTCAACTTGTCGGCCCTGTCCTTGGCCGACGGCAAGTTCGCCGTCTGGCTGCGCCGGGGGCTGGATAAGACTGGCGTCGAGGGCCGCTGGTTGGTGATCGAAGTGTCGGCCACCATCGCCAGTGCCAACCCCAGGGCGTTGGCCCGGACTGCCCAGACCCTCCGGGGGGCGGGGGTGCGGCTGGCCATCGACCGCTTCACCCCGGAAATCCTCACCCCCGAGCAGCTGCGCGCCCTCAAGGTGGACTTTGTCAAACTCGACGCCGCCTACGCCGGGGGCCTCGCCGATGACGCCGGGCCCCGGGAGCGCCTGCGCCGGGTGGTGGAACAGCTGGGGGAAGCCCTGCCCCAGGTACCGGTGGTCCTCACCGGGGTGGAGAGCTTGGCCACCCTCTACAGCGCCTGGTCGTGTGGGGTGCGCTACGCCCAAGGCTTTGGCCTCCAGCGCCCCCGAAGCGACATGCGCTACGATTTTACCCGCTGGGTGCCACCTCCGGAGGAGGGGGCGCCTTGAGGGCTTGCCCCGCTGGCCCCGGGGCAAGCAGCGCCCCAGGGGAGAAAAGTCGGAGGGGGCTCTCCCCACAACCGCTCCTCGGGAGCCATGGGTGATGCAAAGCCGTGACTTGGCGTTGACCGTGGGCGACCAGGGCGCCTGGTTCGCCGCGGCCACCCGGCGACCGTCCCCCAACTGGGATTCCAGACCCCAAGGGGTGGCGGTGGATTTGGTGGTGGTCCACGGCATCAGTTTGCCCCCCCGCCATTTTGGCGGGCCTTGGATCGACGCTTTGTTCACCAACCAATTGGACACCGCAGCCCACCCCGCCTTTGCCGGTCTCAAAGGTCTTCGGGTCTCGGCCCACCTATTGATTCGCCGCAGTGGTACCTTGGTCCAGTACGTGCCTCTGGACGGGCGGGCCTGGCACGCCGGGGCGTCGTGTTTTCAAGGTAGGCCCGCTTGCAACGACTTTTCCATCGGTGTGGAGCTGGAGGGCAGTGACGCCATCGCCTACCAGTCCATCCAGTACCACGCCTTGGCGGCGGTGATCCGCACCCTCCAGGGGCGCTACCCCGCCATTGGAGATGGGCGCATCGTCGGCCACCAACACATCGCCCCGGGCCGCAAAACCGATCCGGGGCCGGCCTTTGACTGGGGGTTGTTGCACCGCCTCCTCAGGCGAGCTGCTCTACGGGAAATAGCCTCTTCGGCTTGACGATTTCCTCTTGGGTGGCCACGATTTGCAATTCCCAGGTGTTGGCCCGCTGGGTGGCATCGGCCACGGCGTACACCGCCGCGGCGGCGTGGCCCAAGGCCTCTGGCACCGAGCGGGTCTTGAGGTATTGGACCAAAAATACCCCGGCGATGAGGTCGCCTGTGCCAACTAAAGGCTTGTCCACTGGGGCGTGGGGGGTGATCACCTGCCACAAGTTGGCTCCCTCCACGGCCAACATCAGATCTTTGTCCTCGGGTTTGTCGGCAAAGCTCAAGCTCTTGGCCAGTACGATGTGGGGGCCGCTGGCCTGGACTGCCCGGACCGCTTCGACGCTGTCGGCAAAGGTCTTGGGGGTCACTCCCGTGAGGCGCTCGAGTTCTAGGGCGCTGGGGGTGGCGATGTCGGCGGCGGGGACGGTGTGGGCGGCGTGGTAGGGGGGGATCTCCGGGCGCACCGTACAGCCGTTGATGGGGTTGCCCATCACCGGGTCGCACAGGTACAGCGCCTGGGGGTTGGCGGCCTTCACCCGGGTCTTGGCCTCCAGGATGACCTCGCCCAGCGACACATCCCCCATGAACCCCGACACCACGGCGTCGCACTGGCCCAAGACCCCCCGGGCCTCCAGCCCGTCGACTAGGGCGCGCAACTGGTCGGCGGTGAACACCTCGCCCGTCCACTGTCCATAGGCAGTATGGTTGGAAAACTGCACGGTGTGGAGGGGCCACACCTCGGCCCCCAAGCGTTGCATGGGGAAGACCGCCGCGGAGTTGCCGGCGTGGCCGTAGACGACGTGGGATTGGATGGACAGGATATTCACGGTGAAAAGCTCCTGGAGCTTATGGAAGTGAAACGATGAGTATGGGTGCTTCGCCCCGGCGTGCCCGGGGTTCGGTGTGGCGCACCGCGTTGCTGGTAGCCGTGGGATTTAGCTTGGGTATTTACAGCTTGCCCTGGATCGACCGCTGGCGCTACGGGTTGGTGGCCGAGGCCCGCACCGTGGCACCCCGGGGGGAATTGCTCGGCGAAGAAAGCCACACCATCGAGCTATTTCGCGCCGCCAGTCCGTCGGTGGTCTACATCACCACCCTCCAACGGCGGGTCAACCCTTGGACGCGGCGGGTGACGGAAGATCTCGCCGGCACGGGCTCGGGGTTTATCTGGGACCAGGCGGGCCACGTGGTGACCAACTTCCACGTCCTGCGGGGGGCGTCGGGGGCCCAGGTGGCGTTGTTGGGGGATCGGCGCTTTGACGCGACCTTGGTGGGGGTGAGCCCCGACCACGATTTGGCGGTGTTGCGCATCACCGCCCCTGGGCATTTGCTGCGGCCCTTGCCCTTGGGGGCGGCCGACGAACTTTCTGTGGGGCAAAAGACCTACGCCATCGGCAACCCCTTTGGCTTGGACCAGACCCTCACCACCGGGATCATCTCGGCCCTGGAGCGCACCATTCAAAGCGTCAGTGGCATCGACATCGAAGGGGTGATCCAGACCGATGCCGCCATCAACCCCGGCAATTCCGGTGGTCCGCTGCTGGACAGCCCCGGGCGTTTGATCGGGGTCAACACGGCGATCTTCAGTCCGTCGGGGGCCTATGCGGGGATTGGCTTTGCCGTGCCCGTGGGGACCGTGGCCCGGGTGGTGCCCCGCTTGATCCGCGATGGGGAGTATCAGCGCCCCCGATTGGGGGTGCGGTTAGACGAGATGATCAGCCGCCAGGTCACCGCCCAACTGGGGGTGGAGGGGGTGTTGATCCTCGAGGTGGAACCCAACTCCCCCGCTGCCCGGGCGGGGATGCGCGGTTCCCAGCTGGACAGCCGGGGGGGCATTGTCCCCGGGGATATCATCAGCCGCCTCGACGACCGGGAGATCGCCTCCACCAACGACCTCCTCAACGCCCTGGATACCCGGGAGCGGGGGGAGACGGTGCGGTTGCAGGTGTATCGCCGGGGCGAGCGGGTCACCGTGGATATCACCCTCTAGGGGTGACCCCGTCGGTTTGCCAAGGGTTTGGATTGTGGATGCGGGGTGGTGGACGAGTTAGACCTTCTCGAGACCCTCGCCCTGGTGGCCCGCAGCGAGGACATCAGTCAGTTCGAGGTATTTCGCCGGGCGATGGCCCGTTGGGAGGGGGCGCCGCCGTCTCCCCAAGCCCTAGAGCGGAGCTTTGGCCGCTACCTGCGCAGCGGTGAAGTGCCGGTGGCGGTGCGCCACTATCTGCGCCAGTGGTTGGACCAGCACCCCGCGGCGGCGGCGGCCAGGCGCCTGGAAGTCCACCAGCAGCGCCGGCGCCAGGGGTTGGTGTGGGGGGCGTTGCTGGTGGCCATCCTGGGGGCGTTGTTTATAAGACCCTGAGTCTGGGAGATTGGCTTGGTTCTGTGCCCATGCTCACCCCGGTCGTTGCCGTATGTTATCCGGCAGCCAGGTGGCGAGTTCGGGGAAAGCGATCAGGACGAAGACCATGAGGACCATGATCAGGAACATTGGAAACGCCGCGCGCGCGATGAAGCCCATCTCGTGGCGGGTCATGCCCTGGAGAACGAACAGGTTGAAGCCGATGGGCGGGGTGATTTGGGCCATTTCCACCACCACGACGATGAAAATGCCGAACCAGATCAAGTCGATCCCCGCCCCGCGGACCATCGGCTCGACCACGGCCATGGTCAGAACGACCGACGAGATGCCGTCTAGGAACATGCCGAGGACGATGTAAAATACCAGCAGTACCATCAGCAATTCGAACTGGGTCAACTCCCACTGGGCTATCAGGTCGGCCAGCCCCCGTGGTAGCCCTGTAAAGCCCATCGACGACGACAGGAACGCGGCGCCTGCGAGGATCAGGGCGATCATCGCGCTCGTCCGGGTTGCGCCCATCAAGCTTGCGGTGAAGGTCTTCCAGTTCAGCGAGCCCTGGCTCGCCGCCAGCAGGAGGCCTCCGATCACGCCGAAGGCGGCGGCTTCCGTCGCCGTTGCGAAGCCCAAGTACATCGACCCGATCACGACCGCGACTAGCAGCAAGACCGGAATCAGAAACCGGGAATTGGCCACGCGCTCGCCGAGGGGTATCGGCGGTTCCGGCCTGGGGTTCCAGTTTTTCGAGATCCGGCTGAAGATCGCCACATAGGCCATGAACATGCTGGCCAGCACCAGCCCCGGCAGGACGCCGGCGAAGAACAGTTTCGAAATGCTCTCGTTGATCGTCACGCCGTAGACGATCAGCGTCAGGGATGGCGGGATCATCAGGCCCAGGGTTGCGGCGCCCGCGAGGGTCCCGATGATCATGGGCTCTGGGTAATTGCGCCGCCTGAGTTCAGGGATCGACATTTTGCCCACGGTGGTCAGGGTCGCCGCCGAAGAGCCCGACACCGCGGCGAAGACCGTGCAGCCCACGATATTGGTGTGCACTAGCCCCCCTGGCAGGCCAGCCATCCACGGCGATAGCCCGCGGAACATGTCCTCGCTCAATCGGGTGCGATACAGGATCTCCCCCATCCAGATGAACAGCGGCAACGCCGTCAGGGTCCAGGAGGACGAGGTCGACCAGATGGTCGTCATCATGACATCGCCCGCAGGCCGGGTGGTGAACAGTTCCATGGCCACCCAGGCAACGCCCATGAGGGCAAGACCCACCCAAACGCCGGTGCCGAGGAGTAAAAAGAGGGTGAAAAGTAAGACAATGATGATCGAAAAGTCTTCCATGGCCTCACTCCCCGAAGCTCTGGTCAACCAGGTCGCCCTCGATCCGGTGCTTTCCATCGAAGACGATGTGGATCAGATGATCGGTCAGCGCAATCGCCATGATCACGGCGCCCGCCAGCATAAAAGATTGGGGAATCCAGAGGGGTGTGCGGTCCTGTCCCTGACTGATGTCATTGATCATGATTGAGAAATTCACAAATCGAAAGCCGTAGTAGACCACGTACCACATCACCGCCGCGCCGATGGCGAAACACCAGACATCGATCCAGCGAGCCACCGGCCTAGGGACCGCGTTCAGCAGGATGGACACGCGGATATGGCTGCCGTGGTTGAGGGCGTTGGCGAAGGCGAGGAACGAGGCCGCGGCCATGAAGTAGCCGGCGTATTCGGGAATGCCGGGGGCCACCTCGCCGGTCCAGCGGGCCAGCATCTGCAGCACGATCAGCACCAAGATCGCGATGAGGCACAGGGAGGCGAGCACCCCTGCCGCCAGGTAGATAAAGTCAAGTGCAGACCGAAGCCCTTTCAGCACAGCCATCACGCCCCTCGTCGTTGTCTTGTGAAGCGCGGGCGGTCATACCGGGCCGCCCGCCACAAGGTGTTATTGCATCGCCTTGAAGGCATCGACGATCGTTGCACCTTGGTCGCCAGCGGCTTCGAGCCATTCGTTGGTCATGGTGACGCCGATTTCCTTCAGCTCGTTCACCATCTGCTCACTCGCCGGGCCGACGGTCATACCACCGTCTCGCAGGCCCTGGAGGGTAAAGCCGGTGTATTCCTTCGCCCGCCAGTTGCCGGCATACTCGGCAAGCTCAGCGCAGCCGCGGATGACGTTCTGGTTCGCCTGGGAGACGCCGTCCCAGACGCGGCTATTCACCATGACGTAGTTGCGCGGCAGCCAGGCGTCGACTTCGTAGAAATAGTTGAGGGATTCCCAGACCTTGCGATCATAGCCAGTGGAACCCGAGGACACCATCGACTCGGCGACGCCCGTGGCGAAGGCCTGGCTGATCTCAGCCGCCTCGATGGTGACGGGGAGCATGCCAGTCAGTTCGGCCAGCCGCGAGGTGGCGTTGTTGTAGCTGCGGAATTTGATGCCCTTCATGTCGGCGACCGAGTTCACCTCGTTCTTGAAATAGAGTCCCTGGGGCGGCCACGGAACGCTGTAGAGCAACGTCAGGTTCTGGCTGGCCAGAAGCTCGGTAATGGGGCCCTTCGCGGCCTCCCAGAGCTTGGCGCTGTCATCAAAGGATGTGGCCAAGAACGGTACCGAGTCGAAGCCGAACAGGGCGTTCTCGTTCTGGTGACCGCTGAGTAGCCGCTCTCCGATGGGTACCTGGCCGGTCTGGATCGCCCGCTTGATCTGGGCCCCCGGGAATAGCGAGCCCGACGGGTGGGTCACGATCTCGATCTCGCCACCGGTGCCGGTGGTGACGCATTTGGCGAACTCGGCGCCGGTGGCCGAATGGAAGTTGCTCGCGGAATAGGCCATGGGCATATCCCACTTTTCCGCGGCTGCCGGTGCCGCGAGCACCACTGCGGCCGCCGCCCCTGCCAAGAGTGTGGTGATCTTTTTCATTTCAGTCTCCCTTTTGGAATGTGCTTCGTGCCTTGGGTCTTCGCCCGGGCCATGAAGCGTTTGGGTGAATACGAGCTTAGATCAAGATTCGAGCGCTTTCCCGATATCATCTGCGCCAGAATTTGCCCGGTTTTTGGTCCGCCGGTGAGCCCGATGTGGTCGTGGCCAAACGCCGTGTAGGCTCCCGCAAGGCCTGGGACCTCGCCAAGTACTGGAATGGAATCGGCCATTGACGGACGATGGCCCATCCATTCGACGGTTTTTTTCCAAGTGAGCCCTGGGATCGCGGCGCGGATGTTTTTCTCCAGCAGCCGGAATGGAGCCCGCGAGGGGGGGGCGTCCAGCCCGCCGAACTCGACGATGCCGGCGAGGCGCAGACGTCCTTCCATCGGGGTGGCAACGAACTTGCCGGAGGCCACCATCACCGGGGATCGAGGCATGACCGAAGGTTCCCAAAGCTCCAGGTGATAGCCGCGCTCGCTTTCGAGGGGGGCCTTCAACCCCACCTTTGCCGCCAAAGGCCCCGACCATGCGCCGGTGGCGAGAACGGCTGCGTCGCAGTCGATGGTCACTCCCTCGGCGCGCAGCCCAACCAGACGGCCGTTTTGGTGCACGATATCGTCGACCTCGGCCTTGATGAACCGGGCGCCCCGTTTTTCTGCGTGTTGGGCCAGGGACCTGACATATTGTCCCGGATCGCTGATCCGCCCGTGATGGCGAAGCCGAACGGCCAGGTTGATATCGGGTGTGAAGACCGGATCATAGTCACGCCAGGTAGCGTCTTCGAGAATGTCCCAGGTAAACCCGTTCTCCTTTCTGACCGACCAGCCAAAGGCATCCCCCTGGTAGTGGCTGCGATCTTTGTAGAGATAGAGGTAGTCTGAGGGTACGATCCAGCGCTCGGCCCCCGTTCCAGCGGCGAGTGCCTGGTGGTCGGCGAGACTGTCGCCGATAATGGTGGTGAGGGCGGCGGCGCGGCGGCGGACGTCCTCGGGGTTGGCTGTGCCCAGATACTTCAAAAGCCAGGGCAAAAGCCGTGGTAGGTACCCCCATTTCACAAAGAGCGGCTCATGGGGGCTGAAGAGCATCTTCGGCGCCTTGGCCAGTAGACCCGGCACGGGCACCGGGATAACCGAACAGGCGGCCAGCACCCCACCATTGCCGTGGCTTGCGCCCGCCGCCGGGCCCTCCCGGTCGATCAGGACCACCTTGTGCCCGTCCCGCTGCAGCCAGATCGCCGTGGATACCCCCACGATTCCAGCGCCGATGACGGCGACGGTTTTCGTTGTCTCGGTCATGCCCCCAGATCCTTTCCCGGCGATAATAGTCCAATTGGCAAAGTGCGGTCCGCCGACTCGTCCCGGTTTGCCAGCGAGACCGATGGCGGGATTGTGTCGCGATACGTGTTGGAACGGGCGGCGAACCCAGTCAATGATACCCGCCAAGGGAAACGAAAGAGGTGAAAATTGAGAGTCCAGGGGGGTAAATCCGTCTACGGGGCGTCAGTGGGGATCCTGATGCTCGACGCCCGGTTTCCCCGCATTCCCGGTGACATGGGTAACGCTTTGACATGGGATTTCCCGGTCCAATACCGCGTCGTCCCCAGTGCCTCGCCCGATCGGGTAGTGCGCCAAGGTGCCCGGGGGTTGCTACCGCTGTTCGTTGCGGCGGCCCGGGATCTGGTTGCCTCCGGCGTCGATGGCATTACGACGAATTGCGGGTTCTTGTCTCTTTTTCAGGATGAACTATCGGCGGCCGTGGATGTGCCTGTGGCAGCGTCTTCGCTGATGCAGGTGAACCTCGTCAACGCGACGCTACCGCCGGGCAAACGCTGCGGGATCCTGACGATTTCGGGCAGTACCCTGACGGATCAGCATCTGCGCGCGGCCCATGTCCCACCCGACACGCCCATTGGCTCCACTGAGGGTCTGCGTGAATTTACCCGCGCCATTCTCGCAGACCACTGGGAGCTCGAAATCGAAGCTGCGCGGGCGGACAACGTTCAAGCGGCCAGGGGTCTGGTCGAGGCCCATCCAGAGCTGGGTGCGCTGGTGTTGGAGTGCACCAACATGGTCCCCTACGCGCCAGCCATTCGGGCTGCCATCGGCCGCCCGGTCTATTCGGTCCATAGCTTCGTCAACTGGTTTCAGTCTGGCCTTGCCCCCAAGGGCTTCCCCGTGCCCGTGTTGTGGGCTGATTAAACGATTAGCCCAGGAGACACGGGTTCTCGCCGTTGCCGAGGCGTTGCCCTAGAGACTCTAAGCTCATCCTGAACTCAAGGTCCCCGGGGCGGGGCGCCCTCCGCGGTGGGGTGTTGGGCCGTTTGCTCCAAGCTTTCAAAGCTATAGCTCCGCCACTCGTCGCCGCGAATCTCCAAAGGTCTCAAGGGGCGGGTGTCCAGGCTGAGGTGGAACACGTCAAAGCGGTTGTAGTAGCCCACCACGTCGTGGAATTGCTTGGGTTCAATACAGGCGTCGAGGTCAATGGGGCAATAGAGTAGCCCCTCGTCGCCGGCCATGACCTCGCTGCTCACCTCGGCGGCGGGGTTGAGCACCAACGACGTGCCCCGGGGGGTTTGTTCTAAGATATCTATGGCCTCGCTCCCCAGGGATTCCAGGGCGGTCAAGGTGCCTCGGTCCAATGCCCCGGCCGCCACGACGTTAAAGGCCTTGGCTTCAAAGGCGTGGGCGCCGGCCCGCACCTTGATGGCGTTGGCCAAGTCGTAGCGCCCGGCCGCCGCCGGGGGACGGGTCGGCCAAGTGGGAGGATAGCTGGAGATGTGCAGTTGCTCCCCCTGGGCCATGAGGGCATAGCGGGCCAAGGGGTTGGTGTTTTCCCCGCAGATCAGCGCCCCCAGCCGTCCTAGGGGCGTGTCACAGACCCGCAGCCCAGCGCCGTCGCCGTTGGCCCAGATCAACTTTTCAAAAAAAGTCGGTACCAACTTGCGGTGGTGATTGACGATGGCACCATCGGCGCTGATCAAGACATTGCTGTTCCACAGGCAGCCCACGCTCTGGGTCGTGGCCTCGCTAAAGCCCATGGACACCCAGATCTGGTGTTGGCGAGCCGTGGCCGCCAGTTGCAGCATTTCCGGCCCCGGTACCCTGAGGGAGTTGGCCGCCAAGCGCTTGAAGAGATCGTGGCTCAACAGCGGGGCCTGGACCGCCGCCCACAGGGGAAAACCGGGAATATAGGACTCGGGAAAGGCGATGAGGCGGGCACCGGCCCGGGCCGCTTCGGCGATGAGACTACAGGCCTTGGCTGTGGTCTTGGCGGCCTCCAGGTAGATGGGGGCTACATGGGCGGCGCAGACGGTGTATTGACGCTCCATGGCGGGCAAAGTGCCAGACCCTATAGGCTGTGTTGAGTAAAGTCGTAGCGGGGCGGCATTTTCGCCACCAGCTCTTCCTTGGGGACCCGTTTGATCAGCTGGAACTTACCATCCTCTACCCGGCTGATATAGCAGTCGATGATTCCGCTGTGGTCTTCGGCCCGCAGCAGTTTTTCCCCCTGGGGATGGGCGAGGGAATTGGCCATCTCCATCCCCTCTAGGGCTTCGATCACCCCGGGATCGTCTTTTTTGCTCTGCCAACCCGACTGTTCAATGGCCTGTTTGAGGGCGAACAGGTTTTCCCACGATTGCCAGGCATGGCTCTTGGCCATGATCCGCTCGCTGTGGAGCTCCCGGGCATGGATATCGTCGATTTCCATAATCTGGTTGTGCTGACGGTGAAACTCGTCGTCTTTGTTGGCCACCATCCGCGGGAAGTTCTCCACGATATAGACGCCTTCGGCAGCGCCACCGATATCGTCGGGGGCGATGGCCTCGATGGTGCCGTTTACCGAGTACATGGCCATTTTCTCCCCCAGCCCCATGGTGGCGGCCTGGGTGTAAAAGGCCACGGACAAGGCGCCAAAGAACACCGAGAACAATACCTCGGTCTCGGCGGGGATTTTGGCCAGATAGGGGACCAGGTCCCGGGCGTCTAGGGGCACGGCAATGGGGTCGTTGACCACCCCACCCATGGCCTCGATCAGGGCGCGGTGCTCCTGGTGATGGCTGTGGCCCCAGGCGTAGTCGGGGTAGATCATGGTCCAGTTTTTACCCAGGTTTTCAAAGGCCCAGGGGGCGCCGGCGGCGGCCAGACCATAGGTGTCGGTGCCGGTGCGAAAACTGTAGCGGGTACCCTTGGAGCCGGTGGCCTCGGTGGCTTCGCCGGCGGAAAAGTAAACGGTCTTAAACTGACTGGCGATGGGAATGGATGCCAGCATGATCCCCGAGTGAACAGAGCCAACGATAAACGACGCCCGCCGGCGCTGGATCAACGAGCGCAGCTTGCGGGCGCCGATGGCGGGGTTGGACTCGGTATCTTCCACCGCTAGCTCCACCTTGCGCCCGCTGATACCCCCCCCTTCGTTGATCAACTCCACCGCCTTTTTGGCCGCCTTGTCATGCCAGTAGCCCCACGATGAAAAGCCACCGGTCAATTCGCATTGATTGCCGATGACGATGGGGCTGCTGGATTGGGCAAACAGATCTCGGGTGATGGTGAGATGGGCGGTGCCGGCGGCGGCTCCGCCGGCCAGGGCATAACTGAGGAAACTGCGGCGGGTGGTTTTTTTGGGGGTGGAATCGAAGTTCATGAGGTTCTCCGTTCAGTAGGACATGCGGGGAAATGGCCGTAGGCAGACGCGGAGGTTTCGGGGACCGACGGGGATTCAACGGACACGCCAAGCTAGCGATCGACGACGTCTGGGCTGTCGC
>JBHJHK010000137.1:0-2528 GCA_050330975.1 Candidatus Competibacterales bacterium | reverse complement strand
CCCCCCCCCCCCCCCCCCCCCCCCCCCCCCCCCACCCCCCCCCCCGCCCCCCCCCCCCCCCCCCCCAAGACGATCTCCACCGCTTTGGCACCGCTCTCAACGCCACCATGCACTCCTCCGTCGAGGCGGGGGAGGTGGATTTGTTGATCCGCACCGGGGGCGACCAGCGCCTCAGCGATTTCATGCTGTGGGAATGCGCCTACGCCGAGTTGCTGTTTGTCGACCGGCGTTGGCCCGACTTCACCGAGGAGGATCTCGCCGCCGCCGTGGCCGATTTCACCGGTCGAGAACGGCGCTTTGGCCAAGTGGGTCAAGCCCTGTAAACTCCCATCGAACCCAAAGGGTGTACAACAGGAGGACAGGTGAACCAGTGGACTCCCGGCGAGCCGTTGTTCCACGTGGTGGACCCGCGGCAGTTCGACCGCCCGCGCCTCGAGGGACTGGTGGCGTTGACCGAGGCGGCGCGAGCCATGGCCCGCACCCGGGAGGGAGCGTTGGCCCTGCAGCAGCGCCTGGCCCACCGCCGGGCCATGCTGTACTTCACCCAGCCCTCCACCCGGACGTTTTTGTCGTTTAACAACCCCTGCCACGTGTTGGGCATGGTCACCAGCGAGATCCGCGACCCTTCCACCTCCTCGGAGGTCAAGGGCGAGACCATCGAAGACAGCATCCGCACCTTTTCCGCCTATGTCGATGTGATCATCATGCGCACCTGGGCCGAGGGTCTCGCCAGCCGTATGGCCCGCCTCATGGACACCTGGCCGCGCCCGGTGCCCATTGTCAACGCCGGCAGCGGGCGCGACCTCCACCCCACCCAGGGCTTGTTGGACATCTATACCCTCCATTTGAGTTTTGCAAAGCAAGGGGGCATCGACGGCAAAGTCATCGGCTTTATGGGGGACCTGCGCCGGGGGCGCACGGTGCGCTCGCTGTGCTATTTGCTCGCCAACTACCGCGAGGTCAGCCTTGGATTTATCGCCCCCGAACCCTTTACCTTGGGGGACGATATCAAGGCGTACTTGACGGAGCATGGCGTCCCCTTCTGGGAGACCGACGACTTGCACCAGGCCCTGCCCCAACTCGACGCCATCTACGTCACCCGGCTCCAGAGCGAGCACGACGCCCCGGGAGAGGCGTCGGTGATCGACTATCAGCGCTTCAGTATTGGCCTCGCCGAGATGGCGCGCCTCAAGCCCAACGGCGTGGTAATGCACCCCTTGCCCCGGGGGGCGGAGTTGGCCACGGCGGTGGATTCCGATCCCCGGGCCACCTACTGGCGCCTGGAGCGCAACGGCATGTGGCTGCGGGTGGCGCTGTTGTTGACCATCCTCGGCGAGGCCCAGGGCTTCGACGGAGTGCCCCCGTTGGCCTGAAGGTCATCGCCCCTAGGAGGCGCCCGATCCTTCCCCCGGGCACCCATCCCCAAACCGCGGGACTGGTTCCCCCCTCGAGGTCGTTTCCTGCGCCATGTTTCCCCTTCGCGACGAAAATCCCACCCTCAACACCGCCGTGGTCACCTTTGCCATCGTTGGCCTCAACGCCTTGGTATGGGCGCTATTCCAGGGTTTTGGTACCGAACCGGCCCTGAGCCGCTCGGTGTGCCAGTTCGGCGCCATCCCCGGGGAGTTGTTGGGGACTTTGACTCAACCGGTGATGATTCCCATGGGCACCGACACCGTCTGTATCGTCGGCCAAACCTCGAACTGGCTAACGCCTCTGACTTCGATTTTTCTCCACGGCAACTGGATCCACATCATCGGCAATATGTGGTTTTTGTTGGTGTTTGGCGACAACTTGGAGGACGCCATGGGGCCTTGGCGGTTTGCGGCCTTTTACCTGCTGTGTGGCTTGGCGGCCGTGGCGGCCCACGGCTTGGTGAGTCCCACAAGCCCCTTGCCCATGGTGGGGGCCTCGGGGGCCATCGGTGGGGTCATGGGGGCCTATGCGGTGTTGTACCCCAAGGTGCGGGTTCAGGTGCTGCTGGTGTTGGGGTTTTTCATCACCGTGATCAAAATCCAGGCCCTGTGGATGCTGGGCTATTGGTTATTGATCCAAGTGGTGGGGGGATTGCCGGCGGTGGCAGGCGCCACGGGGGTCAGCGGCGTGGGCTTTTGGGCCCACATCGGCGGCTTTCTGGCCGGGGTGGGGTTGATCTTCCCCTTCCGCGACCCCGCCCGCCTCGCCGCCCAGCGCTTGGCCCGGGGCGACGAGGAGACTTGAGGATTGTTTCAGGCCACGGCTTGGGCCTTGGCGGGAGGGTTGAGGAAGCCCTCGATGCGGTCCAAGGGGATGTGCTCGCTGATATCGCGACCGTAGAACGAGTCCACTACCCGTCCCTGTTCATCGAGGAGAAAATCCGCCGGCACCAGGGTCATATGGGGATTCTTGCCCATGGGGTTGCCACCCCGCAGGATACCCCGCACCAGGGTGGGGATCCGCAGCATCATGGCCTTGATGAGGCCGATGGTGGATTTTTCCACGCCGTATTGCCTGTAGAGGGCCAGATCCGGGTCGCCGATGATGTGAAA
>JBHJHK010000136.1:0-11835 GCA_050330975.1 Candidatus Competibacterales bacterium | reverse complement strand
CGACGTGGTGATTTTGTTGGATTCCATCACCCGCCTGGCCCGGGCCTACAACACCGTGGTGCCGTCGTCGGGCAAAGTGCTCACCGGGGGGGTGGATGCCAATGCCCTCCACCGCCCCAAGCGTTTCTTCGGCGCCGCCCGCAATATCGAAGAGGGGGGCAGCCTCACCATCGTCGCCACCGCCCTCATCGACACCGGCTCTAGAATGGACGAGGTGATCTACGAGGAGTTCAAGGGCACCGGCAACCAGGAAATCCACCTGGCCCGCAACATCTCCGAAAAGCGCATTTATCCCGCCATCAATATCAACCGCTCGGGGACCCGGCGGGAAGAACTCCTCACCGCGGCGGAAAACCTGCAGCGGATTTGGATTTTGCGCAAATTGCTCCATCCCATGGAGGAAATCCAGGCCATGGAGTTTCTCCTCGAACGCCTCAAGAGCACCAAGACCAACGTCGAGTTTTTCGAGTCCATGAAGCGCTGAGGGCAATCCTCAAGGGGCCCTGCCCAGGGCCCGGTGGCCGATGTCGCGGCGGTGGAAGCTCCCGGGGCAGTGGATGGTCGCCAGGGCGGCGTAGGCCCGTTCCCGGGCTCCCTCGAGGTCGGTGCCCTTGGCGGTGACACACAAAATCCGCCCGCCGCTGGTGACAATGGCATCCCCGTGGTTTCGGGTGCCAGCGTGAAATACCACCAGGTCTGGGTCGGCGTTGGGGGGGGGAAAGTGGCCGATGGGCGCCCCCGTCACGGGGGCCTCGGGGTAGCCTTCAGCCGCCAATACCACCCCCAAGGCGGAACGGGGATCCCAGTGGACGGCCAGTCCCGCCAAGTCCCCCGCCAGGGCTCGGCGAGCCAGTTCTACCAGGTCACTTTGCAACCGCAGCATCAACGGCTGGGTCTCGGGGTCCCCCAGGCGGCAGTTGTACTCCAATACCTTGGGATCGCCTTTGGCATCGATCATCAGCCCAGCGTATAAAAAGCCCCGGTAAGTTATCCCCTCGGCCGCCAGCCCCGCCAAGGTGGGGTGGACGATGGTGTCCATGATGCGTTGCTCCAGGCCCTCCACCACCGGGGCTGGGGAATAGGCCCCCATGCCGCCGGTATTGGGGCCGCGGTCGCCGTCGTCCCGGGCCTTGTGGTCTTGGGAAGAGGCCAAAGGCAGGGCGTGGCGACCGTCGCACAGGACCATAAAGCTGGCTTCTTCGCCCTCCCGGAAGTCCTCGATCACCACCCGGCGCCCGGCGCCGCCAAAGGCGCCCCCCACCACCATGGCCTCCACGGCCTCCAAGGCCTCGGCGCGGCTGTGGGCGATGATCACCCCCTTGCCGGCGGCCAGGCCGTCGGCCTTGACGACGATGGGCAACGGCCGGCTGGCCAGGTAGTCCCTAGCGGCCGCGGGGTCGTCGAAGGTGGCAAAGGTGGCGGTGGGGATGCCGTGGCGGGCCAAGAATCCCTTGGCGAAGGCCTTGGAGCCCTCGAGCCTAGCTGCCGATCGGTTCGGGCCCAAGCAGGGCAGCTTTTCGGCGGCAAAGGCGTCGACGATCCCCGCCACCAATGGCCCCTCGGGGCCCACCACCGTGAGGCCCACGCCCCGTTGGCGGGCGAAAGCCACCAATTCGTCGATGGCATCGGCCCCGATGGCGATGTTGGTCACCTTGGGCTCCAGGGCGGTACCGGCGTTTCCCGGGGCGACGAACACCCGCGCCACCTGGGGGGAGCGGGCGATGTGCCAGGCCAGGGCGTGCTCCCGGCCCCCGCCGCCGACGATGAGAACCTCCAAAGGAACAGTCACGGTTCGACCCCTCCGGGTGGGCGTCAGTGGCGAAAGTGACGCTTGTGGGTGAATACCATGGCCATGTGGTGTTGGTCGGCGGCGGCGATGACCTCGTCGTCCCGCACCGAACCCCCGGGTTGAATCACAGCCCCAATACCCGCCGCTGCCCCTTGGTCGACGCCGTCGCGAAAGGGGAAAAAGGCATCGGAGGCCATGACGCCACCCCTGAGGTCCAGGCCTTCATCGGCGGCCTTGAGGGCGGCGATGCGGGCGGCCACCACCCGACTCATCTGACCGGCGCCGACCCCGAGGGTCGCTTGTCCTCGAGCGTAGACGATGGCGTTGGACTTGACAAACGGCACCACTTGCCAAGCGAATAATAGATCTCGCCACTCGGCTGCACTGGGTGAGCGGCGGCTGACGACGGTCATGGTCTCCCGGGGGTCGTGGGCGGGGTCGGGTTCTTGGAGCAATAGGCCGCCCTGGATGCTGCGGTAATCCCCCGCCGCCTCGGCGGTGGGGCTAAAGCGCTCCACATCCCAGGCGAGGCAGCGCAGGTGGGGCTTGGCCGCCGTGCGCTCCAGGGCCGCTGCCTCAAAGTGGGGGGCTAGGAGCACCTCGACAAACTGCCGGGCGAGGATCGTCTCCACCACCTGGGCGTCTAGGGGGCGGTTGAAGGCGATGATGCCGCCAAAGGCCGAGGTGGGGTCGGTGCGATAGGCCAAGCCGTAGGCCTCGAGGGGGGTGGGGGCGGGGCTATCCCCCCCGCCGTCGGCCGCGCGGGGGGGGGGGGCCACCGCCACCCCACAGGGGTTGGCGTGTTTGACGATGACACAGGCGGGTTCTTCGAAGCGGCGCACGCAGGCCAGCGCCGCGTCGCTGTCCAGCAAGTTGTTGTAGGACAGGGCTTTGCCCTGGTGCAAGCGGGCGCTGGTCAAGGTCTGGGGGACGGGGGGGGAAGGACGGTAGACAGCGGCCCTCTGGTGGGGATTTTCCCCGTAGCGCAGGGTTTGGTGGCGGACCCACTGGTGGCTGAGGTGCTCTGGAAAGGGCTCTGTGGCCTGGCCGTGGCAATCCCGCCTTCCCAGGTAGTTGGCCACGGCGGCGTCGTAGCGGGCGGTGTGGGCGAAGGCCTTGGCCGCCAGGGCATAGCGTTGGGCCAGGTCGGTGCCCCCGAGTGGGAGGACCTCTTGGATCGACGGGTAGTCCTCGGGGTCCATCACTGCCGCCACGGCGGCATAGTTTTTAGCGGCGGCCCGCAACAGCGCTGGCCCGCCGATATCGATGTGTTCCACAGCCCGCAGCAATTGGGCTTGGGGATCTCGGGTCTGGGTTTCCAGGGGTTCGGCGGCGACGGCTTCAAAGGCGTAGAGATTGACCACCAATAAATCGATGGGGGGAATATCGTGGTGGGCCATGGCCCCGTCGTCGACTCCCCGCCTCCCCAGTAGACCGCCGTGGATGCGGGGGTGGAGGGTCTTGACCCGGCCATCCATCAATTCGGGAAAACCCGTGTAATCTTGGAGTTCGACGACGGGTATTCCCCCTTCCCGCAGCACCCGTGCGGTGCCGCCCGTGGAGACGATTTCCACCCCGGCTGCCACGAGGGCGGCGGCCAGGTCCAGGAGGTGGGTTTTGTCGGTCACGCTCAACAGGGCGCGGCGAAGGGGAAGCCGTTGCGATGTGGTGGTCATAGACGTGTCGGGTGGATGGAGGAATGGAAATCAGCGGCAGAGAGGCCCGGTAAAGGGCCTCAGTTGTGAATATCAAAGCGCTATTGTAGCGAAGGTTACGGGGTTGGCGCGTCGGTATCCCTCCCTGGATCCACCTTGATGAAGATCAAGTCGCGCACGGGATGACCGCGATCCGTCCCCCGACGCTCGAACTTAGTGGCCGGTCGAGTGGCGGGGCGGGGCGCATAGCCCCCGTCGTCGGCGACATTGACCAACCCCGGGCACTGGTTGAGTACCGCCAGCATGTGTTCGGCATAGGGCTCCCAATCGGTGGCCAAGTGGAGTTGGCCACCGCTGCCCAGTAGGCGAACCAACTGATCCACAAAGGGCGGCTGAATGAGGCGGCGCTTGTGGTGACGTTTTTTGGGCCAGGGGTCGGGAAAAAATATCTGAACGCGGGCAAAGCCCTCCGCTGGTAGATGGGGCACCACCGCCGCCGCATCGGCGCAGATGACCCGAACGTTGGGGATGCCCTGCGCTTCTAGTCCCATGAGTAAATGCCCCACCCCTGGACGATGGACCTCGACGCCGATGAACAACCGCTGGGTTTCCCCTTGGGCCTGGGCCATTAGCGATTCCCCATCGCCAAAGCCAATTTCTAGTATCCATTCCCCGGGAGGGGCAAAATTGTGCCAAGGAGTCTCGACGAGTGCCGGGCTAGCGGGATCGAAATCGATTCCATAGTGACCCCAAAGGCGTTCTAGGGCACTTTTTTGCCCCGTGGTCAGCCGGCCTTCCCGGCGGACGAAACTGCGCACGGGTCTCTGGTAGTCGGTGTCAATCATGAGTGGCCCCGAGTCGTCAATTGCCCTTCAGGGCGGACATTAACAAATCTTTAACAATCATCAATAGCACTCAGATGAAATTGACGTAGAATACTTGTCCTCAACCGCGAGCTGTGATAAATAAATTTCACTCCCTCGGGATTGATGTCAAATGTAAGCTTCAGGCAAGTTTTTTTGCCAAACGGAAGAGTGATACGTCATGCGCGAGCAGCCAGATTTCAGTCAGTACAATCTCGAAGAGCTCAATCAGATGAAGAAAGCCATCGACAACGAGATTGAGCGCAAGCAAAAGAGTCAAGTACAAGCGGTTATCAGTCAAGTGGAAGAGTTGGTGCAAAGCGCCGGCATCTCGGTGGAAGAGCTCAACGAACATTTTAAAAAGCGCCGTCACGGTAAACCCGCCAAGCCCAAGTACTGCAACCCCGATAGCCCTGAACAGACCTGGAGCGGACGGGGTAAGCAACCCCGCTGGTATCGAGAGGCCCGCGCCAACGGGGTTCCCGAAGAGGAGCTGTTGGTGGAAAGCGTCCGGGGTACCGCCGAGGCCTGAGACCTGGCACGCCAGTGCTCAGACGGCCGATCCTTGCTTTATCGATTCTGTGGCGCTAGGATCTGGATGTGATGCGGGTGTAGTTCAATGGTAGAACCTCAGCTTCCCAAGCTGATGACGTGGGTTCGATTCCCATCACCCGCTCCATCATTGCCGCCAAAAATTCGGCTCCAGTTTTCCATTTCCCTCCCCGACCTGAATCGCCCCCTCGGGTTGAGTTAGTACCCTCCGCGAGTTCCAAACTCGGGGTTTCCTTCGTTTCCACCATCGAGACAGAGGTGTGTTCCATGGAAGATCCAAGGCGGCTGGAATGCCTTTGGAAACCCCGGGCCGGCGGTTTGTCGTCGAGTACCATCTGGGAGGTCGACCCCAGACAGATCATCGCCCTCGGCCCGAGACCTCCAACGGGAGGGGTGATTTTTCCCGCGGAACCTTTCCAAGATGTTGGGGTTGATGGAGACATTGGCCTTGTCTTGGATGATGTCCCCCAACGGCCTTTACCATAAGTCCACTAGTCACGGCAGCCAAGGCGTCGCTTACGTCGAGTAACCGCCGGTGGGCGCCGTCTTTACCAAGACCTTTCCCTCGACTCGATATTGACCCCAGAAGCGCATTGGTGTACCAGTAAGAGCCCTGTGGGCGGGTCGGCGTGGATGGGATTTCCCGTAGAGCCAAGGAGCGTCGGGGGAGCCGCCACGGACAACGCCACCGCCATCGTCAGCGACTACCCCTTGAGGAAACCAGGAGCATGGAACGAGATCGGACGCCTAATCCACCGACGCGGGTGGCCATTGCCGGTGCCGGTGGACGGATGGGGCGTCAACTGGTGGCCGCCTGCCTAGAGCGCTCCGACGTCTGCTGTCACGGTGCCCTAGAGCGTCCCGATAGCTCCCTCCTCGGCCTGGATATCGGCCCCATCATCGGTGAAGATCCCCTGGGGGTCACCGTGGTGGCGGACCACGAAGCCGTCGTCGAAGACTGTGAGGTGATGGTCGACTTCACCTTGCCCAAGGCCACCCTTCGCCACGTAGCCGCCTGTCGCGCCGCGGGCAAGGCCATAGTCATCGGCACCACGGGCTTTAGCCCCGAGGAACGCCAGACGGTGGCGGCGGCGGCGGCGGCCATCCCCGTGGTCTTGGCCCCCAACATGAGCGTCGGCGTCAACTTGTGTTTTGGTCTGTTGGCCCTGGCGGCCCGCACCTTGGGGGACGAGGTCGATGTGGAGATCGTCGAAGCCCACCACCGCCACAAAATCGACGCCCCCTCGGGGACGGCGCTGGCCATGGGGGAAGTGGTGGCCAAGGCCACGGGAAGAGACTTGGCCCAGTGTGCGGTGTACGGCCGCCAGGGCACCACGGGGGAGCGCTCTCAAGACACCATTGGCTTTGCCACAGTGCGGGCCGGCGACATCGTCGGCGAGCACACGGTGATGTTTGTCGCCAAGGGGGAACGCATCGAGATCACCCATCGGGCCAGCAGCCGTACCACCTTTGCCACGGGCGCCCTCCGGGCCGCCGCTTGGTTGGCGGGGCAGCCGGCGGGGCTCTACGACATGCAAGACGTCCTGGGGCTCCGTTGAGCACCGCCCTACTCGAGCCCATGGTCCCGGCCATCGGTGGCGAGCTATGAGGCCCAGTGCCGCCCTCTTCCTGGGACTGGTGACCACCTTGGTGGGATGGGTGGGATGGACCCTGTTCGACGCCCTGACCGACGATTTGGCTTCCTCCCCCCCCCAGGTGGTGGCGCCGTTGGCGCCGTTGGAGGCCGAGCCACTCCCCGAGTCTGCCCCTCGGCCCGAGCCCGCGGCGTCGACGGCCGGACTGACGCGTCACCGCAGGGTAATCGCCGGCACCCTCGAAGGCGGCGATTCTTTTTACACCGCTGCGGCCCGGGCAGGGCTTGACGAGGGGGCGGTGGTGCAGGTGGCCGCCGTGTTTGCCCCCCAACTCAACCTGGCTCGCCTGGGGGCCAATGATGCCTTTATCGTGGTGGGGGAGGTGTACCACCACCGGGGTGAGCCCGTGGGGGGGTGGCGAGTGGTCGCCGTAGAGCTAGAGAGTGCTGGCCGGCGCCACCAGGCCATCCACTACCGCGACCCCGAGGGCAGGACGGGCTACTACACCCCCCAGGGAAATGGCATCCAGCCCGGGCTGCTGCGGGCGCCGTTGCCCTATACGCGGATCAGCTCCCCCTTCCAACTCGCCCGCCTCCACCCCGTGCTGCGGGTTGTGCGTCCCCACCGGGGCGTGGACTTCGCCGCCCCCACGGGCACGCCGGTGAGCGCCGCCGGCGATGGGTTGGTGACCTTTGTCGGGCGTCGGGGGGGCTACGGCCGGTTGGTGGAGCTGGACCACGGCGGCGGTTACACCACCCGCTACAGCCATCTGTCCAGTTATGGCCCGGGGATGCGCAAGGGCGCGACGGTGGGTCGGGGGCAAATCATCGGCTATGTGGGGTCGAGCGGGCTCGCCACGGGTCCCCACCTTCACTATGAGATCCGGGTCGACGGCGTCCCCCGCGATCCCCTGACGGTGACGCTCCCCCCCAGTTCCGGCGTGGCCAACCCCCACCGCGGCGATTTTGCCGCCCATGCGGCGCCACTTTTGACCCTACTCCATCGCCATCGGGGGTTGCTGGCGGCCCGCTAGGGCGGGCCGTGGCCCCGAAGGGGCTCCACCCCCCATCAAACCTCTAATCCGTGACCGCTGCTGTGACCGTGCTGCTGTGACCATGCCTCCCGTAGACCCCCCCGAGGATGAGTTTTTCATAGGCCTAATGTCGGGCAACAGTGTCGACGCCGTGGATGGAGCCCTGGTGGCCTTTGGCGACGGGGCATCCCCCCGTCTAGTGGCTTGCTCGGCGGTGCCCATTCCCCAAGCCATGCGCCAGAAGTTGCTGGCCGTGGTCCACCCCGGCGCCGCGGCGGGGGGAAGCGACGACCTCGACGCCGTGGCCCGGCTCGACAACGCCGGGGCGCGGTTGTTCGCCCAGGCGGTGGCGGAGTTGGCTCGCCAAGTGGGGCGGGAGGCCTTTGCCGAGCTTGCGGTGCGGGCCGTGGGCAGCCATGGACAAACCGTGCGCCACGTGCCCCAGGGCCCCGAGCCCTACACCGTCCAACTGGGCAACCCCAGCCTGCTGGCCGAACTCACGGGTCTGACGGTGGTGGCGGACTTTCGCCGCCGGGACATGGCCGCCGGTGGCCAAGGAGCTCCCCTGGCGCCGGCCTTCCACCGGGCGCTGTTGGCCCGAGACCGCCGTCCCCGGGGGGTGGTCAACATCGGTGGCATCGCCAACCTGTCGTTGCTGGTCACCGCCGCTGGCGTCCCCGGGGCGGGCTTTGACACCGGTCCTGGCAACGCTTTACTGGACGCTTGGATCCAGCGCCACCGGGGGGTGCCCCTGGATCGCGACGGTCTCTGGGCTCGCTCTGGCAAGGTCGTATCGGGGTTGTTGCACCAGCTGTTGGCGGATCCCTATTTTCGCCGGCCTCCCCCCAAGAGCACCGGACGGGAGTACTTCCATTTGGCTTGGCTAGACGCTCACCTGGGACGCTTTGGCCAACTCGTGGCCCCGGAGGACGTCCAGGCGACCTTGGCGGCGTTGACGGCCCACAGCATCGCCCGGGCCTTGCTGGCCACCGGGGTCGCGGTGGAAGAAGTCTTGGTGTGCGGCGGTGGGGTTCACAACCGAGTCGTCATGGAAACCCTCCAGCGCCAGCTCAACGTTCCCGTGGCGTCCACGGCCCAGCGGGGTGTCGACCCCGACTACCTGGAGGCCATGGGGTTTGCCTGGCTGGCACGCCAGACCCTCAAGGGGTTACCGGGCAACCTGCCCGCCGCCACCGGCGCCCTGGGGGAGCGAATTCTGGGGGGGATTTACCCCCCATGAGGAGGGGCAACTGGGGGAATCCCCCGACGGGAGGCAGGGGGTGGGGAAGGGCCTAGACGTTGAACGACGACCCGCAGCCGCAGGTGGTGGTGGCGTTGGGGTTGCGGATCACAAATTGGGCGCCTTCGAGGCCTTCGGTGTAGTCGATCTCCGCCCCCACCAGATACTGAAAACTCATGGGATCGATCAACAGCTTCACGCCGGCTTTCTCCACCAACGTGTCGCCATCTTGGACCTTTTCGTCGAAGGTAAAGCCATACTGGAAGCCCGAGCAGCCCCCGCCGCTGACGAACACCCGCAACATGGTGTCGGGGGCCAGTTCGTCGTCTTCGTCGATGAGGTCGCGTACCTTGAGGGCAGCGGCTTCGGTAAAAATCAACGGCTCAAAGGAAGTTTCGCTGACGGCGTTCACGGGAATTCTCCGCGCCCAAGGCGCTTGAAATGGGGTGATAACAACAGACCTAATGACCATTCAGGTGAGTTGTTGAATCAGGACTATATAGGTCCTATTTTGCAGAGCCACGGGAAGCGGGTCAAGGGGCCACATCACCACTAGGGCAGTAGGGCGATGTCTTCTAGGCCCGCCGTTTCCTCGATGCCAAACATGAGGTTCATGTTCTGGATCGCCTGCCCCGCAGCACCCTTGACCAAATTGTCGATGACCGACAACAGCACGATGGTGTCGCTACCCATCGGCAAATGGACAGCGAGGCGGCAGAGATTGACGCCTCGCACGCTGCGGGTGTCGGGGTGACTGTTGAGAGGTAAAACATCGACACAGGGTTCGCGGCGGTAGCGCTCGACGAACAGGCTGTGGAGGTCTCCCAGGGCCGTTTGGGCACCGGCTTGGAGGGGGGCATAGAGGGTGGCGTGGATGCCTCGAACCATGGGCACCAAATGGGGCACAAAGGTCAACTTGATGGGCCGCCCGGTGGCTTTGGTCAAGGTTTGGCAGATTTCCGGCAGGTGGCGGTGGCCGGCGGCGGCGTAGGCGGCGAAGTTTTCGCTGGTCTCCCCCAGCAACAGGTGCTGGGCGGGGTTGCGGCCGGCGCCGCTGACCCCGGATTTACCGTCGGCCACCAGGTGTTGATCGTCCACCAAGTTGGCCTCCACCAGGGGCAGAAAACCCAGGGTAACGGCGGTGGCATAACAGCCGGGGTTGGCCACCAACCGCGCCTGGCGGATGGCATCGCGGTGGAGTTCTGGCACCCCGTAGACCGCCTCGGCCAACAGTTCGGGGCAGGCGTGGGGGATTTTGTACCACTCGCTCCAGATTTCGGGATCTTTGAGGCGAAAGTCCGCCGCCAAATCCACCACCCGCACCCCGGCGGCCAGAAGGGCGGGAACCTGGGTCATAGCCGTGCCGTTGGGGGTGGCGAAAAACACCACATCGCACTGATCCAAGGGTGCCTGCTCGGGGTCGCTGAAGGCCAAATCCAGGTGATGGCGCAGGTTGGGGAACAACGCCGCAACGGGACGGCCCCGTTCCGAACGGGATGTAATGGCCGCGAGTTCGACGTGGGGATGGCGGGTCAGAATCCGTAACAGTTCGACGCCGGTATAACCGGTACCCCCCACAATTGCCGCTCTTATCATGGTGTTATCAGCCCTCGAAGTCTAGCGATGGGGATTGACGGATGATACGTGTTTTGTCGGCGCTTTCAAAGTTGACCGCGGGGTAGGGGAGGACCCCCTGGGAAGCGAGGGGGTGAACGCTGGATGCTGAATTTGTGGGCAGGCGGGGGAAGGCGAGGAGGCTCGGGGGGTGTTTGCCCCCTCAAGCGGCAATGAGGTCTTTGTCATCCACGCCCAACACCCGAGTGCCGCCGATGATGGCGTCGATGGCATCTAGGGCGTCGGACGCGACTAGGGCGCCGTCTAGGAGTTCGACACTGTCATCGCTGTGGTCGATGGTATCGAGGGCCTCTTCAAGGGCCACTAGGGCTTGGAGGAGGTATTGGGTTTGGTTGCTCATGGCGAAGACTCCTGACAACGCGGCTGTAACTCGTTAAATGACAATTAGACCATGGTAATTCCGCTGCTCCTGGGCTGAACGTCGCTGCAAGCGTCCGGTGGATCCGGTGTCGACGACATCTACCGGCGGGCGATGGCCATGGGCGGCCTCCGTAACAAGGCCGGCGCAAGTCCGGGACCCAAGCGTCGACAAGGTTATCGAAATCCCTGTTGTCGCAATCCCCTTAACTGCCCTGTCGATTCAGGCAAAACAGCGTCTTTCCGTGCGACCTTCCAACGGGGATAAAGTTGACCCCAGCGTTGGAATGGTGCACTGAAACAGCAAATGAGAAATAACTAATATGGTGCGCAGCTGCCGCTAACTATAGGTGCTCACCGCCCCAGGGTCAAGGATTTGGCCTTGTTGTGGTGCGCTGCGGTGTCGAGCTGATCGATGGCGGTGCACGGCGGTTTGACGGCATCGGCGGGCAAAATGATTGTTGCAGCGCAATAAAATCCTAGGGGGCGGCTGTGTCCTCCGCCCCTGGGCCGAGGAAGAACAGCTGTCCCCGGCTGCGCACTCCGTACCAAGGCCCCGCGGGATCTTCCACCCACTCGGCTCGCTCGGCCAGGGCCAGAAACACCGGCCGGCTGAGCAAAGCCCAGAGACCGGGGCGCACCAAGATGTAAGGCCGCGGCTCGTCCCCTTGGTACACCACCTCCAGGGGATGGTCGGCATCTAGGGCAATGGTCTCGCCGAGGTTGGTGGTGAAGGTGAGTACAGGGGGGATGTCGGGGGCTTCGGTCACGTCCAAGGCGACGGCGATAAACGGCGCCTCCTCCACCTGGATGCGCCATTTTTCGTAAGGTGTGACCAAGTAGTAGTGGCCATCGGCTTCGCGGCGGAGCACAGAGGCGAACAGTTCCACCATGCGCTGGCGTTCTATGGGGCGGCCCTCGTGTATCCAGCGCCCATCCCGGGTGATGACCAAATCCATCTCACCGCTCAGGGGGGGGTCCCAGGCTGCAGCAGTCGACGGGGTGGGAAGCATGGCATTCGTCCTGGTGTCGTGGGTCAAAGGGGGCAGAACGATCGACCGAAGTTGAATTTGCGTCGGGGCATCGCGAGATTGTTATTCATACCACCGGGTTATG
>JBHJHK010000135.1:0-8889 GCA_050330975.1 Candidatus Competibacterales bacterium | reverse complement strand
GGGGGGGCGCTGGTATGTGAGGGATTCTTCGGGGATGAGGCGGCTGGCGTAGAGGTCGGTGGCAGCCGTCACCCCCTCGACGCGGAGTTGTTCGGGGGCGGTGTAAATGGGCGACCCCAGCATTTCATAGGCCTCGGTGATGCGCTGGTGGCCGGCGACCCATTCCTCACGCCACGCCCCCAGGCCAAAATCCAGCACTGCTAGGTGGGGGGTGGCCGTGGCGGTGACCATGAGGTTGTCGGGCTTTAAATCCCGGTGGACGATGCCGAGGCGATGGGCCGTGGCCAAGGCGTCGAGGAGTTGGATCAACAGCTGCAGGGCATCCCCCATGGCCAAGGGGCCCTCGGTGGCCAACACCTGGGCCAGGGTGCGGCCGGGCACGTAGTCAAACACCAAGTGGGGGTGGCCCCAGTCGTCTTCGTCGGCGTCTAGCAGGGCGACGATGTGGGGATGGTGGAGTTGGGCGGACAGGGCGAGTTCGCGGCGTAATCGGGCGATATGCCGTCGCTCGACCTCCCCTGGGCTCGCCGTTCCGCAGAGCTGCTTCACTGCCACCCGGCGCCCCGTGTGGCGATGGCTCGCCAGGTAGACACGGCTGATGGCGCCCCGGTGGAGCTGTTGGTGGAGTTGGTAGCGCGAGGCCAGCCCCGGGGGTAGTGGGGGTAGGGACGCCGAGCCTTGGGACGCGGGCACGGCCGCGTCGAAGGGATCAGTGGGGTGCATGACGGGGGGATCCGGGTACCGTTCAAGGATCAATCGTCGCAAGCGACCACGACGGCCGAAGGCTGGCCGTGGGCTTGGGGAGCGTCCTGCAGGAGTTGGTGCAACGCCGTCACCTTGGCCAGGGCCCGGCGGTAGTCCTTGGTGTGATTGCGGCTGTCTACGAGGGCGTCGCCGCCGAACAGGCGATAGGCGTCTTTGAGGTTGCCGAGGCGCCGCTGGGCCGCCTCCAGCACCAACGCCCGCAATGCCCCCGTGTGGTCGAGTCCCATGGACCGCCCCTTGGTCTGGCGCTCTAGGGCCAACGCCACATAGGCCTCGGCGGCTCGTTCCAAGGCCACGGTGAGTTCGGGGGTGGCGCTGGTGGCCGTCTCAAAGGCCAGGGCCTGGGCCACGTGGCCCGCGTCGATGACCAACGCCTGGGCGGCGGGGGCCGTCGCCGCCCAGGCCACGGCATAGGCCCGGCGGATGACGTTGTCCAATTGGCGCAGATTGCCCGGCCAGGGTTGCCGGGTCAACGCCAGCACCGCCTCGGCGCTCAGAGTGGCCGGGTGGTCGCCGGTGGAGACGTCGTCGATGGCATCTTCGGCCATGGCGGCGTGGTGGCGGTTGACCATGTACTGAGCCCAGCCGGGGATTTCGTCGATCCGCTCCCCTAGGGATGGCAAACGCACCGGCAGGACGTTGATGCGGTAGTAGAGGTCTTCGCGAAACCGCTTGGCCTCCACCGCCTGGAGGAGGTCGGCGTTAGTGGCGACGATAAATCGCACATCGGCGCGCCGCGTATCGCCGGATTCCCCCAAGGGACGGTAGTGGCGGGTCTCCAACAACTCCAACAGGCCCGCTTGGGCCTTTAAAGACAGCTTGTCGATCTCGTCGATGAACAGTGTCCCCCCTTCGGCCTGGGCGACACAGCCCTCCCTGGAGGTGACGGCGCCGGTGAAGCTGCCCTTGCGCCAGCCGAAGAGCTCGGCCATTTGCAAGTCTTCGGGCACCGTGAGGAGATTGACGTTCACCAGGGCCCCCGGGCGCCCGGAGTGCTGGTGGCACCAGCCGGCCAGGCGGGACTTGCCGGCCCCCGTGGGGCCGGTGATGAGGATGGTTTCCCGCTGGCGGGCGAACATCCCCAACAGCTGGACGATCCCGGCCATGGCCTGGCCCACCACTGGCAGGTGGGCGTCCACCGCCGTGGGTGAGTCGGCCCTCAACGGCGCGCCGAGGAGCGTGGGGGCGGCGATGTCGATGAGGAGTTGCAGCGCCTCGCCACAGGCGGTCTCTTGCCAGACAAAGGGGCGGCCCATGGCGGCGCGACACTGGACTTCCAACACCACCATGCCGCTCAACCGGCCCTGGGGACCCCTCAACGGCAGGGCGTAGAGATGGGTGGCCTGGCGGTCCAACAGCCGCTGGCGGCTGGCGGTGCGATCGAAGTCGCCACAGGCGGCCACATCCACCAGGCTCTGGCCGTCCAGGCGCTGGATGCGGGCCAAATGGACATCCAGGGCCAAAGGACAATCGTGGCGCTTCAGGAGGCGCCAAGCCGTCAGGGAGGGCAGCAGTGATGTCTCGGGGGCCAGGACGAGGCCTGCCCCTGGTCGCCATACCACTAGGCCCCGATAGCTTTCGTCGGGGCGCAGATGGACCATGGCACAGCAGAGGTGTCCCTGGCCGCAGTAGGGGCTATCCGCCAGGGCGGCGGTCACCCACTTTGACAAACTCGACAACAAGGCGCCGCAACCCTCTTCGAAGGTCGAGGCAGTCCGCAATTGGCGGACCATAGCTATTATTGCTTGTTCCACGGGGGCTCCCATCGATAACGGCCCAGAGTCGAGCGCTGGGCGAAGTCGAACGGGGGATACGTTGACGCGATGGAGCTCGTTATGGCGTGGCGAATTGTGCTTTTTTGTCCCAGGGGCAGCGAGGGGTTACCCGAGGGGGAGGCACCCACTGCCTCCTTCTGCGAATATTAACAAGGATGCGGGCAAAAAATCAGGCGCAATCTTTTGCCAAAGGCCGTGGGGATGGCGCCGCCGAGCCCCTAGCTGCGGCGGCGGCGCTCCAACACCGCCTCGGCGGCGATGAGGGTCTCGATCTCGGCGGCGTCGAAGCCCGCCTCCCGCAGGACTTCCCGGCTGTGGGCGCCAAAGGCCGGGGGGCGGCTTTGGACGGTCCCCGGGGTGCGGGAGAATTTGATGGGGGTGTTGGGACAGCGGTAGTCGTCTAGGGCCGCCACCATCTGGCGGTGCTGGGTGTGGGGCGCCGCCAGGGCTTCGGCCACGTCGAGGACCGGGCCCGCCGGGACCCCCGCCGCCAGCAATTCCCGGCACAACGCCTCGCCGTCGCGCTCCGCCAGGGTGGCTTCCAATTCCTGGGTGAGGGCCCGGCGGTTGACCACCCGGTCGCCGTTGCTGGCAAAGCGGGGATCGCCGGTCAGGTCTGGGCGTTCTAGGACCTGGCACAGGCGGCGGAAGGCCCGGGCGTTGCCGGCGCCGATGAAGATGTTGCCCGTTTGGGTGCGATAGCGGTCGTAGGGGCTGATGTTGGGGTGGGCGTTGCCCGTGGGGCGGGGGTTGCGGTTGGAGAGAAAGTAATTGGCGGCATGGGGGTGCTGGAGAGCCAGGGCGCAGTCGTAGAGGGTGAGGTCCAAAAACTGGCCTTTTCCCGAGCGCTGGCGTTCGAACAACGCCATGAGCACCGCCACGGCGGCAAAGAGCCCCGTGCCCATGTCCACCAGGGGAATACCCACCCGGGTGGGGTCGCCCTCCTCGGCGCCGTTGACGGAAAACCAGCCGGTCTGGGCCTGGACGATGGCGTCGTAACCGGGCAAGCCCCCCAGGGGACCGTCGCCGCCGTAGCCCGAGATCCGGGAGTGGATCAAGGTGGGGAACCGGGGGGCCAATACCGTTTCGTAACCCAGCTCAAAGCGCTCTAAGGTGCCGGGTTTGAGGTTTTCGATCAAGACGTCGGCCCCGTCGAGGAGCTTTAGGAGCACCTCCCGGCCCTGGGGCTTGGTGAGGTCCAACCCCAGGGAGCGCTTGTTGCGGTTGAGGCCGATGAAATACGACGCATCATCGTTTTGGAACGGGGGACCCCAATCCCGCACCTCGTCCCCCTGGGGGGGCTCCACTTTGATGACCAGGGCGCCGTGGTCGGCTAGGATTTGGGTGCAGTAAGGCCCCCCCAAGACGCGGGTGAGGTCGATGATCCGCAGGCCGGCGAGGGCCCCGGGTTGAGAAGCCGAGGATTGGGACATGGGGTCGTACTCCACGTTGTCCGATCGCCACCGTTGAGGGGCCTTGGTCAGCATTCTAGACTTGAGTCCATGGGCTTTAAAGACGACGAGGCAATACTCATGCACGGCGATTCCCCAGGCGATGGCGCCCCCCAAGGCCCCCACGACCACTCCCATCACCACGCCCCTCCGGCAGACACCGCTTTGCGGGTGGCGGCCCTGGAGTCCATCTTGGTGGGGAAGGGTCTGGTGGACCCGGCGGCGTTGGACGCCATCGTCGACGCCTACGAACACCGCATCGGCCCCCGCAACGGCGCCCAGGTGGTGGCGAAAGCCTGGGTGGACCCCGCCTACCGGGCGCGGCTGTTGGACGACGCCACCGCCGCCATCGCCGAACTCGGCTACGGTGGCCGCCAGGGGGAGCACATGGTGGCGGTGGCCAACACCCCCGCGGTCCACAATTTGGTGGTCTGCACCCTGTGTTCGTGTTACCCATGGCCGGTGTTGGGGTTGCCCCCCACCTGGTACAAATCCAACGCCTACCGGGCCAAAGCTGTGATCGACCCCCGGGGGGTGTTGCGGGAGTTTGGCATCACCTTGGGGGAAGACGTGGAGCTGCGGGTGTGGGACAGCACCGCCGAGGTGCGCTACTTGGTCATTCCCATGCGTCCAGTGGGGAGCGAGCACCTGGATGAGGCGGCGTTGGCCGACCTTGTGACCCGGGACTCCATGATCGGCGCAGGACTCGCCAAATCGCCGGAGGCGGCGTGAACGGCGTCCACGACATGGGGGGGATGGACGGTTTTGGCCCCGTGGCCCCCGACCCGGCGGAGCCGCTGTTCCACGCCCCCTGGGAACGGCGGATGTTGGCCTTGACCCTGGCCATGGGCGCCCGGGGCCAGTGGAACATCGACATGTCCCGCTTCGCCCGGGAATCCATGCCCCCGGCGGACTACCTGGCGGCGAGCTACTACCAGCGCTGGCTGTACGGCCTCGAGCGCCTGGCCGTGGCCCACGGGTTGCTCCGCCCCGGGGAGGTGGAGGCGCGGATGGCCCCCGGCGCCCCCCGAGCCCCGGACGCCACACCCCTCGATGCCGCCGCCCTGCGGGGAGAGCGGGTCTGGGATACCTTGAGCCGCGGCTCCAGCGCCCAAAGGGATGCCGTGGGTCCGGCGCGCTTTCGCCCCGGGGATGGGGTGATGACCCGCAACTGCCACCCCAGTGGCCACACTCGCCTACCCCGCTATGCCCGGGGGCGGCCGGGGGTGGTGGAGCGAGATTACGGGGTTTTCATCTTTCCCGATCGCCACGCAGAGAATGGCGACCCGGCGCCCCAACATCTCTATAGTGTCCGCTTCACCGCCCAGACCCTGTGGGGCGTCGATGCTTCCCCCCGGGACACCGTATTGCTGGACCTGTGGGACGACTACCTCGACCCCGTGGACGGGCCATAGGACGGGAATCTCGGCGTCACCCGGAGGGGCTTGTGTATACTAAAGCGCTTTTTGCCAGTTCATTTGCACGAGGTTTCCCATGGAGTTTGCCGTGGATTTTCTGATGCGCGACGCCCTGGCCCAGGGCGCCCCCGGGGGCGATGCCCCGGTATTGATCAATCTGTTGTTTCCCATCTTGCTGTTGGTGGCGTTTTACTTCCTGCTCATCCGTCCCCAGACCAAGCGGGCCAAGGAGCACCGCCAGATGGTGGAGGGCTTGAAAAAGGGCGACGAAATCGTCACCGGCGGTGGCCTGTTGGGGCGTATCCTCGAAGTGGGGGACAACTTCTTGCTGGTGGAAGTGGCCAACAACGTCCAGCTGCGGATTCAAAAACACACCGTGTCGTCGCTGATGCCCAAGGGCACCATGAAGGGCGACCTGTAGTCGCCGCCGCCCATGCTCAACCACTATCCCTGGTGGAAATACGCCCTCCTCATCGTCGTGGTGGTGTCGGGGGCGCTCTACGCCCTGCCCAACCTCTTTGAACAGGCCCCGGCGGTGGAGATCACCGCCACCCGCGACGGGGTCGTCGACCAGACCCTCTACAGCCGGGTGGAGAGCGAGCTCAACCAAGAGGGCTTGGCCTTTCGCCGCCTGGAACTCCAGGGGAATCGCCTCTCGGTGCAATTCCCCGATACCGACACCCAGCTCAAGGCCGCCGACGAGCTGCGGCTTTTGTTGGGGCGCAACTACACCGTGGCCATGAACCTGATGCCCACGACGCCAGACCTCCTCCAGAGCCTGGGGCTGGACCCCATGTATCTGGGGTTGGATCTGCGGGGCGGGGTCCACTTTCTCATGGAGGTGGATATGGCGGCGGTGGTGGCCCAGGCCTACGATGCCCTGGCCGACGACGCCCGCGGCGCCCTGCGGGGCGAGGTGCGAGGTGCCCGGGTGCGCAGCCGCGCCACCACCGTGGAGATCGATTTGCGGCGCCCCGAGGATCTCGAGCCCGCCCAAGCCATCAACGCCGCCGCCCGCCCCGAGGTGGCCCTAGAGGTCGTCGGTGCCGACCGGCTGCGCTTGACCTTGCCCGAGGAATTCCTCCAGGAGCGCCAGCGCTTTGCCCTGGAGCAAAACCTCACCACCTTGCGCAATCGGGTCAACGAATTGGGGGTGGCCGAGCCCGTGATCCAGCGCCAGGGGTTGAGTCGCATTGTGGTGGAACTCCCCGGGGTCCAGGACACCGCCCGGGCCAAGGAAATCCTCGGCGCCACGGCCACCTTGGAGTTTCGGTTGGTGGACATGGAGGGGGACGCCCAGGCCGCCGCGGCCAACAATCGCGCCCCCGTGGGTTCGGAGCTGTATTCCGAGCGCAATGGCCGCCCGGTGCTGTTGGAGCGGCGGGTGATCATCACCGGTGACCGGATCACCGACGCCGCGTCGGGGATCGAACAACAGACCGGCAGCCCGGCGGTGTTTATCAACCTCGACGGCCAGGGCGCCCGGCGCATGGCGGAGATCACCGGCGACAATATCGGTAACCTCATGGCGGTGCTGTTCATCGAAACTCGCACCGAGCCCCGGGAAGTGAATGGGGAGGTGCGCTTGGTGTCCTACACCACCGAGGAGGTGATCAACGTCGCCACCATCCGCGACCGCCTCTCCAACCGCTTTCAGATTACCGGGCTCGACAGCCCCGACGAAGCCCGCAACTTGGCGTTGTTGCTCCGGGCCGGTGCCCTGGCTGCCCCCATCCGCATCGTCGAGGAGCGCACCGTGGGCCCCAGCGCCGGGCGGGACAACGTCCGCCAGGGGTTTCAATCGGCTCTGGTGGCTTTTTTGCTGGTGTTGGGATTTATGGCTTTTTACTATCGGGCCTTTGGCCTGGTGTCGGACGCGGCGTTGACGGTCAATTTGGTGTTGATCGTCGCCGCCCTTTCGGCCCTCCAGGCGACGCTGACCCTGCCGGGTATCGCCGGTATCATCTTGACCATCGGTATGGCGGTGGATGCCAACGTGTTGATCTTCGAGCGCATCCGCGAAGAGTTGGCCCTGGGCAATTCCCCCCAGGCGGCCATCCACACCGGCTTTAAACAGGCGTTCTCCACCATTTTGGATGCCAACCTCACCACCTTGATCGCCGCCATCGTCCTGTTTGGCTTTGGCACGGGCCCCATCAAGGGATTTGCCATTACCCTGAGCATTGGCATCGTCACCTCCATGTTCACCGCCATCTTCGCCGCGCGGGGGGTGATCAATTGGGTCTACGGCGGGCGCCGCCTCCAGACCTTGCCCATCTGAGGAACCAAGACCATGCGACGTCTCATAGGCGCCACAAAAATCGACTTCGTCAGTTGGGGTCCCAAGGCGCTGCTGTTCTCCGCGGCGGCGATGCTCAGCAGCGCCCTGGCCCTGGGACTGTTGGGCCTCAACTTCGGCCTCGATTTCACCGGGGGCACGGTGATCGAGGTGGGTTACCCCCAGGCCGTGGAGATCCCCGAGGTGCGCCGCGCCCTGGCCGAGGCCGGCTACGGCGGCGCCCAAACCCAGTACTTTGGCACCGCCCAGGATATCTTGATCCGGGTGGCCCCCCGGGAGGGCGAGGATTCCGCCCAGGTGAGCAGCGAGATCCTCGCCGCCCTCCAGGCCCAGGACGCCGGGGCCACCATGCGCCGGGTGGAGTTTGTCGGCCCCCAGGTGGGGGACGAACTGGTGGAGGACGGGGGTTTGGCCCTGCTCTACGCCTTGATCATGATCCTCATCTACGTCACCTTGCGCTTTGAATGGCGTTTGGCCGTGGGGACCATCGCCGCCATCGTCCACGACGTAGTCTTCACCTTGGGCTTCTTCGCCCTGTTCCAGGTGACCTTTGATTTGACGGTGTTGGCGGCGCTGTTGGCGGTGATCGGTTACTCTGTCAACGACAGCGTGGTGGTACTAGACCGCATTCGGGAAAATTTTCGCAAGCTGCGCCGGGGCAGCCCCGCCGAGGTGGTCAACCAATCCGTCAACCAAACCCTGGCCCGCACCCTGATGACGTCCCTCACCACCCTCCTGGCCGTGGTGGTGTTGCTGCTGTTTGGCGGCCCGGTGATCCGGGATTTCGCCTTGGCGCTGTTGGTGGGGGTGGTGGTGGGGACTTATTCCTCCATCTTCATCGCCAGTATCACGGCGTTGCGCTTGGGATTGAGCCGCGACGACTTGCTGCCCAAGACCGCCGCGGAGGTGGACGACCGCCCCTGAAGGCGGTCGTTTGAGTCTGGGGATCCATTGCGGAGATAGAACAGATGGCGCTGCGATCTTTTGGCCTGGGGCGCCAGGCCTTCGTCACCCTCCTGGCGCTGGGGTTGACCCTGGGGCCATGGCCTTCGCCGGCCCGCGCCGATGGGGTTTTCGTCAGCGGTTACAGTGGCTATCGCCTGGGCGGGGGATTCCGGGGGGGGAGCCGTGAGGAGGGGGGGGGGGGCGTGCGTGTCGTTTGGCCCGGCAGCCCCGCCGCC
>JBHJHK010000134.1:0-3563 GCA_050330975.1 Candidatus Competibacterales bacterium | reverse complement strand
CCCGCACCCTGGTGGGTATCCGAAGCATCATGGCCTTTATGAGGCCTATGTTGGATTTTTCCACGCCGTATTGCCTGTTGAGGGCCAGATCCGGGTCGCCGATGATGTTAAAGGGGCGGGGGCGGCGGGCGACGAAGCGCTTGACGTCCTCGGGGGAAGAGACAAAAACCGCAATGACTTCGAGCCCCCGTTCCCGCCACTCTCGATAGCGTTGGGTCATCTCGTGGATGCGGAAGTTGCAAAAGGGACATTCGGCATTGCGAAAAAATGACAACAATACTCGTTGGCCCTTGAAATCACTCAAGGACAAGTTGTTGCCGTTAATGTCTTGAATGGTAAAGTCAATGCTTTGAGTCGGTGCAGTGAGTTTCACGGGCTCTCCTTGTCGCGATGAAGGGGGAGTTGGGTGTGGTGGGGGAGACGCCAGAATTCAATTCGAGTTCGCCGTCTCCAGGGTTTAGGCCCTCGACTAGAGCAAGGTGCCCAAAATGCCGTTGTCGGCCGCCGATAAATGGGCAAAGGCCTGTTCGTAGCTGCGCTGGCTCACGTCGGCCTTACCCACTTGGGCACCGACTTCCGCTAGGAGCGATAGCCAATCTCGGTAGGGGGCCGTGCCGTAGTGGCCCACCCCGGCTTGGGGGGCATCCACGGCGTAATCCGGCCACTGGCTGTGGAATTGTTCGACGACTCGGCGCTGATATTCGGCCCCGACCTTTGGACCCTCGAAGCGGGTTTTTAACTGGGTGATTTCCCGGGTGAGCTTGACGAGCACCGGCTGGAGGATGGCATCGTGGTTGACCACCACTTGTCCGGTGGCGACGAGAAAGTGAAAGCTCGGCCAAAATCCAGCGCCGTTGACATACTCGCTGTGGCAAAGGGTTTCGGTGGCCATGGGTTGGGTCAGCCGCTTGAAAAACTCCAACCCCTGGGGCGCCAGTTGGGACTGGCTGACAAAGACCACGCGTCCCCCCTCGACCACCGACAAGGCCATCATCGCCTGGCTCATGGCGGGCAGTTGGGCCCGGCCCGCTAGGTGTTGCTCGTAGACGCTGTAGCCATCTAGGGGACGGTGGGGCTTCACCTCGCGGTGAAAGCGCAGTCCGCCGGCCTCCTGCCACAGCAGCCGCGCTTCGAGGTTATGGCTGGTGGCCTCGCACCAAATGCCGCTGGGAACGCCGTTTTGGAACTCGATATCGAGGTGTCCCTCCTCGAGTGACAGCTCGACATGGCCTGTATAGCGTCGCCAGGCCACCTTGCCTAGGAGATGCAGGACGAAAAAATCACTGAACTCCCGCAAGGGGAGTTCCGGTATGTTCCCAGGGGGGTTGGGGGGTGTCGGATGGATCATGGTTTTCCCTGCCGAGTGGCGACGTTCCACCTTCGTCTGCAGCGCCCTTGGGGTGTGCTGCGAAATTACCCAGTGAGTGTTGGAACGGTACGCCTCAATACCCGAGAAAGATGCACAGCCCAAGGTGCTGTAACCACGGGGCGCGATCCCCGTTCACCACTATCATACGGCACCTGGCGCGCCCGACGATCACCCCTCCCGCCGACCCACTGCCCCCGTTCAATGCCTTGGACCACGGCGTCCAAACGGAGCCTCAAGGCAAATTGCCCAACACCCCCTCTACGTAGTAATCCATGGTCAACAGCGCCTCGTCGTCGAGGGCGGCGCCGGCCTCGATCACGGTTTCGCCGGCCTGGTTGACAATGGGGCCTTGGAAGGGATGGAGTTCCCCGGCTTTGATGGCGGCGATGGCCTCGAGGGCCCGCTGTTGAACAGCGTCGGGAATGGCGGGGTTAAAGGCTCCCATCTCCACCAAACCCGCTTCGAGGCCGAGCCAGGTATCCCCAGAGGCCCAACTGCCGTCCAACACCGCCTGGGCACGGTCGATGTAGTACTGATCCCAGATGTCGATAATGGCGGTGAGGTGGGCGTCGGGTCCAAAGCGGCTCATGTCGGACGCCTGGCCCACGGCGTAGACCCCCCGCTCTTGGGCCACCTGGACCGGGGCGGGGCTGTCGGTGTGCTGGACGATGATGTCGCTCCCCTGGTCGATGAGGGTTTTGGCGGCGTCGGCCTCCTTGGGGGGGTCGTACCAGGTGTTGACCCACACCACCCGCACCTGGGCCTTGGGGTTGACGGTGCGCAAGCCCAAGGTAAAGGCGTTGATGCCCCGCACCACCTCGGGGATGGGGAAGGAGGCCACATAGCCAATGGTGTCGGTCTCGGTCATGGCGCCACTGATGAGGCCGGCGACGTAGCGCCCCTCGTAGAAGCGGGCCATATAGGTGGCGAGGTTGGGGCCGCGCTTGTAGCCCGTGGCGTGTTCGAATTTGACGGCGGGAAACTGCCGGGCCACCTTGACGGTGGGATTCATAAAGCCAAAGGAGGTGGTGAAAATCAAGCCGTGGCCACTGGCCGCCAACAAGCGGATGACCCGCTCGGCATCGGCCCCCTCGGCGACGTTCTCCACAAAGGAGGTGGTCACCCGGTCGCCCAAGGCCTCCTCCAGGGCCAGGCGACCCCGGTCGTGGCGATAGGTCCAGCCATAATCGCCCACCGGCCCCACGTAGACAAATCCCACCTTGAGGGGGTCACTGCCCAAGGCCTGGGGGGTGGTCAATGCGATGACAACAGCCAACCACAACCTCAGCGATAAACATCCCATGGCAATTGAACTCCGTTGGTGCACTCGAGGAGTGCGGGTTGATGGAGAAGGACTTGGGGCGCCGAGCCAATATTCACTTCGACTCCCAAGGTAGGGGAAGTTGGTAATAACGGCGCAACAGCACTAAGTAATCCTCGACGGCGGCTTCCTCCCCCAAGTGGCGCTGGAGTGCCGCCCACAAAGGGACCATGAGGGCCTGGAGGGAAGGGGTATGGGGAGGGGCGTGGCAGGTGAACAGCCACAACTCCCGTCTCTGGGGATCTTGGACTAGGCCGTTGAAGTCGATGCCATCCAAAGCGCCGCTGGGTCCCCAGGAAAAGGTGGTGATGCGTTTGGCCCCGGTGAGATGGATTTCCTTTCGGTTGGCTTGGGGGGTGTCCAAAAGGCTGCTCAATCCGTGCCTGGCGTCGCGCAACAACGCCTTCGCCTGGCGACGGGTCAGGGCACACGGGGCCGGGGGTGAGGTTTGTCCCTGGAGGTCGGCGGCCAAACCGTAGCGCTTGCCCGGGATGGGGCGCAGTTCAAAGCGCGCTCCTGGATGGAACGCCGGCATGAACTCCAGATACAGGGATGGAGGATGGGCCAGTTCCACCGTGTGGAGCAAAAACCGAATCTTCCCTCCGCCGCCGGTGGTATCGGAGGCCATGAGGCGTACGGCGCCCAGGGCTGTGGTGGGGGCAGTCTGGGGCAGGCGCCGAGATTGGGGCGAGGATGGGGTTTTTGGGGGCCAGAGGGATTGCCACCAGGCGAGGATGCGACTCAACCATGGGGGCCGGGGGGGGGATCGTCGGGGTTTTTCGCCCTGGTGCACAGCGAAGTCCCTCTGTGAGGGGGGCGAGCGGACGAGCTCACGGCAAGAGGGAATGGGCGTGCGGGGCGAAAGTGCGCTGG
>JBHJHK010000133.1:0-9752 GCA_050330975.1 Candidatus Competibacterales bacterium | reverse complement strand
CCACCCCAGCGAATCGAACGCCGCGTCGAACCCGGGGCCTGGGAGCGCCGCGATCCCGCCGTTGGGCGGGGGGACCAGCGGCGGGGGGCGGGGGCTGGGGGCGGGGGGGAAGGGGGACGCGAGCGCCAGGTGGTGTTGGAGACCCTGCGCTTGACGGCGAACCTGGAGGACAGCTCATGGCCGGGCCCAAACGTTCCAAGGGGTTCACTCTGGTGGAGCTCCTGGTGGCCCTCACCCTGGTGGCCATGGTGTTGGTGATGCTCTACGGGGGTTTGTTCACCGCCATGCGCAGCTGGGACCTGGGGGAGGCCAGGGCTGTGGCCACCAACGAGTTGCGCATCGTCCAGGACTTCGTCCGCCGCAGCCTGCGCCAGTCCCGCACGGTGTTCAAAAGCGACGACCGGGGCCGCCGGGTGGTGGCCTTCGAGGGGGACGAGCAACGCCTCACCTTTGTCACCCCCCTCCTGGAGCACCTGGGGTTGGGGGGGCTCTACGTCCTGGAGTTCACCGCCGTGGACCACGAAGACCAATGGGCGTTGCAGCTACGCCTCTACCCCTACCGCTTCCAAGAAGACCTCATCGACCCCGAGGAAGAGGGGGAGGAAAACCTGCTGCTGTTGGACGTCACCGACCTCAAGTGGTCGTACTTTGGTGCCGATGAGCCCTTGCAAGACCCCGAGTGGCGCGATGCGTGGGACAATCCCCGCATCCGTCCGGAATTGGTGCGCCTGGAACTCGCTTGGCGCGGCGACCCCATACCACCCCTGGTGGTCCCCCTCTACAACTGAGCCCCCATGATCCCCGAGCCCAGCGCCAACCCCCGCCGCCGTCGCGGCTTTGTCCTGGCCATCGTCTTGTGGGTCATCACCCTCATGGCCCTCATGGCCGCCAGCTTTAGCTATGAATTGCGCACCGAGACCCGCCTGGCCCGCTTTGGCGTCGAGCGAGCAAAGGCCCAGGCCCTGGCGGAAGCCGGCCTCTACTACGCCGCCTTAGAGCTGTTTGGCCGCCGCATCCAGCCCCCCCCCGAGGAACGCCTGCCGGTGGACGGCACACCGGTGCGCCGGGCCTTAGGGGGGGGCGAGGTGACCCTGCGTATCCGGGACTCCAGCGGCCGGGTGGATCTCAACCGCGCCCGGCGAGAACTCATGGACGCCTTGCTCCGCAGCGTTGGAGTCGAGGATGAGGAACGCCGCCAAATACTCCTGGACACCCTGGAGGACTGGCGCGACCCCGACGATTTGAGTCGCCCGGCGGGGGGCGAGGTGGACGAGTACCGCGAGGCCGACTTGCCCCCCCCCAAAAATGGCCCCTTTGAAAGCGTCGAAGAGCTCCAGCAAGTCATGGGTTTCGATGCCGCCCTCTACCACCAGCTCGCCCCCCAGCTCACCGTCCACTCCAGCAAACCGGGCATCAACCCGGCGGTGGCCTCCAAGGGGTTGATTCGCGCCCTGCCGGATCTGGACCCCGAGGTGGTGGAGGACTACCTCCAGCGCCGGGACGAGCACCGGGAACAAGGACTGCCAGCGCCGCCACTGCCCCAGCTGGGGGCATTGGTGGCCCAGGGCCAGGGGCTGGCTTACCACATCGAGACCACCGCCCGCCTCCCCGAGGGCACGGAGGCCCGTTTGGACGTGGTGTTGACCCGGGGCCGCCGGGCGGGACAGCTCTACCACATTTTGTCGTGGCGAGAGGGGCCGAGCCTGGCCCGCGCCCCGGAAGACGGTGGGGCTAGCCCGGCTGTAAACCCCAACGCCGAGGAAAATCCCTGAGCTATGGCTAACCCTTCTACCCTGGAACGCTCCCCTTTGATGCGCCTGGCCAAACGCTTGAGCATCGGCGGCTTTTGGCGCTGGTGGATCCGGGGGCTCGGGGGCTGTTTACCCGCGTCCTTGCGCCGCCGCTTGGTGGATGTGCCCCGGGAGGTGATCTTGGAGTTGGACGCCGACCACACCGCCACGCTGCGCACAGCCGGCGGGGAGGTCCTGGAGTGCCAACCCTTGGACGCCCTCACCCCGGAGCATCTGGGGGGGGTATTGCGCCGCTTTCGCCGTCACCGTCGAGTGCTGCGCCTGCCCCCCCAACGGGTGTTGCTGCGGGATCTCGAGCTGCCCTTGGCCGCCGGGGCCAACCTCTACAAGGTGGTGGGCTTTGACATCGATCGCCTCACCCCCTTCAAGGCCGAGGCCATCCACTACGCCGTGGCCCTCCAACACAAAGACCCCGTCGCCAAACGCCTCACGGCCCGCCTGGCAGTGGTGCGGCGCAAGGTTCTCGAAGAACTCCTCGAGCAACTCAAGCAGCGGGCCTTCATCCCCGGCGCCGTGGGGGGGGTGGGTGAGGCGCCCGGGTTGGATCTGCTGCCCGTGGAGCGCCGACCCCGCCGCCGCCGGGGGGCGAGTCAGGTCCAGGCCCTGGCGGTGGTGGGGCTGTTGGCCCTGGTGGGGGGGGCTGCCCTGCTGCCGTTGTGGCAGCAGCGCCAATTGGTCTTGGAGCTGTTGCCCCAGGTGGAGGCCGCCCAGCGCCGCGCCGAGGTGATCTTCACCCTGCGCCAGGAACGCGACCGGGCGGTGGTGGCCTCCCAGTTCCTCCTCCAGCGGCGGTTGAGCCAACCGTTGGCGGTGGATGTATTGCGGGACGTGACGGCGCGCCTCCCCGACGACACCTATCTCGAGCAACTGGACCTGCGCAACGACGAAATCCAGATGCGCGGCCAGTCCAGCCAGGCCACTCGCTTGGTGGAGCTGTTGGAGGATTCGCCGTTGTTCGAGGCGGTGGTCTTTCGCTCCCCCATCACCACCGATCGCCGCACTGGGCGGGAGCGCTTTTACTTGACGGCCCGCCTCGTCGCCAACCCGGAGGCCGATACCCCATGATGCCTTTGCTACGCCGCAAGGCTCCCTCGTCTGCCAGAGCCCCAAAGGCTGCATCGCCCACCACCGGGAGTGTCCCCTCCCTGAACCATCGGAACGCCGCCCTCGGGCTATTGCTGGCCCTGGTGGGGGTGGGGGTCGTTCTCTTTAACGCCGTGTGGTTGGAGCGCTACCACTACTACCGCCAATCCCAGCAAAATCTCCAGGAGCGCCTGGTGCGCTACCGCCAACTGGTGGCCTCCCAGCCCAAGCTGGAGGCCCAGCTCCAGGCCATCCGCCAAGACAGCTCCATCGAGGCCTACTACCTGCCCCCCAACACCCCGGTGTTGGCGGCCACCGACCTCCAGCGCCGGCTGCGCACCGTGGTCCAGCAGACCGGAGGTCGATTGGTGAGCACCCAGGTGCTGCCCAGCGACAGCGTCGACGGCGTCGAGCGGGTGGCCATCCGCGCCCAGCTCACGGGGCCGGTGGACGTCCTCTACAAAGTCCTCTACCAACTGGAGTCCAAGCCGCCGCTGCTGCTGGTGGACACCCTCCAGGTGCGGGCCCGGACCATCCGCCAGCGCCGGCGGGTCCAGGGGGGGGCGGCCGGCGAGCAGCGGCGGCCCATCGCCCTGGAGACGGACACCCAGCTCACCATCACCTTGGAGCTGGCGGGGTTTTTGCCCCGGGAGGCCACCTGACATGGCCTTGCACCGCGCCGTCAAGGGCGTTATCGGGGCGTTGGTGACCGCCTCGGCGGGGGGCGTGCTGTCCTACAGCATCCTCAACCCCCCCCAGTTGACGCCGCCCCCCGCCATCGACGGTCCGGCGTTGGCCGACGCCGCCGGCCCCAACGTCGCCAGCGCCCTCGACGAGCGCCTCCCAGAGCCCGAGACCCACTATCGAGAAATTGTCGAGCGGCCGTCGTTCCACGACACCCGACGGCCGCCGCCCCCCGAGCCCGAGGAGCCGGAGGTCGCCGTCCCCGAGCCCCCGCCCCCCGAGGAGCCCGATCCGCCGCAGCTCACTTTGTTGGGCATCATGCGCCTCAACGGCAACACTTGGATGTTGGTGGAAGACCGGGCCAAGGGGGAGCCCCGCCGGCTGCGCCCCGGCAGCAGCGTCGACGGTTGGCGCTTGGGGGAACCCGAAGGGGACAAAGTGGCTTTGACCCGGGCCGGGGTGGGAGCCGAGACCTTGACCCTCCAACGCAGCTTCCAACGCCAGGGGAGCCCCCGGGCTCAAGAACGGGTCGAGGCGCCGGTGGAGGCGGCCTCCGACAAGGCGGCGCGGTTGAGCGAGCGCCAGCGGGAGCGCCTGCGCCAGGTGCGGCAAGCCGCCGCCCAGCGGCGGGCGGCGCTGCGGGAGCGCCGCCGTCGGGAACTCCAAAACCGCTGAACCCCATCCACGACCACAACAAGGCACAACACCGCATGGACAACTCCGCCCGTCGGGGCTCTCGATCTCGGTTCCTCAGGGGGCGTTGGGCTTGGGCCTTGGCCCTGGCCATGCCCCTGCTCGCCTGCCAGACCACTCCAGAGCCCGCGGCTGCCCCCGAGGGGCGTCCCAGCGGGGTGGAGCCCGACAATCCTCCACCTGAGCCCGTGGTGACCACGGCGCTGACGGCGGAAGTGGAGCGGCCTCCCCAGGTGTCCCTCTACCCCGGCAGTGGTTCGTTTATCAATCGGCGGGCCGCCCGGGGGCAGCCCTCGGGCCTGCGGGAGCTCAACGGCGGTTTGGAACTCCAGTTTGACGGGGTGGACATCCGAGAACTGGTCCACGTGGTATTCACGGAGCTGGGCCTCAATTATTTCATCGACCACGCCGTCCAGGGCCAGGTGACGGTCCACACCAGCGGTCCCCTGGCCCCCGATGCCCTGCTCCCCACCCTGGAGACCCTGTTGCGGGCCAACGGCGCTGCCCTTTTGGAAGAGGGGGACCTCTACCGGGTGGTGCCCTTGGCCAACGCCGTCTCCGGCAACCTATCCCCCAGGCTCGGGGTCAGCCGAGGCGCGGGCTACGGGGTGAGAATTTTTCCCCTGCAGTACGTGGCCGCCACGGAGATGGAGAACATCCTCCGCCCCTTCGCCCCGGAGGGGGGCATTTTGCTGGTGGACGCCACCCGCAATTTGCTGATCCTGGCCGGCACTCCCCAGGAATTGGAAACTTTGGCCGAGACCATCGACATCTTCGACGTCAACTGGCTGGAGGGGATGTCGGTGGGGTTGTTCGTGTTGGAAAATGTCGACGCCCAGACCCTGGCCACCGAACTGGAGGGGGTGTTGAGCCAGGGACCCGACAGCGCCATGGGGGGGTTGTTGCGCTTTGTCCCCGTGACTCGCCTCAACGCCTTGATCGTCATTTCGCCCCAACCCGACTACCTGCAACAGGCAGCGGTGTGGATCGAGCGCCTCGATGGCGCCGGGGGCCAGCGGCTTTACATCTACGAGGTGCAGAACGGCGACGCCGACTACTTGGCCGGGGTGTTGAGCGAGGTGTTCAACGCCAGCGGCGGCGGGAGCAGCCGCAGCGGTGGGCGGGTAGCCCCGGGGCGCACCCCCACCACCCTCACTTCGCCGGGGACCGTCGGCAGCAACAACGAGGAGCGGGAAAGCGCCTTTGGCCTCATGCAGGCCACGGCATCGCCGCCCCAGGCCCCGGCGGAGCCCCCTGCCCGCCGTGAGGGGAGCGGTAACCAACCGGTGCGGTTGGGGCCGAGCGGCGGGGGCGTCGCCTCCGCCAGTGGGGGCGGGGGCGACGATTTCGACGAGTTGCGCATCATCCCCGACGTCCAGAATAATTCCCTGCTGATCTGGGCCAATCCCCAGACCTACGAAAAGATCTTGGGCGCCCTGCAGAGCATCGATATCACCCCGCGCCAAGTGCTCATCGAGGCCACCATCGCCGAGGTCACCTTGAGTGGTGCCCTGGAATACGGCCTCCAGTGGTTCTTCAAAAACGGTCTGGACATCAACGACCTCGATGGCCGGGCGGTGTTGGGCTTTAACACCTCCACCCAAACCCTAGACAACGCCCTGAGTCCCCTGGACGTCAACGAATTCGCCTATGTGGTCACCAACAGCGCCGGTTTTGTCCGGGGACTGTTGCGCACCCTGGCGGCGGAATCCAAACTGCAGATTCTCTCATCGCCCCAGGTGTTGGTGGTGGACAACCAGCAGGCCGAGATCCGGGTGGGTACCGAGCAACCGGTGGTGTCCACGGTGGTGGACGACGGCATCACCACCGAATCGGTGCAGTTTCGCGACACCGGGGTGACGCTGCGGGTCCAACCCAAGATCAATGCCAGTGGCTTGGTGTTGATGGACGTGGAACAAGAGGTCATCGACGTGGGGGAAGAAGACCCCGTGGCCGGTCAACGTTCGTTCTTCGAACGGGTCATCACCAGCCGGGTGGTGGTGAAAAGCGGCCAGACCATCGTGTTGGGGGGCCTCATCGAGGAGGAGGTCCGCGATACCCGGGGCGGGGTGCCCTTCTTGTACAAGGTCCCGGTGGTGGGGCCGCTGTTTGGCACGACGGCGGAGAGCAGCAGCCGCACCGAGCTGCTGGTGCTGTTGACGCCTCGGGTGTTGCAAGACACCGAAGATGCCACCCGAATCACCGAAGAGATCCGGCGGCGGATGAACCGCCTGTTGCCGTTTTTGGAGGATGATTTGCAAAATAACAGCGTCAACCTCCAGCCCCTGCCCCAGCTGGAGCCCCTGACCCCTGGGGTCGTCGACCCCGACGGTCCCAATCAGTTGTCGTTGCCAGACCCAACCAACCCAGCGCCGGCGGCGGGGGAAGCGCCGTGACGGCCCCAGGTGGCGCCGGGGACACCCGCCAGTCCCCCAAGGCTTCGGTGGTGATTCCGGTGAAAAACGGCGGGCCGCTCCTGAAAGAAGTGCTCCAGGCGGTGTTGCAGCAAGCCACCCCGTGGCCCTTTGAGGTGCTGGTCATCGACTCGGGCTCCGGGGATGGCTCGGTGGCCACCGTCCAGGCCCTGGGGGTGCAGGTGGTGGAGATTGCCCCCGAGGCCTTTGGCCACGGCCGCACCCGCAACCTGGGGGCAGAGCTGACCACGGGTGAGTTTATCGTGTTCATCACCCAAGACGCCCTGCCCAGCGACGAACATTGGCTAAACCACTTGGTGGCGGCGGCGGAACAGGAGGCCCCGGTGGAGGTGGCCGGGGCCTTTGGCCGCCATCTGGCCTACGCCGGGTCCCATCCAGCCATCGCCCGGGACCTGGCCAACTTCTTTCGGGGCTTTGGCGAGACGGCCAATGTGGTGCACTTGGAAGATCCGGCCCGCTACGGGGCCGAGGTGGGTTACCGGCAGTTTTTGCACTTTTTTTCCAGCAACAACGCCTGCCTTCGCCGCCGTATCTGGGAGCAGATTCCCCTCCCCGAGGTGGACTTCGCCGAAGACCAGCAGTGGGCCAAAGCCATCATCGAGGCCGGCTACGGCAAGGCCTATGCCCCCGATGCCGTGGTGTACCACTCCCACAATTTGGGCGTGTGGGAGAGTTACCGCCGGGCCTTTGACGAGTCGCGGGCTTTCAAGCGTCACTTCGGCTATGATCTCATGCCCAGGAAATGGGACGTGCTCCGCCAGGGGGTGCGGTTGACCCTCCGGGACTGGCGCTGGATCGCCGCCGATTGCCCTTCTTGGCCAACGCGTCTCTACTGGTGGTTTTGGACCCCGAGTCTCACCCTGGCGAAGCTCTTGGGGATGTACGCCGGCAACCACCCCCACGTCTTGCCCACTTGGCTGACCCGGCGTTCGTCCAGGGATGGCGCCCTGCAAAAATCCTAACCCACCCCCAACCAAGTTCAACCATGCCCTCGACCACCGCCCTGCGGCAGACCCTGTGGCGTCTGGTGCGAAAGGCCCGGCGCTTGCCCTGGCTGCTCCGCACCCTGGGAGCCACAGGCACCCTCCACTACGCCTACCAGACCCTCATCAAGCCCTCGTGGCGCCGTTCGACCCAGGCGTTAAAGATCGACGTGTTCGACTTTTACCAATTCCTCGACGATCCCCGCCGCGACGCCGCCCAAGCCCCCGAGGCCCCAGCCGAGGCCGTGGCGCCACCGCCTTGGAGCTTCAACTGGGTCATCCCCGACTTCCAGGTGGGTAGCGGCGGCCACCGCACCATTTTTCGCATGGTGGCCCACCTGGAGCGCCGGGGTTGCCGCCAGCGGCTGATCATCGTCGGGCCCACCCAGTTCAAGAGCGGCGCGGCGGCCAAGGAGGTCATCTGCCGCCACTTTGAACCCCTGGAGGCCGAGGTCGCCTTGGGAGAGGAGGCCTTGACACCTGCCGAGTTCACCGTCGCCACCGGCTGGCAGACGGCCTACGCCGTCGAGCGCTTTGGGGCCACCCGCCACAAGGTCTATTTTGTCCAGGACTTCGAGCCCTGGTTTTTCCCCGTGGGCAGCGAGTACGCCTTTGCCGAGGCCACCTACCGCTTTGGCTTCAGCGCCGCCATCACCGCCGGAGACTGGTTGGCGGAAACCATGGCGGGCTACGGCATCAAGGCCTACCCGTTTTCCTTTTCCTACGACAAGCACCACCACTATCCAAGGCCCCGGCGCGACCGCATCCAGCGGGTGTTTTTCTACGCCCGCCACGTCACCCCGCGGCGGGGATTTGAGTTGGGGCTGTTGGCCCTGGGCCGGGTCCACGCCGTCTATCCCGATCTCCATGTGGTGTTGGCCGGTTGGGATTCCAGCGGCTATCACATGCCCTTTATCCACCTCAACGCCGGGGTGGTGAGCGCCGAGGAGCTGGCGGAGCTCTACAGCCAGTGCGACGTGGGTTTGGTGCTGTCGCTGACCAACATCTCCTTGCTGCCCTTGGAGCTCATGGCCTGTGGCTGCCCTGTGGTCTCCAACAACGGGCGCAACGTCGACTGGTTGTTGCGCCACGAAGACAACGCCCTGCTGGCCGACCCCACGCCTCAAGCCCTGGCGGCGGCGCTGTTGCGGGTACTGGGCGACGAGGACCTGGCGGCGGGGCTCAGAACCCGGGGTTTGGCCTTTGCCAAGGCCACAGCTTGGGAGACCGAGGCGGAACGGGTGTGCGACTACTTCCACCAGGTGCGGGGCAGCCAACGGGGGGAGGAGACGGGGAGCGGCCTGCCCCAGGACGCGCCCTCCAAGGCCCTACCCAATACCCCGTGACCCCGTCCTTGGCCCCTTTGCGGCGCCGCTTGCCCGGCCCGTCCCATGGCTATTTGGCTTGGTTGTGGCTGCGGCGCGACCTCAAGACCCGCTACGCCGACTCCATCGGCGGCGGGCTGTGGGCATTGCTGGCGCCTTTGGCCACCATAGCCCTGTTTTACCTGGTGTTTGCCCGCATTTTGCAGGTGCGCATCCCCCGGGATGACGGCGCCCCTGAGACGGGTTTTTTCTTTTTTTTGCTGGCGGGGTTCCTCCCTTGGCTCGCCATCGGCGAAGGCTTGTCCCGGGCGGCGGGTTCCCTGGTGGCCCAAGAGCAGTTTTTGCAAAAAATGACCTTTCCCCTGGGGCTCATTCCCGCCACGGTGGTGGTGTCCAGCGCGGTGCCCCAGGTGGTGGGCACGGTGGTGTTGGCTTTGCTGTTGCTAAGCCACGGCGAGGGCCTGGCTTGGCGTTGGCTGTGGTGGCCCTTGTTGCTGGGTTGGCAACTGCTGGCCTGTCTGGGGCTCGGTCTGGCGTTGGCGGTGGTGAGCGTCCACCTGAGGGATCTCCTCCAGGCATTACCAGTGGTCTTGCAGCTGTTGTTCTACGCCGCCCCCATTCTCTATCCCAAAGCCCTGGTACCCGAGGCCTATCACCCGCTGTTTTGGTTGCACCCCTTTGCCGGCTTTATCGAGTGCTACCACGCCTTGTTTTTGGGGTGGGAACTCTCCCTGGCCG
>JBHJHK010000132.1:0-3577 GCA_050330975.1 Candidatus Competibacterales bacterium | reverse complement strand
CGCCGCCGAGGGAGCCTCCCGGGACCGCAGGGTCGCCCTCACCTCCTCGAGGATCTTCCCCAACTGGTTGCGACCACTGCCGTCCTTGCCACACCCCCAGTAATAGTCACCCGGCGCATCTTCGACAATGGGCTCCTCTCCAGTATCCAGCAGCACCCGCCGGATCTCGGCGTGGAGTTCAAATTTGCGCAGCACCGCCTTGGCCTTGACGGCGTCTTTTACCTGCTCCCAGTCCTCCCGCAGGGGCACCTCCCGACTGCGCCCCAAGGTGGCTGCCTCCTTAGGCGTTTTGGCCGTGCGGATCCTCTCCCGATAGTCGGAATCGTGGAATTTTTGCCCCTGGAAATAATGCTCTACCGTAGACCACCACTGGTCGTCTAAATCGACGCCGTAGCGGGCGAAATTGGAAAAGGCGCCATAGGCGCCCCGCGTGGAGTAAAAATAAATGGTCATGGTCACAGGCCCCCACAGGCCATCTACCCCGGGTTTACTTTTTCTTCCTCACCCACTGGATAAAGCGCACCACGTCTTCATGGGCCAACAGCGCTTCGCGGGTATTCAAATGCTTGCCCAGTTCTCGTTCGTCAAATTGACGGTGGAGAAAGGCGTGACAATCATAGCAAATGTCAAGGCCTCGGGTCTTCATCTCGGCCTTGTCAAAGGTCTTACGAAACCAGGTCTTACCGTGGCAGCGACGGGGAATGAGATGATGAAAGCTGAGGGGCTGAGACCTACCACAAAGGTCGCAGTCCCCCTCTTTGCGGCGTCGGGCCACGGTCAAACCCCTTGGCCCGGGAAAGCCGACAAGGGGGACCCAGTCACTAGAGCCCAGCGGCGATGGGACGCAACGATCCCCCGCCTCAGGCCACCGTCACATCGCCGGACAGATACACATCTTGGATGGCGTGGAACAACGCCACCCCATCTTTCATGGGCCGCTGGAAGGCCTTGCGCCCCGAGATCAACCCCATGCCGCCAGCCCGCTTGTTGATCACCGCCGTGCGCACCGCTTGGGCCAAATCCCCCTGACCCGACGAACCACCCCCGGAGTTGATCAGACCAATCCGACCCATGTAACAGTTGGCCACCTGGTAGCGGTTGAGGTCGATGGGGTTGTCGGAGGTGAGCTCGCTGTAGACCTTGGCGTGGGTATGGCCAAAACCCACCGCCTTGTAGCCCCCGTTGGTCTCGGCTTGTTTCTGCTTGACGATATCGGCTTGGATGGTGGCCGCCAAGTGGTTGGCCTGACCCGTCAAATCGGCGGAGACGTTGTAGTCCACCCCGTCTTTCTTAAAGGCGCTGTTGCGGGTGTAAGCCCACAACACCGTGACCATACCCAATTCGTGGGCCTCGGCAAAGGCCTCGCTGATTTCCTCGATCTGGCGCCGAGACTCGTGGGAGCCAAAGTACACCGTCGCCCCCACCGCCAAAGCCCCCATGTCAAACGCCTGCTCCACCTGGGCGTAGAGGGTCTGGTCGTAAATCGTCGGATAACTCAGGGTTTCGTTGTGGTTGAGCTTGACCATAAAGGGAATCTTGTGGGCATAGCGCCTGGCCACCGCCCCCATCACCCCCAAGGTGGACACCACGCAGTTACACCCCCCCTCAATGGCCAGCTCGACGATGGCCTTGGGGTCGAAGTACAACGGATTGGGAGCAAAGGAAGCACCGCCCGAGTGCTCCACACCTTGGTCCACGGGCAAAATGGAAAGATAACCCGTGCCCCCCAACCGACCATGGTTAAAGATAGTTTGCAGGGAGCGCAGCACACTGGGGTTGCGGTCGGTGTCAATCATCACCCGATCGATAAAATCGGGACCGGGTAGGTACAGAGCATCCTTGGGAATGCCTTGGCAGGTGTGGTTGAGGAGCGCCTGGGCTTCCTCGCCGAGCAAAGCGGCAACGTCGGTCATGATGCCCCCTATACGGAGTTGGCGGCGGGAGTTATTACACGGCCAGAAACTTTGAAAGGGTCCGATCATAGCACGGCCGCGCCAGTTGCGGAGTCGGGACTATAACGCCTCAAACACCTCCGAAAGCCGGGTGACACCCCGAACCACCATCTCCTCCGCCACCCCCCGGCGGGGAACGTTGGCCTTGGGGACAATGGCCCGCTTAAAACCGTGCTTGGCGGCCTCCCGCAACCGCTCCTCGCCGTTGGGCACTGGGCGGATTTCCCCCGCTAGACCCACCTCGCCAAAGGTGATGAGCTCCGTGGGCAGGCTGCGGTCGCGAAAGCTCGACAGCGCCGCCATAATCACCGGCAAATCCGAGGCGGTCTCCATGATCCGCACCCCACCCACGGCGTTGACATAGACGTCTTGGTCGTACATGGGAACCCCGCCGTGGCGATGCATCACCGCCAACAACATGGCCAGGCGATTTTGCTCCAACCCCACCGCTACCCGCCGGGTGTTGGGGCCGTAACTGGTGTCCACCAACGCCTGGACCTCCACCAGCAAAGGCCGCGTCCCCTCCCGGGTGACCATGATCACACTGCCGGCCACGGGAGCGTCGTGGCGGGAGAGGAAAATGGCAGAGGGGTTGCTCACCGCCCGCAGGCCCTTCTCCGTCATGGCGAACACCCCGATCTCATTGACGGGGCCAAAGCGGTTTTTTACCGCCCGCATCACTCGGTAGCGGCTGCCGGTATCTCCCTCGAAATAGAGCACCGTGTCCACCATGTGCTCCAACACCCGAGGCCCGGCGATGGTGCCCTCTTTGGTGACATGACCCACCAAAAACAGCGCTGTGCCAGTATTTTTGGCAAACCGCACCAGTTGGGCCGCGCTGTCCCGCACCTGGGACACCGATCCCGGCGCCGACTGGAGACGCTCGGTGAAGATGGTCTGAATGGAGTCCACCACCATCACCCGGGGGCGCTCCCGCTGGGCAATGGCCAACATCTGTTCCACACAGGTCTCGGGGAGCAGCCGCAACCCCTCCATGGGGGCATTGAGGCGCTCGGCCCGCAACCGTACCTGCTGGGGGGATTCCTCGCCGGAAACGTACAACACCGGACTCGACTGGGAGAGGTGGCTCAAGGTCTGGAGCAAAATGGTGGATTTGCCAATCCCCGGGTCGCCGCCGATGAGCACCACCGAACCCACCACCAACCCCCCCCCCAACACCTGGTCCAGTTCGCCAATCCCCGAAGCGAGGCGGGACTCGGCCCGGGCCTCCACCTCGGCCAAGACCTGGACCCGAGCGTCCCCCACCCCGGCATAGCCGCCGCCGCGGTCGTCCCCCACCCGCAATGGCGTGGGGGACGAGGCCACGGACACCGTCTCTTCAAGGCTATTCCAGGCCCCGCAATCGCCGCAGCGTCCCATCCACTTGGGGTGCTGGGCGCCGCATTCGGCACAGACATAGACGGTCTTGGCCCTAGCCACCCCTCCCCTCCTCGGCGCTCCCCACAAGGTCGGGGGTCCCGTCGGGCACGCCCCGTGCCAGGGTGTGAACTCGGGAGGTGATACCACAGGTCAAGGTATAGGGAATCGTCGACCCAAACCCGGCGATGACTTCCACCGGAAACCCCTCCCCCCCCAACACACCCGGGTCCCCCACCCGAGACACC
>JBHJHK010000131.1:0-6798 GCA_050330975.1 Candidatus Competibacterales bacterium | reverse complement strand
AAGGCCTTTGAAACCGCCGAAGCGGTAGACTTCACGGGTTATCAGGCCGATCACTATCAAAGCCAACACCAAGGTCATGGCCGCGTGGAGGTCCGTCATCACACCGTGCTGGCGAGCGAGGGGCTGGTCGAGACGTCCTGGCCTGGCTTTAAGACCCTCGCGGTGGTGGAAGCCGAGCGCAGCGAAGGGGGGAAAACGACCTCGGCGTTTCGCGACTACCTCAGCTCCCGCGAGCTCAACGCCCAACCCTTTGCCGAGGCCGTCCGAGGGCACTGGCACATTGAGAACCACCTCCACGGGTCCCTCGATGTCGCCTTTCGAGAGGACGACTGCCCCGTGAGCCAGGGCCACGGCGCGGCCAACTTGGGGGTGTTACGTCACATCGCCCTCAATGTTCTCAAGCAGGACAAGAGTCTCAAAGTGGGGTTGAAGAACGAGCGCCTCAACGCCGGCTGGGATGAGGGCTATCTCGCTAAGCTACTCTCACTTCTGTAGATTTTCATGCAATCGCCCTGAATACATTACTGATGTTAAGAACGGTTTTAGCGGGGCATGCCATCGAGCTGGTATCACCGATTTCCGCTTCCACGATTTGCGCCACACCTTTGCAGCTTATGCTGTTCAAGCTGGTGTATCACTCATGGAGGTGCGAGATTTGTTGGGACATCGGACTATCCAGATGACCGAACGCTATGCTCACCTCGCTCCTGGGTATTTGCAAGGCGCAGTAGATCGCGTGGCGGTAGGCCAGAAGATGGCTGACTAGCCGCTGGACGTTTTGTCACACTGACGTCACACTGGAGAAAATCACCGCGGATGGCTGTATCACTTATGCCGTTAAACTGTTGATTTTATTTGCTATTTTGGCGCGCCCGAGAGGATTCGAACCTCTGACCTTTGGCTCCGGAGGCCAACGCTCTATCCAGCTGAGCTACGGGCGCGGGGGGTGGGAGTTTTCGATTGGTAAAAGAAAATGATAGCGACTTTTGCTTACCTCTTCAAGGAGGTGGGCCCCAATCCAGATCCCTGATGAGTCTCAGTCCTCCCGGAACGATCGGGCAAAGGCGTCGGTCACCGGCTGCAACAGATAAGATAACAGGGTGTGGTCGCCGGTCTTGATCATCACCTCGGCGGGCATGCCGGGCATCTGGCTGCGGTTGTCCAGGCGTCTCAATTCGGCTTCGGACACCCGAATTCTAGACAGGTAATAGGGTTGACCGCTTTCATCGTCGATATACCGGTCGGCGGAGACGGTAATCACCTCCCCCTCCACCACTGGAGTCAAGCGGGCCTTAAAGGCCGAAAACCGCACGTCGGCCTTGAGCCCAGAGTGGACGTTGTCGATGTCGATGGGGTTGACCCGGGCCTCCACCACCAACTCGCTGTCCCGGGGTACGATGTCCAAAATCCGCGTGCCCGGGGAGATCACCCCACCGATGGTGTGGACCCCCATATCCATGACGATCCCCTCCTCCGGGGCGCGGATCTCGGTGCGCATCACCCGGTCATCCAAGGCCCGAATCCGCTCCCTCAGGTCAAAAACCTCCGCTTGCACGGTGCGCAGCTCCTCTTCCACTTCCCGCTGGATGCGCTTGGTGAGCTGCAGGATCTCCATTTGAGTCTCGCTGATCTGGAGCTCGGTGCTGGTGATATCCGCCAAGTGCTGGGCTCGCTCCCCTTCCACCTCGGCGGCCTCCCGCTCCAGGGCCAACATCCGGGTCTTTTCGATGTGACCCGCCTTGAACAACCGATTGAGTTCAGCCACCTCGGCATTGAGGGAGTCGATACGGCGCTTCTTGGTGCGGGCCAAGCCCTCTAGACCGCGAATCCTTTCCTTGAGCTGGCCGATGCGCTGCTCGAGCAAAGCGGTTTCCCCCAACAAGGTGGCCCGCCGGGCGGCTAGGACCTGACGGTGGCCCTTGAGGGACTTGTCCAACCGGGGGTCGCCGCGAAACTCCTCTAACTCTTCGGGGAAGCCCAGGGTATCTTGCTCCTCCCGCTCGGCCAACAGCCTGGCTTCCAAGGCCAATGCTTCCATGAGCTGGAGACGGGCCACCTCCAACTGGGCCCGGTCTTGGGTGTCGTCCAGGCGCAGGAGCACCTGCTGGCTCTCCACCACATCGCCATCCCGCACCAACAGATCCTGGACAATGCCCCCCTCCAAGTGCTGGATGGTCTTGCGGTGGGATTCCACCGCCACCACTCCGGGGGCCACGGCGGCGCTACTCAACTCGGCAGTGGCCGACCAACCGCCAAAGCCACCAAAGAAAATCAACAAAATAATAAGCCCCACCCAACGCACCCCCCGGTCGTCGGTGGGCACCCGCAGGGCCTCCTCGGGCTTGGCATCGATGGTCGTGGCTACGCGTTTGGCATTCATAAGTTAGGTTCTCAAAACTTCACTTCAAAACGCTGGGGAACAATCTGCTTGGCCGCGGCCTTGGGGGCCTCTTTGGCAGCAGGAGGAGAGCCACTGTTGCCCGCCGCCGAGGCCATCGCCACGTTGGGAGAGGGCACCGGCACCGGCCGTTGGGCCTTGGACAACACTTCGTCCCGGGGACCCAAGGCGGCAATCCGACCCTGGTTTAACAGCAGTACCCGGTCGGTACAGCTCAAGATATTGGGGCGGTGGGTGATGACGATCACCGTACGCCCCCGACGACGCAAATCGGCAAAGGCCTCCAGCAACGCCGACTCCCCCGCCTCGTCGAGGTTGGAGTTGGGCTCGTCGAGGATGATCAGCACCGGGTCGCCGTACAAGGCCCGGGCCAAACCGACCCGCTGGCGCTGCCCCCCCGACAACACCCCCCCCGAAGTGCCGATGGGGGTGTCGTAGCCCTGGGGCTGCTGGAGGATCAACTCGTGGACCCCCGCCCGGCGGGCGGCCTCCACCACTTGCTCGGGGTCGGGGTCGCCAAACCGGGCGATATTCTCGGCGATGGTGCCGTCGAATAGTTCGATGTCCTGGGGCAGATAACCCACATAGGGCCCCAGTTCATCCCGGTTCCACTGGCAGACATCGGCCCCATCCAGGCGCACGGTACCCATATGGCAGGGCCAAATGCCCAACAAGGTGCGAGCCAGGGACGACTTACCCGAGGCGCTGGAGCCGATGACCCCCAGACACTCCCCGGGCTCGATGGTCAAGTTGATGGCTCGCAACACCGGTACCTGGCCGCCGGGGGGAATGACCACCACCTGCTCGGCGGCGAGCTTGCCCTGGGGGGCGGGAAGGCTCATGGCCCGAGGCCGCTCGGGTACCGCCTTGAGGAGCTCTTCTAGGCGTTGGTAAGCCGCCCGGGCACCCACAAAGCCCCGCCAGCCACCGATGAGCTGGTCGATGGGGGCCAGCGCTCTGCCGGTGAGGATCGAGGCGGCGATCATGACCCCCGGAGTGATCACCAACCCCACCGCCAGCAAGGCCCCCGCCCCCAAAATCAACGACTGGAGCATGATCCGCAGCGCCTTGCTGGTGGCGGTCAAATTGCCCGCCCTGTCGCTTGCCAGCGCCTGGAGGGACAATACCTTCTCGTGGCGGGCCAGCCAGCGGCGCTGGATGTTGGACAACATCCCCATGGCCTCCAACACCTCGGCGTTGCGCAGATTGCGGTTGACGTACTGTTGGGCGCCAATGGACTCGCTGTTGGCCGCCGCCAACGGCTTGCGGGTCACCATCTCGTTGAGCACCGCCAAAATGGCCAACACGATGGCCCCCCCGATGGCAATCCAGCCAAACCAGGGGTGGAACAAAAACAACACCGCGATATACACCGGCATCCACGGGGCGTCGAAGAAGGCAAACAGGCCGTTGCCGGTGAGAAACTGCCGTACCGTGGTCAAATCCTGCAGAGGTTGGGCGCTGCCGGCCTTGGGATTTTTGAGGTTGTAGTCAAACATGGCCTCAAACAACCGGCGGTTGATCAACTGGTCGAGGCGCGCCCCCACCCGTACCAAGATCCGCGAGCGCACCCACTCCAAGCCCCCCATGACGGCGATGGCGGCCATCATCAGCAAGGTGAGCATCAACAGGGTGTATTCGCTGCGGAAGGTGAGCACCCGGTCGTAGACCTGGAGCATGTACAAAGGCGGCACGAGCATCAGCAAATTGATAAACAAGCTAAACACGCCCACGGCGACAAACGACTGGCGACAGGCTTTGACGGCGCGGCTGAGATCCGATGGCGGTTGGTTGTGTTTCACGGTTTACACCCCGAGCTCAAGTCCGCTGATTATAAGCCATCGCCCACCACCACTGGACGCGGTTGGCAAACCTCGACCCCCTCGTCCACAGCAGGAGGCGTGCCCCCGGCGGCCAGGGTCTCCAGCAAGTCGATTTGCCGGGGCAAACAGACGCTTTGGAGATCAAAACGCTCCACCACCGACTGCCGGGCCCGCTCCCGCAACGGCTCCATGGCGGCGCGGTCACACAAGGCGCGGTCCACGGCGGCGGCGATGTCGGGGGGAGAGAAAAAATCCACCAACAGCCCGTTGACCCCGTGGTCGATGACCTCTTCCACCGGCGCCGTCCGAGAGCCGATGACCAAACACCCCGCCGCCATGGCCTCCAACATGGACCACGACAGCACAAAGGGGTAGGTGAGGTAGACGTGGGCCGACGACAGCTGAAACACCCGAATCAGCTGCTGGTAGGGGATCTTGCCGACGAAGTGGATCCGCGACATGTCCAAGCGATCCACCACTTCGGCCAGATAGCGCTGGCGGTAGCTGGGGTCGCCGGATTTGAGCTTGCGGCCATAGCTCACTTCATCCCCCCCCACCACCACAATCCGGGCCTTGGGGCGCAGGCGTTGAATCTCTGGCAAGGCCCGCAGGAACGAGTGGATGCCCCGATAGGGCTCCAAGTTGCGGGCGGTGAAGGTGATGACCTCGTCGTCCCGGGTCAAAGGGGCCGCCACCCGCCCCAAGCGCAGCTGGGCAGCGGGATTGGGGGTCACCTTATGGGTGTCGACACCGTCGTGGATCACCGAGATCCGCGGTTGGGCAAAGGCGGGGAAGCGCGAGCGCTGCCAACGGGTGGGGCTGATACCCCAATCGCTGGCCTCCCAGGTGATCAAATGGCTGGTATTGCGGATCCTGGCGCGACACAGATCGTCCAGGGCGCTGGGAAACTCCGGGTCAAAGCCGATGTCGGCCCCGGCACCACTGTAGAAGAACTCCTGGTAGCTCAACAGGCGCGCTTCGGGCCACACGTCCTTGAGGAACAAGGCCTCCCCCCAGCCGGGGTGGGCGCAGATGACGTCGGGGACAAAGCCATCTCGATGGCGCAGCTGGAGGCCCAGGCGGGCCACGGCTTGGCCCCGGCGCACATCCCCTTCCGCGGAGCGCAGGTAGCGGTGGGTGGTGTCTGAGCAGCCCTTGGGGGTGGGGTAACCCACCACCCGCAGGCCCTCCCAGGTGTTCCACAACGCCTCCTGGCGCTTGAGGTTGGGGGTTTCCCCCAGGGCGACGATGCGGTGGCCGCGCTTGAGGAGGGCCGGCACCAGGTGTTTGTACTGGCCGGGGAAGTTCTGATGGATAAACAGCAGTTTCATCGCCACAGGGGGCATCATTGCTCGTCGTCGTTGGCCGTGTTGAGGCGCTGGGTCAGGCGATTGGCGGCATCGGCGATCCCCTGGAGCACCGGCTGGAGGCGGTTGATGGGCAACAACAGCTGGGCCACCTCCCGCGTTTGCTGGTTGCCGGCGTTTTGCACCAAGGTGATGCGCAGCACACCGTTGGCCAGGCTCACGCTGCTGATGCTGTCGAAGAAAATCTGTTGGGGGCGATGTTGTGGATCCATGGCGTAGTCTTCGTGGCAGAAACTCATCGGGTGGAGCCCCCTAGGGTACCCGATGGTCTCTTTGGGCCGTTAGCGACACCCACAACTCCCCCGGATTCAGCACCTGGGGGGCGTCAGAAAATCAAAATGTTGGCGGCGGAGAATTCCACACCCACCTCGGCGATGGCGTCGTCGGTGCCAAAGCGCCCGATGACGTTATCGCCATCCAAAGAAAGGAAGTCGATCACCCGCCCGCCCCCCAAGCGCACGTTGTTGAACCCATAGAGCTGATTATTGGCCGTGGTACGGGCCAGCAGGGGCAATGACAAAGTCGTGTTGCTGCCGAAGGCCGCCGCCAGCTGGTTTGACAACGCCGTGAGGTTGGAGACGACGAACAACGCCGAGGCCGGCAAGGTGGCGTTGGTGACGTTCGCCAGGCCAAAGGCCACCAGGGCGTTGATCACCTCGCTGTTCATGTCCCCCACCAACACCGGTACCGTGGCCAGGGTGACGTTGACCGTGTCGGCCTGCGCCGTGCCCCCCCCGACGGTGAGCAAATTGGCCAAGGGCACGTCGACGGCGATGAAGTCTTCGGCGGCGAAGTCGGTGATGACGTCGGCGCTGGCAAAGCTATTGAGGGCAAAGGTGTCGATGCCGCTGCCGCCGGTGAGGACATCCCTTTGGCCTTCCCCCAACAACAGGTCGCCGTCGGAGCCACCGATGAGGGTATCAGCCCCCCCTTGGCCACCGATGAGGGTATCGTCGCCGCCGCCGCCGTCCAACCGGTCCCCCAGGGCGCCGTTGGCCGTGCCCACCAAGAGATCGTCGCCGCCGCCGACGGTGACATCCAGGGCGAATAACAGCACGTTGTCGCCGTTGACGATGGCGTCTTGGTCTTGGTTGAGGCCGCCGCCGTCCACGGTCAAGGTGGCGTTAAAGCCCACCTCGTCCCCCTCGAACAACAGGCGAAAGTCTCCCCCCTCCAGGACCACGGTCTCGACGCCGGTCATGTTCTGCAA
>JBHJHK010000130.1:0-2005 GCA_050330975.1 Candidatus Competibacterales bacterium | reverse complement strand
ACCCCCCCCCCCGGCCCCCTGGCCAAACCCCCCCGCCGCCGCCCGCCGGCCCCACCCCCCCCCCACCCCGGCTCTGTGGGGCCGCGACGGGCCCCGCGCCCACCTGCGCGCCCACCACGACCAAGCCCTGGAGAGCTTGGCGCCCTTCGACGCCGCCGCCGAGCCCTTGCGCTGGCTCGCCACCTTCATCGTCGAACGCCAACATTGACCCCCCAACGCCACCACCACGGCGACGGTCCGGGAGTACCTGGGACGCCCTAGACGGATCGGTGCCCGCCGAGACATGCGACCATGACCATCGAACAGTTCTACCCTCTATTGGACGCCATCGCCACGCCCGAGGACCTGAGGCGCTTACCCGAACAGCAACTGGAGCCCCTCGCCGACGAATTGCGGGAGTGTTTGATCCACACAGTATCCCAGAGCGGCGGCCACTTCGCCGCGGGTTTGGGCACCATCGAACTGAGTGTCGCCCTCCACTATGTGTTCAACACCCCCGAGGATCGCCTGGTGTGGGACGTGGGCCACCAGACCTATCCCCACAAAATCCTCACCGGCCGGCGGGCTCAGATGCCCACTATCCGGCGCTTCAACGGCCTAGCGCCCTTTCCCAAGCGCGGCGAAAGCCCCTATGACACCTTTGGGGTGGGCCACTCCAGCACCTCCATCAGCGCCGCCTTGGGCATGGCCATCGCCGCCAAGCACAAGCGCCCCGAGCGCCAGGTGGTGGCGGTGATCGGCGACGGGGCCATGACGGCGGGGATGGCCTTTGAGGCCCTCAACCACGCCGGCGACCTCAAAGCCGACGTGTTGGTGATCCTCAACGACAACGAAATGTCCATCTCCCCCAACGTGGGCGCCCTCACCACCGCCTTGACCCGCACCTTGTCGGGGCAGATGTTCTACAGCATCCGCGAGGGGGGCAAGAAGGCATTGCGGCTCATGCCCCCCCCCATGTGGGAGATGGCCCGGCGGGCCGAAGCCCACGTCAAGGGCATGGTGGTCCCGGGGACGCTGTTTGAGGAGATGGGCCTCAACTACTTCGGCCCCATCGACGGCCACGACTTGCCCACCTTGCTCCACACCCTCAAGAACCTCAAGGCGTTGCCGGGGCCGCGGCTGCTGCACATCATCACCCGCAAGGGCAAGGGCTACAAACTGGCCGAGGACGCACCCGTGGCCTACCACGCCGTGGGCATCTTCGACCCAAGCCTTGGCATGGGGCCCAAAAAGCCCAGCAACAGCCCCACCTACAGCCAGGTCTTTGGCCAGTTTTTGTGCGACATGGCGGGCCGTGACAGCCGACTGGTGGCCATCACCCCCGCCATGCGGGAGGGCTCGGGGATGGTGGAGTTTTCCGAGCGTTTCCCCGAGCGCTACTTCGACGTGGCCATCGCCGAACAGCACAGCGTCACCCTGGCGGCGGGCATGGCCTGCGACGGCCTCAAGCCCGTGGTAGCCATTTACTCCACCTTCCTCCAGCGGGCCTACGATCAGTTGATCCACGACGTGGCGTTGCAAAATCTGCCGGTGCTGTTCGCCATCGACCGGGCGGGGCTGGTGGGACCCGATGGCCCCACCCACGCCGGCAGCTTCGATTTGAGCTTTTTGCGCTGCATTCCCAATATGGTGGTCATGGCTCCGGCGGACGAAAATGAAGCCCGGCAAATGCTCTACACCGGCTTTTGCCACGACGGTCCCGCAGCTGTGCGCTACCCCCGGGGCAAGGGCCCCGGGGTCGACGTCCAACAGGCCTTCACCGCCCTGCCCATCGGGGTGGCCGAGGTGCGCCGCCGCGGCCGCGACTTGGCGTTGCTGGCCTTTGGCGCCATGGTGGAGGTGGCCCTAGCCGTGGGCGAACAGCTAGATGCCACAGTGGTCAACATGCGCTTCGTCAAGCCCCTGGACGAGGCCCTAATCCTCGAACTGGCCACCAGCCATGGCCGGTTGGTCACCTTGGAGGAAAACGCCGTGGCCGGGGGGGCCGGCAGCGCTGTGGGGGAGT
>JBHJHK010000129.1:0-5700 GCA_050330975.1 Candidatus Competibacterales bacterium | reverse complement strand
CACCGGGGTCATCGCCATCCACGGCCTCACCTACCGGGACCAAGAGGGCGATCGCCCCTTTGTCCACGTGTTGTTTGGCTGTATCGCCCTCTTGTTCTGCCTGCGGGTGTTGTTGGTGGATATCCTGGGTCTGGGCGCTTTTTGAAGTCCAGGGCGAGGTTGGCGAGCTATTTTTTGTAGGGCCGCTGGGCTTCGTCGACGTCTTCGACCCGCAGCACCCGTTCCTCCTCGGGAAGGGCCAACTGGGCCTCCAAATAGGCGGCCCGCTCGGCGATGCCCGGCGGCCGCTCTGGCTGGTTGCGGAGAAACCGCGTCAGCCAGTGGGGACCATCGAGGACTTCCCCCTGGCGATCCAAGGCCAAGGCCTGGCGGTAGCTGGCCAACGCCTCCCGGTGTCGCCCCGAGCGGTCCAAGGCGATACCCCGATTGGCCAAATAGGCGGCCCGCATCACAGGGTTTTCCGTGTCGGTGAGCAATTGCTCGTAGAGGGCGATGGCTTCGGCTTCCCGCTCTAGCAGGATGAGGGTCTCGGCGCGTCCAGCCTTTGCCGGACGGTGGTCGGGAGCCTCGGCCAGCGCCTCGTCGTACTTCACCAATGCCAGGGAATAATTTTGGTCGGCAAAGGCGTTTTGCCCGGCAAAGTAGGCATTGTCCCCCGGCTGGCGGGTGCTGAGATAGTCGTAGAGGGCCCAGGCGACCCAGGCGACCGTGAGGACGATGGCGAGGTTTAACAGCCAGCGGTGGCGGCGCTCGTGGCGCTCGGTGGCGGCGTTGGTGGTGTTCATTGGGGGAGTCTCAGCAAATAGCCATTGAACAACCAGGCGAAGGGGAGCACCAGCAGCACGGCGATGAACCGAGCGCGAAGGCGCTGACCGCGGAGTTCGGCGGCGTCGAGGGGCTCGTGTTTGAGGCGCTGGAGACGCCGAACGCTCAAGACGAAAATCACCTGGCTGACGGGAAAAAACAACAGGCCGGCGAGGACGAGGGTCGTCAGCCAAAAATACAGGGTCTGCGGGTTCATGATGCCCAAACGAGGCGGGGCGAGGGGACTGGACTCGTCCCTTCGCCCCGAGGTTGGATTGTGAGGACCGTTTAGCGACCGGTGGCCAGTGACCCTTGGGCCGGCTGCTCCACCAACTCTTCCACTTCGCGGTCGGGCACCGTGGCCAACTCCATGCGGTAGGCCAAGAACCACATCATAAAGCAGCCCAAGGCCCAGAACAGCAGTTGCCAGGTCCAGATGGAGGGGAGGCCAAACAGCCAGGTGTCGGGCTCGTTGGGGTTGCCAAACAGCCAGTTGCCGATCACGGCCCCAGGGCCGATGGCGAAGAAGAACCACGCCAAGGTGATGATCCAGGCCAAGGGCACCAGGCTCTTCTTGTGGGCCGGCAGGCTGGCGTGCTCCCGCAAGAAATTGTGGTAGGTCATGCGGTGCTCATAGGCCTTGCCCCCTTGGGTCACCAGGGAGACCAGGATGGCGACCCCCAGGTTGCAGAAGATCCCCCAACCGGCGGAGTGGATGGTCAACGGCCAGCGACCCCAGGGCTGGGTCTCAGCGGTGTAGCCCATGAGGGCGAACACCTGGGCGCCGATGCTCTCGGTCATGGTCACGGCGATCAAGCCGGCGATGAGGCCCAAGACGATCCCCGAGCGGGTGAGGAATGGCCACCAGCACACGGCGATGAGGGCCGGCCACATCTGAAAGCCATAGGCCACCGCCAGGCCGCCGAGGAGCACCAGGGCGTCGGTGGCGGTGGTGGCCACTAGCAGGGCGGCGAGGACGATAAAAATAACCCCGGCCCGGCCGCAGAACTTTTGGGCATTGTCGGAGGCGTTGGGCATGATGAAGCGCCGCAATACGTCCCGAGTGATCATGGAGCCGGCGGTGGACATGTAGCCCGCACCGGTGGACTGCATGGCCGCCAGGGCGCAAACCGACAACAGACCCACCAGCCAGGGCGCCGTATCACCCATGAGCCAGATGAGCTGGGGCACCAGGTTGCCCTGGGCGCCTTGGGAATTCATGAGATCTTGGTTGTTGAGACCCTCCACCAGCACTGGGTTGACCAGGTCGGGGTGGGCGGCCATGAACGCGGCGTTGGCCCCCAAGAAGTGGGAACCGATACCCTGAAAGGCGGTGAACACAAACAGGATCAAGCCAATGGCCACGGACGAAGCCCACACCTGCTGGGGGGCAAAGGGGGCCGGGGTGCGGTTGGCGAAGGCCCACATGGAAAACGCCGGGGAGGACTGGATCCCCATGAGGGCGAACATGTAGGTCAAAATCATGATGCCCGTCCAGGCACCGCCCTCTGCCGAGGGTCCGCTGGAGACAAATTGTATGACACCCGGCACGGCGATATAGGAGCTGTAACCGTCGGGGGTGACCTTGCCGAACTGGGCCGCGCCGTTGTTGACCTCGGTGAGGGCCGCTAGACCGCCGTGGAGGTCGGGGATGTAGTAGATGGCGATACAGCCGATGATGACGATCCCCGCCGCCAACAAAATGGCCTGGAGGGTGTCCACATAGGCCACGGCCCGCAGACCTCCCGAGGCCACGTAGATGGCCACCACGGCCGACAAAAGCCACATGCCGAAGGTGATGCCCACGGCGCCGTCGGTGAGGACGTGGAACAAAAAGCCCGAGGCCCGGAGCTGAATGCCGAGATAGGGAATGGAAAACACCAAGGCCACCAATACCGTGAGCAGTCGCGCCGTGTCGGACTTGAGGTATTCGGCCAGCATCTCCCCTGGGGTGACAAAGCCAAAGCGCTTGCCCAACATCCACTGGCGCTTGAGGAACAAAACACCCGTGAAGGGAATGGTGATGGCGTAGAACGACGCGTAGGCGTATTGCAAACCGTCGCGGTAGATCAATCCGGGATGGCCGACAAACGTCCAGCCGGAGAACGACGTCGCCGTCGCCGCCAGGACAAATACCCACAGGCCGATGCCGCGTCCGGCCAGCATGTAGTCAGTCGCCGTTTTGGACGTGAAGGCCCCTTTGATGCCCCAAAATAGGCAATAGCTCCAGTACAGGGCGACAAAGATAATCAACCAAAGGGTTTTTGGATCCATGGATTCCACAGGTGTCAGCCTCTTTAGTGGTGGTGGCTGGAGAGACGAGGGAGGGCAGAGAGCAGTGCTTGGTCGCCAGTGGGCGCCCCGAGACGAGGGGTGTGCCGCGGGCCTCGGTTCCAAAGGCACCCCCCACCCGCGGGGTGACAGCGCCGCGGGGTGGGAGGAAACCATTGACAAACGGACGGCAGTGGAAAGGAATGGCAGTAAGTTATTGTCACTCTCCCGGTCTTGGGGGTTTTTTGCTCCGCCTCTGGCCACCATTACGTTAAACATTTGTCATCGCTACCGTCAAGCAAAGGTCCACGGGGCGAGTTGCCCGTGGCTTGGGGCCCGTTGATCGCCCCTCACCAATGCCCAAGCCGTGGGGACAAAGGCTTTTCTTGCCAGGGTTGCTGGATTGTCGCCACCATAGACCCCAACGGCCGGGAGGGTGGGCTTGGGCGCGGCTCTGGGCCCTGTCGTCGGCGTTCCCTCGACTTCGGATGCTTTGGAGAGGCCATGCGCATTGCCCTGGGAGTGGAGTACGACGGCAGCGCCTTTCGGGGCTTTCAGCGCCAGCAGCCGGGTGTTCGCACCGTCCAGGCATGCCTGGAGAAGGCCTTGGGGCGCATCGCCGCCCACGAAGTGACCATCACGTGCGCCGGGCGCACCGACGCCGGCGTCCACGCTCTGGGTCAGGTGATCCACTTCGACACCGACGCCCTACGGCCCCCCCATGCTTGGGTGTTGGGCACCAACAGCCATTTGCCAAGGGACGTGAGCGTCCAATGGGCCAAGGTGGTGGACGATGCCTTCCACGCCCGCTTCAGCGCCAAGGCCAGGCGCTATCGCTACCAGATCCTCAATCGCCCCCAGCGCTCGGCGCTATTCGCTGCCCGCTGGGCTTGGGTCCACAAGCCCCTGGCCCTAGAACCCATGGTGGCGGCGGCCGCGAGCTTTTGTGGCGAGCGGGATTTCTCCTCCCTGCGGGGCGCCGATTGCCAGGCCAAGAGCCCGGTGCGCACCGTCCACACAGTGGACGTCAAGCGCCGGGGAGACGCCTTTTGGGTGGATGTCGAGGCCAACGCCTTCCTCCACCACATGGTGCGCAACCTGGTGGGTATCCTGCTAGCCATCGGCGGCGGCGACCGGGAGGTGGCCTGGGCCGAGGCCGTCCTCGCCGCCCGCGATCGCACCCGTGCCGGCGTCACCGCCCCGGCCCAGGGTCTGTGCCTCATGGCGGTGAGCTACGACCACGCCGTTGCCCTGCCAAAGCCCCCGCCCCCCCCCGAGGCCCTGTGAGGTCTGGGTTTTGCGGGGGCGTTGGGGGTGAATCCACACCGGCCTCGCCCTTTGAAAGCGCAGGTCGATACCCACGGCTGGCCGGCACAGCCTTTCCCTTAGACCGTGGCCCCCGGGAGCTGGGGTCGCTATAATCCCCCACCTGATTCGTCGTCTTTTCACGCTGTGAAGTCCCACGTTCTGCGTTTCTAACGGCCCACCTTTTATGACTCACCGCACCCGCATCAAGATTTGCGGCCTCACCACCCCTGCCGACGCCGCTGCGGCCGCCGCCTGTGGCGCCGACGCCGTGGGCCTGGTGTTCTACCCCCAAAGCCCACGGGCTGTGGACCCCCAAACGGCGGCGGCCGTGGTGGCCGCCCTGCCGCCCTTTGTCGCCGCCGTCGGGTTATTCGTCGACCCACAGGCCCCCTGGGTCGAGGCGGTATTGGCCACGGTGCCCCTGGCCGTCCTACAGTTCCACGGCCATGAGTCCCCTGGGTTGTGCCGCCGCTTTGCCCTGCCCTACATCAAAGCGGTACCCATGGGGGATGGTGGGGAGGCGCCCGCCGCCTTCGCCGCCCGCTACCCCGACGCCCAGGGGCTATTACTGGACAGTCACGGGGCCAGCGGTGTCGGGGGCACCGGGAAAACCTTTGACTGGCATCGGGTCACCGCCTTTGAAAAGCCCGTGATCCTGGCCGGGGGACTCCATCCCGCCAATGTCACCGCCGCCCTCAGCCAAGTCCGACCCTTTGCCGTCGACGTCTCGTCGGGGGTGGAGCGGGCCAGGGGCCGCAAGGACCCCGCGCGGATGGCGGCCTTTGTCGCCGCCGTCCGCCGCTTTGACGACAGGGCCCAGAGCCCGGCACCCGGCGAGGTCGTCCCTTGACTTGGTTTGAAAAACTGGTTCCTTCGCGGATTCGCACCGACACCAATACCAAGCGCCAGGTCCCCGAGGGGTTGTGGATCAAGTGCGACGCCTGTGGGGCGATCCTCTATCGGGCCGAGCTAGAGCGCAACCTCCAGGTGTGTCCCAAGTGCGGCCACCACCGCCGCATTGGCGCAAGACAGCGCCTGGAGTGGTTTTTGGACCCCGAGGCCTTTGACGAGTTGGGCGGCGAAGTGGAGCCCACGGATTTCCTGCGTTTTCGCGACAGCCGCCGCTACCGGGACCGCTTGATCCAGGCCCAGCGGGACAGCGGTGAGCGGGATGCCCTGGTGGTGTTCAAGGGTGCCGTCAAGGGCATCCCGGTGGTGGCGGCGGCCTTTGAATTCAATTTTATGGGGGGCTCCATGGGGGCGGTGGGGGGGGAGCGCTTTGTCGTCGCCACCAAGGCGTGTATCGCCCAGCAAACC
>JBHJHK010000128.1:0-43615 GCA_050330975.1 Candidatus Competibacterales bacterium | reverse complement strand
CACCGTAGATATCTCGGTAGGGCAGCACCGCCCGGGGCCAGGCTTCGCTGTAGGCGGGGTCGTTCTTGACGAGATATAGCTCTTTGGGGCTCGCCACGGGCTCGCCCTGGTCGATGATGTACAGCCCGCTATCGGGCCATGGCAGTTGGTGTCCCTTGGCGTTGACCGAGCCCGGCGACCACACCACCAGAAGGTCGTTGTCGGGGGCAGCGCTTGGGTGGGTGAGTTTGCCCACCCGACAGGCGTTATCCTCACAGCCCTTGGGCTTTCGAGCGGGCTGATCGGAAGAGTTTGCCCAGGGTGCTAAATCGACCGTGCCCCGGGGCGCAAAGGGAAGCGCCTTGCCGTAGCGATTGGTGATAAAACCTTCACCCCCATCGGCGCCGTGGAAAAAGGGGGTGCCGTAGTTGGAGCTGGCGGGAAAGCGATACAACGAGCCAAAACCGAAGTTGTTGAGGCGGTAGTAGTCGTTGACCACCAGGTTCCCCTGGGACAACTGGGTCATGAAGTGGAAGCCGTTGCCGCGATTGAACGCCGACATCAGTGGCTCCCAGTGGCGACCGTCGGGATAGATGGCCCATACCCCCCACAGCTGCATGGAGCGGTTGCCCTGGCCCTCCATGGTGGAGAAAGCGATGCGCCCATCCTTGAGGACCATGGGATGGAGGACACTTTGGTGGGTCATGGGAGTGATGCGTTCGACATTGGTACCGTCGAGGTCCATGGTCCACAGTTGGCTGACCCAGCGACGTCTCGCCTTGACAGCCTTGAGCTCGGAGCGAGTGCTGGTCCACACCAAGCGGTCACCCGGCAATGGCCAAGGTCCGGTATTGAAAACCCCATCGCGGCCGTCGAAGGTCAGCTGTCGGCCGCGACCGGTGGCGATATTCAGGCGAAACAAATCGGCTCCCCCGGATTTGTGGGGATTGCGGCCGATGTCCTCGTCGGGGCGATAGAGGACGGCAAAAAACACCTGCCGGCCATCGAAGGATATGGCCGGATCGATGACGGCGTCTTCTGTGGTGTCGGCGAGGATGCGCTCGCTGCCGTCGGGGCGCAGCAGCACCAAATCGGATCCGGGCTCGGCGTGGTAAGGACGCTCGAAGTCGGGCCAACGGGGTTGCCGGTCTCCATGGGGGCGAGGTTGGCGTACGTAAATGATGTCGTAGTCGATGGCGGCCTTGGGTTGAGTGACCTCCCCCGAAGCCCCCAGCGCCCCCAAAATCCCGGGGATTAACAGGGCCAACCGGCCAATGGTGCCGAGACGGCAGATGGGTATCATGGACGACCTCCTGGGTGCCGAGGCGGATGGAGCCACAGCTGGGGATAGTAAAGGGGCGAGCCCGTCATGTGGAAGTAGGGTTTGACCGACGCCGTGACCAGTTGCCAGCGTCCCAGGCGCAAAAAGCAAGCCCTGGCGACGACGCGGGCCCCCAGACGTCGATGGGCCGCCAGGGATCCTGGGTTGAAGGCGGAGATGCGGCTGTAGGTCCACGGGATGTGGCGGGCTGCCAAATGGTTGTTGGCAGCCCGCCACAGCGCTATCAGGGCTTTGCTGAGACGGGCGCTGGGCACGATGTAGACGTCGAGGTCAAAGGCCCAGGCCGGGGTCTCGGGGATGGCGCTACAGCGGTCCTCTGATTCGCGATAGGGGGTGTAGCAAAGCCACAACCAACCCACCAGCTGATCGCCGCGGAATGCCTCCAAACAATCGCAGCCCAGGGACCGGCGGCGGGCGATTTCGGCCGTATCCCGGTGGATGGGGGCAGTCCAGTGTTCCCCCCGCCAGTCTTGGCTCGCCAAGGGACGCACGGTGATGTTGGCCGTCGCCGCCAAGGGGGGATGACCTGGGGTCACGGGCTGGGCGACGAAGAAATAACGCTGGAAGGCCAAGCGGGGTTGCCAAGGGGCAAGGGCGCGATGGAGGAGATAGAAGGGAATATTGCCGGCGCCCAGGGCGCGCCAGCGCCCTCGGAGGCGCAGCCAAAAACGGGTGAGGGCACACAAGGTGATGGAGGACTTTTTCGGCTGAATTGATCGGGGAAAAGATTGATCGAGGGAAAGGTGACGATAAACTCGGGCCCCGAGATTCATCGCGACATCAGATTCATCGCGACATCTATGGCGGTGACCCGACCTTTGGGTCCAGAGGTTACTATACACCGTGGCAGATGCCAGGGCTAGCTCAGCCCGGAGGGTCTGGGACAGTTTTTGACAAATAAACTGGGGAAATGGGGCATGCTATTGTGGTTTGAGAGCCGCAGCACAGAAGAGGTAGGGAGTTGGTGAGTCGCAAGCAGGTCCTCTGTGAAGGGTTACTGTGGGTCATGGTGTTGGTGGCCGTGGTCGGGTCTTTTGCCTTGGCCTTTATTGGTTACCAAGGCTGGCTATTGGACGATTGGCACTACATCAAAGGCGCCGAGGGCTGGCTCGATCAGGTACCTTATCTGGGGAGCACCCATTGGGAACTGCGCCACCCCATCGTGGTCCCCATGGCCATCGCCCTGTCCCTGGTGGGCACCCGCGAAGCCGCCGTGGTGGGGGTGGCGGGGCTTTACTACTTGTTGTTGGCCGGCGTCACGTTTGCCGCTACCAAAGTGCTCATGGGCAAGACGGCGGGTTTTCTCGCCACCTTGTTGGTGGTCACCGCGCCTTTGATCGCCAGTTTCGGTACCAATCCCAGGCCCACCATCGCCGAGTTGTTCTTCGAGGCCAGCGCACTGTTGGCGCTGTTGCTGGCCCAGCGACGCCCCCAACACGCCCTGGGCTGGATGGCCGCTGCGGGGGTGATGCTGGGGTTGGCCTTTGTCACTCGGGAGACGGCGGCCGGTTTGGTGGGGTTTTTCGGCCTGATTTGGCTGTTGGGGTGGCCGTTGCGGCGGTGGGTCACCTCTGTGGCCCTGGTGCTGTTCGCCTGTGTTTGCCTCGCCGAAATGGCGGTCTATCAGGTCTACCAGGACGATCCCTTCTACCGGTTGAAGATCAGTTTCTCCAGTCCCGATATCACCAATTCGGGGGGGGATACCGCCGTGGCGGAGGCGTTGGTACAGGAGGATTTGCTCAGCAAAGTCCTGGATCATTTCGATTTCGACAAAATCGCCAACGCCGCGCCGGTGTCGAACCTGGTCCACGTCAACAACTGGCTAGATCCCTATGTCTTGATCTTCGTCGAACCCTACTATGGGCTGGTCTTCACCTTGGGATTGCCCGCGCTGTTGTTTTTGTCCCTGGGGCCACGCTCACCTGCGACGAGAACCACGGCTCGGCTCCTCTTGTTGGTCATGGCGGTGTGGTTTGTAATCGGTAACTGCTTGTTGTTTTTGCGTCCTCTACCCCGCTATTACGCCTTGCCCGTCTTTGTCGCCGCGTTGGGTCTCGGGTTTTTTATTCAGTGGGGGCTCACCGTGGCCCGGGTGAGAGTGGTCGAGACTTGGGGGGCCAGGATCGGGGTGGGATTGTTGGTCTTGGTCATGGTGGGCTCTAACGTGATCTTTATGGATGCCCGTTCGGGAATGGGACTCTACGCCGAGAGGCGTCTGATCGACTATGCCGCCTCCCGAGAAGAGGTGATCCAGACCGATCCCACCACCCGCGCCATGGCCGATTTTTTGCTGCGGGCCGAGGGGCTGGCCGATCGCGTGGTGGCGGCCGATCCGCCGTCCCCTGGTCAGCTGTACTTCTACGATCCCACCAAAGCCGGTTTTTTCGTAGCGGAAGATTGGAACGCCCATTTTGTTCCCAAGGCCGATTGGCAGCAGGTGTGGAGCCACCGCTCAGAGAAGAAGCTGCTGGCCCGCTTGATAGATGGCTTGGGGGCTAAAGACTACGTGCCCACCGGCATCTACCGCCGTCTGGCAGAACCCCACCCGCCGGTGGCCATTTACCGCCTGCCCCCGGAGGAAGGTTGATCAATCGTGGGTCGTTGGCCTTTGGGTGTCGATATAGATGGTCCATGTCTCCGGGGGGTGGGGTATCCCTGCCCTTGACAGGGGTCCCTGCCCCCTCTACCTTTGCTCGACCATGATCCCGGGCTCGTGGAGCTGGTGGGACGAATAGGGTTTGGAGATCTCCCAAGGTGCAAATAAACCCCGGTAGTCTCATCGCCCGGGCCCAGCGCAAGTTGATGCGTCAGCAGTTTTTGACCAGCAAGCGCTTGGCCCAGGGCTGGCGCAGTTGGACATCTCCCCAATCCCCGCCGGAGACGGTGTTGGTGGCCGGTTGCCAGCGCTCGGGGACCAACATGGTGATGACCGCCCTGGAGCGCAGCCGCGATACCTGGGTCTACCACGAGTACGACCCCAAGGCGTTTGACAACTACCTCATGCGCCCCCCCGAGGTCATCCAGTCCCTGGTGGGCCGGGCGCACTGTCCCCGGGTCGTGATCAAGGCGTTGCTGGAATCGGGACACCTCAAGGACCTCCTGGCTACCTTTGCCCCCGCGCGGGCCCTGTGGGTGTTCCGGGACTTTCGCGATGTCGTCAACTCCCACCTGGCCCTGTGGGGTCCCGACACCCACCGCGAAACCATCGACGCCGTGGTGGCGGGGCGCCTCGACACCAACTGGATTACTCGTGCCGTCTCCCCCGCCGTGGCACAGGCAGTGGTGGACCATGGCCGGGAGGGCGTGAATGGCGCCACGGCCTGTGGGCTGTTTTGGTACATGCGCAACGCCCTGCTGTTTGAGCAGCTGCTCGAATGCGATGCCCGGGTACGGGTCGTCCAGTACGAGCGCCTCGTCCAGGCGCCCCACGGACAACTGGCGGCGATTTTCGCCTTTTTGGGTCTGGAATACCGCGAAACCCTAGGTGAGTTTATCTCCCCGCGATCGGTGGGAAAGTCTCCCCCCCCGGCTGTTGCCCCTGGGGTGATGGACCTTTGCAACGATCTTCAACGCCGCCTCGAAGCCCTCACTGTAGCGACTTGAGGTGCCCCCATATGCCAACACTGCGCGGAACCCCCCTGTGACCTCTGAGGCCGAGTTCACCGTCGTCATTCCCTGCTATAACGAAGAGGGCGCCATCGCCGAGACCCTGGAGGAACTGAGTCAGGAACTCATGGGGGAACGCCCCTTTCACATCGTCGTGGTCGACGATGGTTCGAAAGACCGCAGTCCCGCCATTCTCGCCGAACTCGAAGCTCGCATTCCCCAACTCCGTGTTGTGACTCACAAACGCAACCGGGGTTACGGAGCCGCCTTGAAAACGGGCTTTCGCCAGGCCAAGAGCGAATTTGTGGTCATCACCGACGCCGACGGCACCTACCCCAACCATCGCATTCCCCAATTGGTGGCCATGGCCCGGGACCGGCAGCTGGATATGCTGGTGGGGGCCCGGGTGGGAAGCGATGTCCAGTACTCCAAGTTGCGAGCCATCCCCAAGATCTTCCTCAAGGCCTGGGTGAGTTTTCTAGTGGGTGAGTCAGTGCCCGATATGAATTCCGGGTTGCGGGTGTTTCGCCGTGCTGTGACATTGCCCTACCTAAAGCTCTTGCCCAATTCCTTCAGCTTTACCACGACAGTGACCATCGCCTTTTTGTGCGCCGAACAAGCGGTCCACTACGAACCCATCGCCTATAAGGCTCGTATTGGTCAGTCGAAAATCAAGCCCATTCGCGATACCCTGCGTTTTTGCCAGTTGATTTTGCGGACTGGAATGTACTTTGCCCCGATCCGGGCGTTGACCCCTGTCATTGCCTTGCTGGGCATGGGGTTTTTGGTCAGCGCCAGCTATGACGTGTTTATCATTGGCGATCTGACGGATAAGACCGTCATCCTGGCCATGTTCACCCTCAACGCCGTGTTGTTCGCCCTGCTGGCCGATATGTTGGTCAAGCGATTCAACGCCTAATCCCTGAGAAAACTGGGGGAAAGACCATGGGAAACCCGCAGACCAATCGGATTCTATATTTCGCTGGCCTGCGGTTCGGTCAGGTGGCTGTTGCTAGCTTGGTGACGACGATGGCTGTGACGGCCCTGGCCCACGAGGTATTCGGCCTCTCTGAGGTCATAGCCTATCCCCTGGCGTTGGCCGTCGCCTTGGTACAAAATTTCCTCGGCCTGCGTTACTACGTCTATCCCAACAGCCGCGGAGCGCTTTTGCTCCAGTTTGTCCAGTACACTGGATCCTCGTTGGTGTTTCGCGGCCTAGAATACGGGCTGTTTTTGTCGCTGCACCTCTTGGGGCAGTTGCATTACCTGCTGGCCGTTGGGATTGTGGCGCTAGTTTCGTTTGTCACCAAATTTTTTTTTTACCGCCATACCATTTTTCGCCCCTCTCAACTCCGGCAGACGAAGGTCAGCAGTTGAGCGCTAGACCCTAGGCACCCGTCGATCGAGTGTGTCATAGTAGCCCAGAATCGAAGATTTTGCCCTATTGTCTAAAAACAACTCTATCGATCGCCTATGGCCAATCACATTGATGTCGCCCGTCGGGTCCTCGCCATCGAAGCCATGGCCATCACCGACCTTGCAAAGCGCTTGACCAACGACTTCGACCGGGCCGTAGCGGCCTTGTTGGAGGCGCGGGGGCGGGTGGTGGTGAGTGGGATGGGTAAGTCGGGCATCGTCGCTCAAAAGATCAGTGCCACCCTGGCGTCCACGGGCACCCCGAGCTTTTTTATGCACCCCGCCGAGGCCTACCACGGCGACTTGGGGATGGTGGCACCCGAGGACATCTTCTTGGCCTTGTCCCACTCCGGCGAGACCGAAGAAGTGGTGCGTTTGGTACCTTTCTTGCGCGACAACGGCAACGCCCTGGTGGCCATGACCGGCAACGACCGCTCGACCCTGGCCCAGGCCGCCCGCGTTCACCTCGACGTGGCCGTCGCCAAGGAGGCGTGTCCCCTCCAGTTGGCCCCCACCGCCTCCACCACCGCGGCCCTAGCCATGGGGGACGCCCTGGCGGTGGCCCTCATGGAGGCCCGGGAATTTCGCAGCGAACACTTCGCCCGTTTCCACCCCGGTGGACGCCTAGGGCGTCTGTTTACCCGCGTCGAGCAAGTGATGCGCAAGGAGGGGCTGCCGGTGGTTCACCCCGAAAGCCCCATGGCCGAAGTGGTCCACACCGTCTCCCGGGGGCGGTTGGGGGTGGCCATCGTCGCCGAAGGGCAGCGGGTGGTGGGGATCATCACCGACGGCGACCTGCGGCGGGCGGTGGAGAGCCACCTAGCGGGTTTTGCCGAACTCATCGCCACGCAAATCATGACCAAGGACCCCGTGACCATCACCAGCTGTACCCGGCTCATCGACGCCCAAGAACTCATGCACCGGCGCAATATCACAGCCTTGGTGGTCTCTCACCACGGCGAGCTCCAGGGGGTGGTCCACCTCCACGATTGCGCCGTCTAATCACCACCGTTTCCCCGAGGAGATGCAACGTTGCAACTCTGCGATTTTGAGGTGGGCCTCGACCGACCGCTGTTCGTCATCGCCGGTCCCTGTGTCATCGAATCGCGCCAACTGGCGTTGGACACTGCCGGGCAACTCAAGGAGATCACCGACGCCTTGGGGGTGCCCTTTATCTATAAGTCTTCCTTTGACAAGGCCAACCGCACCTCCCACCAGAGCTTTCGCGGTCCAGGCCTCGAGGCGGGCCTTGCCATCCTCGAGGCGGTGCGGCGGGAAATTGGAGTGCCGGTCCTCACCGACGTCCACGAAGACACGCCACTCAACGAGGTGGCCGCGGTGGTCGATGTGTTGCAGACCCCGGCTTTTTTGGTCCGCCAGACCAATTTCATCCAGAATGTCGCCCGCCAGGGGAGGCCTGTGAATTTGAAAAAGGGTCAGTTTTTGGCCCCTTGGGATATGGAGCCGGTGGTGGCCAAGGCCAGAGCTGTGGGCAACGACCAGCTCATGGTCTGTGAGCGGGGTGTGTCCTTTGGCTACAACAACCTGGTGGCGGATATGCGCGCCTTGAGCTGGTTGCGGTCCACTCAGTGCCCCGTGGTGTTCGACGCCACCCACGCCGTCCAACTCCCCGGGGGCCGGGGACACGCCTCGGGGGGGCTGCGGGAGATGGTTCCCCCCCTGGCCCGGGCGGCCGTGGCCGCCGGGGTGAGTGGGCTGTTTATGCAAACCCACCCCGATCCCGACAACGCCTTGAGCGACGGCCCCAACGCCTGGGCGTTGGGGCGCTTTGCCCAGTTGCTAGAGGTCTTGGTGGCCCTAGATCGCGTTGTCAAGCAGGCGGGCATGGCGGAGATCGTCCCCCCGAGCCACCCCAACCCGTAATCTTTTCCCCGCTGCCATCGAGAGTGTTGCCGTCATGCTGGATCCGCGACAGTTGCGCACTGACCCCAACGCCCTGGCCCAGCGCCTCGCCGTCCGGGGCTTTGCTTTGGATATCGCCCGCTTTTCCCGCCTGGAAACCCTGCGCAAGGCCCTCCAGACCCAGTCCGAAGAACTGCAAAGCGAGCGCACCCAGCGCTCCAAGGCCATCGGCGTCGCCAAGGGGCGCGGTGAGGATATCGAGCCCTTGCGCGCCGAGGTCAACCAGCTCAACGAGCGTCTCAAGCGGGCCCAAGACGACCTGCGGGAAGTCCAAGAGCAGCTAGATGAGTTTCTGCTGGAGTTGCCCAATGCCCCCCACGCCACGGTGCCGGCGGGTAAAAGCGAAGATGACAACCTCGAGGTGCGGCGTTGGGGGGAACCGTTGGCGTTTGACTTCACCCCCAAAGACCACGTGGACCTGGGGGGACGCCTGTTGGACGGCGAGGCGGCGGCTACGCTCACCGGGTCGCGGTTTAGCGTCCTCAAGGGGCCGTTGGCTCGCCTCCACCGGGCGTTGATCCACTTTATGCTGGACCTCCACACCACCGAACACGGCTACCAGGAGTGCTACGTCCCGGCCATCGTCAACGCCGATAGCTTGCGGGGCACGGGGCAACTGCCCAAGTTCGCCGCCGACCTATTTGCCCTCCAGGGTGAGGCGCCCTATTACTTGATTCCCACCGCCGAAGTGCCGTTGACCAACTTGGTTCGCAACGCCATCTTGGACGCCAAGGCGCTACCCCTCAAACTCACCGCCCATACCCCGTGCTTTCGCAGCGAGGCGGGATCCTATGGCAAGGACACCCGGGGGATGATCCGCCAGCACCAATTTGAAAAGGTCGAGCTGGTGCAGATCACTGCCCCCGAGGCGTCCTATGAAACCATCGAGACCCTGACCCACCACGCCGAGACGGTGTTGCAGCGCCTGGAGCTTCCCTACCGGGTCGCGGCCTTGTGTGGGGGCGATTTGGGCTTTTCCGCCGCCAAGACCTACGATTTGGAGGTGTGGCTCCCCAGCCAAAAGCGCTACCGAGAGATCTCCTCGTGTAGCAACTTCGAGGACTTTCAAGCCCGCCGCCTCCAGGCCCGCTTTCGCCGCGCCGATGGGGAAAAGCCAGAACTGGTCCACACCCTCAATGGCTCGGGTTTGGCCGTGGGTCGCACCTTGGTGGCCATCATGGAGAACAACCAAGACGCCAAAGGCCGCATTCGCGTCCCCGCGGCCCTGGCCCCCTACATGGGGGGCCTGGAGTTCATCGAGCCCGAGGCCCAGGGGGCGGGGGGTCAGCGGTAGGCGGGGCGATAGCGGTGGACCCGCACCGAGGGCAAAAAGGCCTCTTCTTCCAGGCGTACGTCGGAGCGCTGGAGGCGTGGGGTGGGGGTGGGTTCAACGGGTACCGGGACGAACTCCGGCAACGGTTCTCCAGGGGCCAAGGGTAGCAAGAGGGGCAAGGGTGCTTGGATCAGGCGCCTGGGGGGGTCGTGATCGGCGGGAAACACGATGTTGGCCCGCACGTGGGGACAGACCCGCCGCACCCGGGCCAGCATTTCGCCTTCGGGGATGCCGTCCAATTGGGCCAGTTCCCACTGGACTTGGGGGGATTCCCGCCGTCGCTCGAGGAGCTGGCGGGCCTCGGCCACCGTGGTGCGCTGGATGGTGCGGCCCTGTTTCGACCAGGTAAAGCCCACCTTGAGGGGGCGGGCGTCCAACAGGGGCACGTGGCGGTAGGCCTGTTTTAGGTTGAGGCGCGCCACCCCCATGCGCCGCATGGCCAACCCCACCAGGGGGCTTCGGGTTTGAAGGTCCCCCATGATGTCTTGAAGCTTGAGGCGCGGCATGCGCTTGAGGGCCAACACCGCCGCCTTAAAGGCGTCTTTGGCGTCGTTGCAGGCACCGGCCACGGCCATGGTGTCACGGCTGGCGCCGATGAGCCCGGGGCAGGTGACCGTTTCCCGGCCGTCTTGACCGTCCTCGTACCAAAGGGCGCTGAACACCGCCACGGCCTTGACCCGCACCGCCACCTCGTCGAGGCGCTCTTGCTCGCTGCGGGACACCCACGCCGGGAGGCTTTCCTCCGCCAGCGCCATGGTGAAGATCCCAAGGGCCTTCACCATGGCCTCAAAGCTCTGCAACACGTTGACGCGCAGGGCGATGATATCGTCGGTCACGGGCGCTTCCCATTGTTTAATGGTTGTGTGTTCAATGGTTGTGATTGTTAAGGCTAATATACCATCTTCTGAGTCGTGGGGCCTGTCGTTGTATTCAGATCATAAACAAAGCCGCCAACACCCGCCGTCCCTCGGCGCAGACGATGTTGTAGGTGCGGCAGGCGGGGCCAGTGGCCATGACTTCGACGCCAATCTGGCGCTCCAAGAGACCTTGGGTAAGGCGGGGGTGGGGAAACTGCTGTTGGGCCCCCGTGCCGAGGATGACCAGCTCCGGCTCTAGCTCGGCCAGGCGTTCGCAGTGCTGGGGCTCCAATTCCCCCAGGGACTGGGGTGGCCAATCGGTGACCAACTGGTCGGGCATGATGAGCAACGAGCGCTCGACAACCATGCCATCGTTGACCGTCAAAGCCCCCTCGCGGTAGGCGCGAATGGTGTTGAGGGTGCGATCCCGATCCAGACTCAGGTGCATCGCGATTCTCCGTGATAGTTCGGTGTTGATCCGCCCCGATACACAGAAGTCCACGGGGGTCGATAGGGGTTTTGGTCGACATCTCGGGGGTTAGGTTTCATCGCAGTAGTTGTCTCAGCGGCAAAGCCCTTTAGACTATTGGCCCAAGACCATCTGACCTGTGCCCTTTTGAACTCAGCCCACAACCCCATAACAACACCTTTCTAACGCTATTAATCGCCTATGACTCCCGTCAACATCGGCCTTTTGGGCCTGGGCACCGTGGGCAGCGCCACGGCGCGGGTGCTGACCCGCAACGCCTCGGACATCAACCGCCGCGCCGGACGACGCATCGCCATCCAGCGGGCGGTGGTGCGGCGCCTCGAGCGCCCCAACCCCGACGCCATTCCCTTGAGCACCGACCCCAGCGCCGTGGTGGACGCTGAAGACGTCGATATCGTCGTCGAGTTGCTAGGGGGCCTGGAGCCCGCCCGAAGCCTCGTACTCCGGGCCATCGCCAACGGCAAACACGTAGTGACGGCCAACAAGGCCCTCATCGCCCACCACGGCAACGAGATCTTCGCCGTCGCCCGGGAACGGGGAGTGGTGGTGGCCTTTGAAGCGGCGGTGGCCGGGGGTATCCCCATTATCAAGGCGGTGCGGGAAGCCCTGGCGGGCAACCGCATCACCGGGGTGGCGGGGATCATCAACGGCACCAGCAACTACATCCTCAGCGCCATGGCCCTGGATGGTCAGGACTTCCATACGGCGTTGGCAGCAGCGCAAGCCAAGGGTTTTGCCGAAGCCGACCCCACCTTTGATATCGAAGGCATCGACGCCGCCCACAAGCTCACCATTTTGGCCTCCATCGCCTTTGGCATCCCCTTGCAATACGACCGGGTCGCCGTGGAGGGCATCGCGGCCGTCCGGGGGGAAGACGTCCGCTATGCCTCGGAACTGGGCTATTGTATCAAGCACTTGGGCCTGGCCCGCCAGGGGGAGACCGGGGTGGAATTGCGGGTCCACCCCACCTTGATTCCCAAGTCCAACCCCTTGGCCAGCGTCAACGGCGCCATGAACGCCGTGTTGGTGGACGGCGACGCCGTGGGCCAAACCCTGTACTACGGCCCCGGGGCCGGGGGGGAACCCACCGCCTCGGCGGTGGTGGCCGATATCGTCGACGTGGTGCGGGTCCTCACCGCCGACCCCGACCACCGGGTGCCCCACTTGGCCTTCCAACCCGATCACCTGGTGGATGCCCCCATCGTACCGCTGGCGGCGGTGGAGACGGCCTATTACCTGCGGATGCGGGCGCTGGATCGCCCGGGGGTGATGGCCGAGGTGACCCGGATTCTCGCCGATGCCCACATCAGCATCGAAGCGCTGTTACAAAAAGAGCCCCTGCCGGGCGCCGACGACGTCCCGGTGGTCATGGTGACCCACCGGGTGAGGGAGGGGCAGATGAACCAGGCCCTGGCGCACATCGAGGGCTTGGCCTCCATTCGCGGCTCTGTGGTTCGGCTGCGCCTCGAGAACCTCGGGGCGACGTGAAGGGGCGGTCTCCCAACGGGGCGATCAGGCTGTTTTTGGCGGTCCCGGGGCTGCGGTTTCCCCGGCTCTCCGGCCCGTTGCCCTCGGTTCGTGCTCCCCGTTTGACGGCTCTGTTGACCCGCGGCCAGGGGGAGGCCTGGCCCGCCCACCCCACCGCCGCTGCCCTGGCGGCCTGGGGTGTCGGCCACCCGTCCAATCCCCTGCCGGTGGCGTCCCTCACCGGGGCGTTCGACGGCCTAGACACCCGCCGCGGCTATTGGCTGCGGGCCGATCCCGTCTGTCTTGGGGCCGACGTGGCGCGGCTCACCTTGCTGGACCCCGCCCCCTCACTGACCCCTGCCGAGACCGAGAGCCTGGGGGCGGCTTACCGCCAACAGTTGGCCCGTCCCGACCTCACCTTGTGGACGCCCCATCCCAGGCGCTGGTACCTGAGCCTCGAGGGGGCTCCCCGTTTGATCACGACACCCTTGGAGTCTCTGACCCTGGGGCCTTTGCCCTCCAACGGGTTGGCCGGCGCCGACGCCGGGCGCTTCGCCGGTCATTTGACGGAAATCCAAATGTTATTCCACGGCCTGCCCGTCAACGAGGCTCGAAGGGCCAAGGGGTTGGCCCCTGTCAACAGCCTGTGGCTTTGGGGCGGCGGCAGTTTGCCCCCACCCCCCCCGCAACCGCCGTGGCGCAGCGCCTGGAGTGACCCCCAAAACGCCCTGGTAGCGGGTCTCGGGCGCTGGGGCGGCGTGGAGGTCGCGCCGCTGCCCGCTGACTTTGGTCAGTGGCGGGCCAAGGCGGCCCCCGGGGACCACTGGCTGTGGTGGGAACAGGCCTTTGAACCGCGGCGACGGGGGGATGTAGCGGCTTGGGTGACTGCCATCGAGACCCTGGAGCGCCAGTGGTTGGCCCCGGCTTGGAGGCTATTGGGACGGGGCTTGGGGGAATTGGTGGTGGATGGCGGCGACGGGATGCGGTTTCGGGCCACGGCCCGCCAGCGCTGGCAGTTGTGGCGCCGGGGACAACCGTATGCTTTGTGGCGGGATGCCCCGTGACGGTGCACATCCGCCGCTACGAGCGGGTCGAACCGTTGCCCCCCCTGCCGGTGCCACCGGTGCTCCAGCGGGTCTACGCCCACCGCCAGATTCGCGACCCCCGGGAGTTGGCGTGGGGGCTGGAGTGCTTGTTGAGCCCTTTGGACCTCAAGGGGATGGACGCCGCCGCCGAGCAACTGGCGGCGGCGGTGGTGTCCCAGCAGCCCGTGGTGATCGTAGCCGACTACGATGCCGACGGCGCCACCAGCTGCGCCTTGGTGTGGCGGGCCCTGGTGGCCATGGGCCATGGTTCGGTGGACTACTTGGTGCCCAGTCGCTTTGCCCAGGGCTATGGCTTGAGTGCAGAGTTGGTCGCCCTGGCGGCGGCCAAGGGGGGGCAACTGCTCCTCACCGTGGACAACGGCATCGCCAGCCTGGAGGGGGTGGCCGCCGCCAAGGCGGCGGGGATGACGGTGGTGGTGTCGGACCATCACCTCCCCGGCAGCGAACTGCCCTTGGCCGATGCCATCGTCAACCCCAACCAACCCGAGTGCACCTTTGCGAGCAAACACCTGGCCGGGGTCGGGGTGGCGTTTTATCTGATGCTGGCAGTGCGGGCCCGCCTGCGGGACCGAGGTTGGTTCAAGGCCCGCCCCGAGCCCAACCTGGCCCAGTGGCTGGACCTGGTCGCCTTGGGGACCGTGGCCGATGTGGTGGCGTTGGATCACAACAATCGCATTCTGGTGGCCCAGGGCCTGCGGCGAATCCGGGCCGGGCGCTGCGTCCCCGGCCTCGGCGCCTTGATCCAAGCGGCGGGGCGTCCCCAGGCCCAGTTGACCGCCGCCGACCTGGGCTATTTTATCGGTCCCCGCCTCAACGCCGCCGGGCGCATGGACGATATGAGCATCGGGGTGGAGTGTCTCATCTGCGATGACCCCAGGGCCGCCCAGGCACTGGCCGCTCGCCTGGAACAATTCAATCGGGCGCGGCGGGCCAAGGAGGCCCAGATGCAGGCCGAGGCCAACAAAGTCCTGGAAGACTTGGATTTGAGTGGCGCCATGCCGGCGGGGTTGTGCCTCTACGACGACACCTGGCACGAGGGTCTCATCGGCCTGGTGGCCTCGCGCATCAAAGACCGGGCCCACCGGCCGGTGGTGGCCTTTGCCCCCGACAAGGACGGTTTGGCCAAGGGCTCGGCCCGCTCCGTGGCCGGGCTCCACATCCGCGATGCCATCGACGCCGTGGCGGTGCGCCATCCGGGGATGGTGGCCAAGTACGGGGGCCACGCCATGGCGGCTGGCCTCACTTTGGCCCGTCGCCAACTGGAGCCCTTTCGCCGGGCCTTCGACGCCGAAGTGCGGCGCCATCTGAGCGACGATGACTTTTGTCGGGTGCTGTGGAGTGACGGGCCGTTGGCCCCCGAGGAGCTCACCTTGGACATCGCCCAGGCTCTGCGGGCCGCCGGTCCCTGGGGGCAAGGGTTTCCCGAGCCCCTGTTCGACGGGGAATTTCGGGTGCTGCGCCAACAAGTGCTCAAGGACAAGCATTTAAAACTCACCCTCAGCCACCCGGGAGGGGAAGGGGCCTTGGACGCCATCGCCTTCAACCACACCGACTGCCCCGGCGAGCGCATCCACATCGCCTACCGCCTGGATGTCAATGCGTTTCGCGGCGCGGTGCAGTTGCAACTGGTGGTCCAACACTTGGAGGCGGTGGGGTGAGGAGGGTCCATCTCCTGGCCTCGCCTTCTTCGAGCCGCGGCCGAGGGGCTGGTGATTGTGCCGGGTGGCGCGTCGGGGAATCCCGCAATGCCTAGAGGGGCAGGGGCACCCGGTAGATGTCGGGGTCGTCGGGGTCGCGGGCGACCTTGAAACCCAGGGCCCGATTGAGGCGCAACATGCGCTCGTTTTCCCGCAGCACTTCGCCGTAGAGCTCGCCGATGCCGCGCCCTTTGGCGTAGTCGATCAAATAGTTCATGAGGCGCTTGCCCAAACCCTGCCCCCCCATGGCTCGGTCGACAATGATGGCGTACTCGGCCTTTTCCAAGTCCGGATCGGCGGCCAACCGCACCACCCCCCACAGGGTTGCCCGCCCCGGTGGGGCGTCGGGATCGGCCAGGACAAACGCCATCTCCCGGTCGTAGTCCAGCTGGGTGAGGCGCGCCGCCATGGCGTGGGGCAGTTCCCGAATGGGCTGGAAGAACCGCAGCCTGCGGTCCTCGGCGGGCATCCGCGGCACCATGTCCTGGAGGGCGGGCTCATCCTCGGGCAAGATGGGCCGAAGCAAGAGTTCGCGGCCGTCGTTGAGGTCCATGGGTCGCTCCCACTCGCTGGGGTAGGGGCAAATGGCCAACCGCCGCTGGGGACTCCGCCCGGTGGCGGGGTCGACGGCCACCAGTTGCACCCGGGCATCTAGGGCCACCACGCCGTCCGCCGAGGCCCAAAGGGGATTGATCTCCAGGCTATCCAAGGCCACCAAGTCCACGGCCATCTGGGAGACTTTGATCAAGGTGAGGGCGAGGGCATCCATGTCGACCCGTCGCCCGGGAAGTTGCTCCAACAAGCTGTAGAGGCGGGTGCGGGCCATGAGATCCCGGGCTAACTGTAGATTTAAGGGGGGCAGGGCGTAGGCGGTGTCGTCCACTACCGCCGCCTCGGTGCCGCCGAAGCCAAACCACACCACCGGCCCAAAACGATGGTCCATGGTGATCCCCATGGCCACTTCAAAGGCGCCCCCCCTCATTTGCATAGGCTGCACCACAAAGCCCTTGAGGGTGGCTTCGGGGGCCAATTGCGCCACCCGTTGGGCCATGGTCTCGGCGCTGGTCAGGGCCTCCTGGGCGCCCTCTAGGCCAAACACCACCCCGCCCACGGCGGATTTGTGGGGGATGTCATCGGAGAGGATCTTGATGGCCACGCTGCCCCCTAGGTCCTTGGCGTGCTCGGCCACCTCGTGGGGGGTCGCGGCAAAGCGGGTGTCGATGAAGTCGATGGCAAAGGATGTGAGGAGGTCCTTGGCCTCCAGCAGGCTCAGCTGGCGACGCCCGCCATCGAGGGCGCCCTGCACGATTCCCGCCGCTCCCTCGACGTCGCTCTTGAAGCGGCTGGGGATCGATGGCGGGGTTTCCATCAACAATTCTCGGGTGCGTTGGTAGCGGTGGACGTGGTTGAAGGCGTTGACCGCTTCTTCGGGGGTCTCAAAGGTGGGGATCTGGGCTTTGGCAAAGCACTGGCGGCCCCTGTGGGCCGCCTCGCCCCCCACCCAGCCGGTGAGCAGTGGCCTTCTGTTGGCCTGTCCCGCGCCCCTGACGGCCTTGAAGGCCTCCACCACGGCCTGGGCACAGGCCTCGGACAAGGTGGGGTCAAAGGGTGCATGGAGCACCAGCACCGCGTCGATATGGGGGGCCTGGAGGAGTTCGGTGACGCTGATTTTGTAGGCCTCTGGAGAGGCAAAATCCCCCAGATCCAGGGGGTTTTGCAGTTCTCCCTCCCCGGTGGTGACCTCTTCGAGTTCTGTGGCCAGGCCCATGGGCAAGGGGGCGAGGCGTCCCTTGAGCTTGGCGAGCCAATCGCTGGCGATGAGCCCGAGACTGTGGCTGTTGGAGACGATGGCCAACCGATTGTCGACCACAGGCCGCACCGTCGACAGGGTTTCCACGGCGTTGAACAACTCGACGATGGTGGAGACCCGCAAAATCCCCGCCCGGCGAAAGGCGGCTTCTAGGCAAGCATCTTGCCGTCTGTTGGACGGGTCAGAGGCGGGTTTGAGGGCGATGATGGGCTTGATCCGCGCCGCTGCCCGGGCGGCGGACATGAATTTGCGGCCGTTGTGGATCCGTTCGAAGTAGATCAACATGGCCCTGGCGTTGGTATCCCGCGCCAGGTAGTCCAGCATGTCCCCCACGTCCACATCCACGCTGGCCCCCAGGGACACCAGGTGGGAAAACCCGATTCCCCGGGGGGCCGCCCAATCCATGACTACCCGCATCACCGCCCCGGATTGCGAGATGAGACTCACGGGACCTGGGGTGATCTCCACCGCCCCCAAGGAGGCATCGAGGGCCTGGTGGGGGGCGACGAGACCCAGGGGATCTGGGCCCAACACCCGCAGCAAAAAGGGTTTGGCGGCGTCGAGGATCGCCTGTCTCAAACCCTCGTTGAGGGGGCCTTGCCCCTGTTGGAGCAGTACCACGGCCCGCGCCCCTCGCTCGCCCAAAGCGCTCACCAACGCGGGCGCTTCGGGCAAAGGCGTCAGCACCAACGCCAGGTCCGGTGTCACGGGCAAACTGGCCACATCCCGATAGCAGAGCACGCCGTACAAAGAACGGCGGTCGGGGTTGACTGGCATGATGGGGCCTTGGAAGCCACCGGTGATCAAGTTGCGCAACAATCGGGCGTCGCTGCCCTCTTTGTAGTTGCCGCGACTGACCATGGCGATGGCCCGCGGTTTGAAAAGGCAGTCGAGGTTGCGTATGGTCATGGCTTGCTGGGGGTCTGGACTTGTCGTGACAACCTCGGGGACAGCCCGTCAACGCCCATCAAAGGCGACGGCGACCCGTCGCCCCCCTTTGGAGAATTGCACCATGGATCAGTCACTGCCAGCGCCTCTTCGTTGGGGGCTCGCCGCCCCGGTGGATGATCGTCCACGCCCCAAGGTCCGACTGCGGCGGCAGGGGAGTGGATGCCTTCTCGCCGTCGCCGCCTTGACGTCGGTGTGGCTTTGGGTCAGTCAGGCCGCCGCCCAGCCTTTTTACCATCTGTTGGCCCAAGAGGGGGAAGATACCCCCGTGGGGTACCTGCTGGGGTCGATTCACGTGGGTCGGCCCGACTTCTACCCCTTGCCCAGGGCCATCGACGAGGCCTTTCGCCACAGCGAGGCGCTGGTGGTGGAGTTAGACGTGAACTCGGCCCTCGCCGAGGTTGGGCGTGCCTTGTTCGCCACCGGAATCTACGGCGATGGCCGGCGACTCTTCGACGACTTATCGGCCGCCGAAGGGCAGCGCCTCCGGGGCCAACTGGAACGCCTGGCGCTGCCCGAGGCTTTCTTTGCCACCCAAAAGCCCTGGCTGGCCGCCATGATTCTCACGGTTTCGGCCTTGGAGCGGGCGGGGTATCGGGGCGAGTGGGGCATTGACTATCGGCTCTTGGAGCGGGCTCGGGCCTCTGACTTGGACATCGTCTCCCTGGAGACGCCGGCCCAGCAGGTGGCGCTGTTCGCCGAGTTGCCCATGGCCGACCAGCGGGCTTTGCTAGTCACAGCCCTGGATGAACTCGACCGGGGAACCTCGCGGGTCGAGGCCCTAGTGGCCGCCTGGCGGGCGGGGGATGAGGCGAGCCTCCACGCCTTGGTCAACGTGCCCCTGGCCACTGAATACCCCGAGCTGTATCAAAAACTCGTCGTCGCCCGCAACGCCGCCATGGTGGAACATGTCCAAAGGTTGGTGCGAGATGGCAGACGACCTCTGGTCGTGGTGGGGGCTGCCCATCTGGTGGGGACTGATGGCCTCGTTGTGGCTTTGCGCGCCCGCGGTTACACCCTAAAATCGATACCTCGCTAACCCCAAAGGGTTGCCGTTGGTGGGGGTCGAGCACACTGGGGGGTCAAAGCCGCGATCATGGGCGAAATAACTGTTTGGCGATGTGACGTGATGGGAGAGCGTTGTGATATTCGAAGATCCGCGCCAGTTCCGCACCTGGCGCCACAAGGCCGTGACTTTGATGGGCATGTCGGGGGTGGGTAAATCCACCTTGGCTCGCCGCCTGCCCCACCACACCTGGTTTCACTATTCGGCGGATTATCGCATCGGCACCCGCTATCTCCAAGAGCCCATCTTGGACAATATCAAAAAGCACGCCATGCGCGATCCGTTCTTGGCCAATTTGTTGCGCACGGATTCCATCTACATCGCCAGCAATATCACCGTTGATAACCTCGACCCCATTGCCACTTTCCTCGGCAAGGTGGGGGATCCCGTCCGGGGTGGTCTGGATCTCGGGGAATTCAAACGCCGCCAAGCCCTCCATCGGGACGCTGAGATCAAGGCCATGGACGATGTGGTGGCCTTCATCCGCAAGGCCTATGATATCTACGGGTATCAAAGCTTCATCAACGACGCCAGTGGCAGCCTGTGCGAGCTCGACCATCCCCCCACCTTTGAGGGCCTCGCTGCCCACACGGTCATCCTTTACATCGACACCGATGGGGAGGTTGAGCAGACCCTGGTCCAGCGGGCGGCGCTGCACCCCAAACCCCTGTACTATCAAGCGGCGTTCCTCGACCGCAGCCTCGAGACCTTCATGACCGAAACGGGTTGTCACCAGATCTGCGATGTGGACCCCGACGCCTTTGTCCGCTGGGTGTTTCCCCATTTGTTGGCCCACCGACTGCCCCTGTACCGGAACATCGCTTCCCGCTATGGCTACAGTGTTCCCTACCGTTTGGTAACTCAAGTGCGCGACGATGTGGACTTGGTGGAACTCATCTGTGACGCCATTGCCGAGCGACAGCAGCATCCGGGACGGGGCTGGTCACCTCGGGGAGAGGCGTAGCAAACTGAACAACGATTTGCCAGAGTCATGGTGTTGCGACTACAGTAAACCCAATCAAGGATGGTCAACGGGCATGGCTGAGGGACGCCATGCCGCGCCCAATGACGAGATGGCCCATGTTTTCAACCATTGACGCCGAAGCCGACTTTAACAGGGAAGTAGTGGCACCGCTGTTTTGGGGGTTGCCCCAGTTTCCCTACAACCTCATCTACGGCCAGTGGGGGGCATTCAAGGCGTTTCTGGTCAACCATGGCGTGCCCGAAGGGGCCATTCCCCACTACGATCCCGAGCAGGCGCCGAAGACCTTTGAACGTCTAAAAGAGAGCGACTTTGTCATCCAGGCCATCATGGCCTACGTGCTGCGGGAAATCAGCTTTTACATCCGCCAGTACGAGCGCATCTATCTCGAAGACACTGAGTGGCAAGCGGTCAAGTGTTTTCTCGCCCTGACCCAGCGCTATTTCGACCCCCAGTGGCAGCGGGACTTCGACATCGCCGGCGCCAGCCGCTTCGATGAGATGGCCAATGTGTTCGAGGGAGCCTGCGGGCCCCTGCTCAACGCTGCCTGTCAACGCCTGGAGTACTTTTACCGCACCGAGACCACTCGGGAAGCCCGTCATCGCCGGCGTGTACCCTCGACGAGCAACCAGCGCTCTCCTGATGCCACCAGTCACGACGTCGTCACCGAAGAGGTCATCCTCAAGGAGGAATTCGTCGAGCGCCTCTACAAGGCCGTGACTGACCATCCCCAGGTGAAGTCCCTCATCGATCAAGTCAACCTCAAGCTCCAGCAGGACAATCGCCAACTGCGGGTGGAGTTGGCGGAAAAGCACAAGGGGCTGTTCGCCGTCGGCGAGACCGAAATCGATTTGCGCAACATCTTGCTCAAGATCTTTTCCGCCATCAAACCCGAGGCGGAGTTGTTGCTGACCTTTATGATTTCCAAGATCCAACCCAACCGAGTCAACATCATCGAACTCAACTACGAGCGGGGGTTGGCGGAGTTCGAGTTGGCCTTGATGATCGAGGAGGGAGGGCTGTCCGAGATGATCCACGAGGCCATCACCGATTGCAATCCCGACACGACTTTTCCCAAGGTGGTGGTGGTTTGTTCGCTGTTGTTGGAAGAGCTGTTGGGCAAGCAGGTCAATATTTATTTCAATCGCCGCGGCGAAGTGGTGATAGAGATTCCAGAGATCGATGAGCGCAACTCCAAAAGCCTGGCCATGGCCCTTAGACGGCGCATCGAGGAGGCCGTGGTTCAGGAGGGCAAGCGGGGCGTCGAAACCCAAGGGGAGGAAGACGACGAAGCGCAATTGTTGGTGCGGCTGGGGAGCAATGTCGAGCAAGAGGCCGAGACGTTGTGGCGTGTCAGCCAGGTCGACGACATCCCGCCCGACGACGAGGACACCAGCCCCTTGGAAGACGAGAGCATTGAAGACGCCTTGAAGGCGATTTCTCAGCGCTTTTCCCAGGAGAGACAGCGGCGCGTGGCCGCTGGCTTCCCAGCACTGAGATCAGCGCCCGAGGGGGGCAATCCAGCCCCAGGGGAATCCCCTAGTCCGTTGGAGGGCGGGGCCAGGGCCAGGGCATTGGCTTCGACGGCGGTGGATCCCAACAAGCTCGCCGACCTGGAGGCGCGCTTTGCGCGCACAGAGCACCCCAGCTGGAGCCTCGACGGTGAGGCCGTTTCCCTGGAATCCTCTCGGGAGGGAAGCAATGACTTCACAGGCTCTTCTATCGATCCCCACCGGGGGATAGTCACGACGCTGTCGGCTAGGGAAGTGACAAAAGTCCTCCTGGCCGGTCTGCGTCACAGCAGCGCCAGTCGGCAACCCGTCGAGGGGCGCTTCTTTGAGCTGTTGGAAGACTTGGCCACCGAGCACTGCGGGCAATCGCTGGCCCAACTGTTCCCCGAACTCTCGCCGGTATTGCGTCAAAAGCCCACCTACAACGCGTTTAAAGCCCTCTACGACATTCGCCGCCAACGCCGCTCCGGCGGGGATTACAACGCGGTCGATGCCCTCCTCGACGGGGCCTTGGTGGCTTCCAGTGCTTTGAAAATCGCCCCCTGAGTCCGCGGATTCCCCGCAGCTTCGCCGTCCCTCCGGGGCCTGGGAAGCATTGGCAATCGCTCCCTGAATCCTTTCCCTGGCGAGTACCTTGAAAAACACCTGCCAACCGCCCACCATCGGTTGCCAAATCCCGAGATAGGAAGGTCTCCCTGTGGTGCGGGATCGACTCTTGTGGAAACGCTTTTTTATATCATCGTCATTTTGCGCTTAATCTCAAGCGCCCACTCCTGCGGAACGACACCATGAAACGCTCTTGGTCACCGGATAGCTGGCGTTTACACCCGGCGAGTCAATTGCCCACCTACGAAAATCCCGAGCACCTATCGCGGGTTGAAGCCGAACTCAAGCGCTATCCACCGTTGGTGTTTGCCGGCGAGGCGCGCGATTTGCGCGCCTCCTTGGGACAAGTGAGTCGCGGCAAGGCGTTTTTGCTCCAGGGTGGGGATTGTGCCGAGAGCTTTGCCGAGTTTGGCGCCAATCACATCCGCGACACCTTTCGCCTGCTGTTACAGATGGCGGTGGTGCTGTCTTTTGGGGCCGCTTGTCCCGTGGTGAAGGTGGGGCGGTTGGCGGGGCAATTTGCCAAACCCCGTTCCAGCCCCACAGAGGTCCAGGGAGACGTGGAGTTGTGGAGCTATAAGGGCGATATCATCAACGACCTGCACTTTGACGCCCTGGCGAGGCGGCCGGACCCAGAACGGATGTTGGCGGCCTACCGCCAGGCCTCGGCGACGTTGAACCTACTGCGGGCCTTTGCCCAAGGGGGGTATGCCGATCTCCACCAAGTCCACCGCTGGACCTTGGCTTTCCTCGACCAAAGCCCCCAGGGGGCGCGCTATTCCGCCCTTGCCGATCGTTTGGGAGAGGCGTTGGCGTTTATGGAGGTCTTGGGGCTCACCTCGGAAACCACCCCCCAGATCCGCGAAACGGCTTTTTACACCTCCCACGAGGCGCTATTGCTACCCTTTGAGCAGGCCCTGACTCGGGTCGACTCCTTGTCGGAACGCTGGTACGACTGCTCAGCCCACATGCTGTGGGTAGGAGACCGCACCCGCCAGGTGGAAGGAGCCCATGTGGAGTTTTTGCGGGGCATCGCCAACCCCATTGGTCTCAAGTGTGGACCGTCCTTGACCCCCGACGAACTGCTGACCCTCATCGACATTCTCAACCCCGACAACGACCCGGGGCGTTTGACCCTCATCGTCCGTCTAGGGGCCGACCGGGTCCTAGAACAGCTACCCCCGTTGATTCGGGCCGTGCAACGGGAGGGACGGGCCGTGGTGTGGACCTGCGACCCCATGCACGGCAACACCATCAAGTCCACCACCGGCTACAAGACCCGCCCCTTTGAACGCATTTTGGCCGAGGTAGAGGGTTTTTTCGCCGTCCACCGGGCTGAGGGTAGCTATCCCGGGGGCATACACCTGGAGATGACGGGACAAAACGTCACCGAGTGTACGGGGGGCGGCCAACTCATCGACGACCACGATTTGGCCGACCGCTACCACACCCACTGCGACCCGCGACTCAACGCTTTCCAGGCCCTTGAGCTCGCCTTTCTCATGGGGGAGAGGTTGCGGGAGCAGCGCACTCCAGCGGGGGGGGGATTACCCCCAACCGAAGTCGCCGCCTCTCCATGAGAGGCGCCGTTTTCTCAAGCCTCGCCCCACCTTTGGTCTTGGAGGGTTTTTAAGCCATGCGCATTCTCATCCTCGGCGCTGCAGCCGGAGGCGGTTTTCCCCAGTGGAACTGCAATCACCCCAACAGCCGGCGAGCGCGGCAAAACGATCCCCAAGCTCGGCCCCGCACCCAATCGTCCATCGCCGTGACAGCCGACGGTGCCCGCTATCTGTTGTGCAATGCCGCCCCTGACTTGCGCCAACAGATCAACGACAATCCGGCCCTCCACCCCCGCTTTGGGCTGCGCCACAGTCCCATCAGTGCAGTGGCCCTCACCAATGCCGATGTAGATCACGTGGCTGGGCTTTTGAACCTGCGGGAATCCCAGGCCTTTGCCCTTTACGCCACCACCCGCGTACTCAAAACCCTGGCGGCCAACTCCATTTTTAACGTGCTCAACCCCGACTTTGTCGCCCGCCGGGCCTTCACCTTGGAAGAGACCGTTGCCTTGACGGATGCCCGGGGAGAGGCCCTAGGGCTGTGGCTGAAGCCCTTTGCCGTGCCCGGCAAGGTGGCCCTGTGGCTGGAAGATCCCCAAAAGGGAGATTTGGGCACCGTGGAAGAAGACACCATTGCCTATGAGATAAGCGATGGGTCCGGGGCGCACTTTTTCTACATTCCCGCCTGTGCCGCCATGACCGATGGCTTGGCCCATCGCATCCAAGGGGCGCCTTTGGTGCTGTTCGACGGCACCCTGTGGCGGGACGATGAATTGATCCAAGCGGGGGTGGGCCACAAGACGGGTCAGCGCATGGGCCATCTCAGCCTGTCGGGCGAAGGTGGTACCCTGGCGGCCTTTGCCGACCTCCAGGTGCAGCGCAAGGTATTGGTCCACCTCAACACCACTAACCCGGTGTTGTTGGACGACAGCCCCGAGCGGGCATTTGTCGAGTCTGACGGCTGGGAGGTGGCCTTTGACGGCATGGAAATCACCCTGGAAGGGGCGCGGTGATGGGGTTTCCCTCGGCGGCGCGGGCCTGCCCCCCGGGGGGGCTGGTCGGTTGGCTAGCGGCCGCCGGGCTCGTGGCGGGCCTCATGGTGTGGCCACTGGCCTTGGCCAACCCCGTGAAACGGACCGTCGAGTGGTTGTTGGGGGAGGCGGCCAAGGTGGCCCCAGGCGAGTTGCGCTACGACGCCGTCGAAGCGGGTTGGTGGACCCCCATGGTCATCGAGGGGCTCGACTACCGCCAAGGGGATCTGCGGGTCTCGGTGGCCCAGCTGACCTGGCTCTGGCACCCCTCGGCCCTGGTGGGTGGGGCTTTGGTGGTGGAGGATTTGACCCTCAGGGGGGTGATCATTCACCTCCCTGAGGGGCGGGCCGACGAGGAGGCCGCGACGGCGACTCCCCTACCCGATGCCTTGCCCGCCATCGATTTGCCGTTGGCGGTTACCCTCGCCCAGCTGCGAGTGGAGGATCTCACCCTCCACGGCGCTCTTGCAGAGCCCTTGATAGTCGATGAAGCCAGGGTCCAACTCCACAGCGCCGGCGATACGGTGATTCTCGACGGTCTCGCCCTCGTCACCGGTGCCAGTCGTTTCATCGCCTACGGTCGTTTGACACCCCAGGGAGACTATCCTTTGACCTTGGAGGGCGAGTGGCACCTGGCGCCCCCGTTGTTGGCACAGCTGAGTCAGGGGCAACTCCAAGCCGTCGACGAGCCCATCACGGGCCAACTCATGGCCACGGGTTCCCTCGCCGCCCTGGAGACCGAGCTCACCGTCGGGGGTCCCGTGGCCCTCCAAAGCGCCCTTGAGCTGCGTCAACCCCTTCAAAATCCCCAGTGGTCGTTGGATCTGCGGGGTCAACTCGCCGACGGCGGAGTCTTTGTCGCCGATGCCGCCGGCCTGGGGGGCGAGCTACGGGTAACCAGCCGCGGGGATCTCGAGAGCTACCGCGCCCAGGTCTCGGCCACGGCAGGGCCGCTCCCCGAGGTGGAGACTTTGAGCCTGACCTTGGACTTGCGGGGCGATCGCCACCGGGTACAAGTGGACCCCTTACGGATCAACTGTGGCGGTGCCGATCTGGGGTTGGAACTCCAGGGCAGCGTGGGGTTTGCCGATCCCCAACGCCCCCAGGTCGACCTGGTCTTGCTGTGGCAGAACCTGCGCTGGCCTTTGGCATCGCCCCAAATAGCCGCTCCCCAGGGGGAATTGACCCTGACGGGGAGCCCGGCGGACTATCGCTTGGCGTTGAATACCCGCCTCCAGGGGGAAACCCTGGGCGCCTTGGGCGCCGCCCTCGAGGCACGGGGCGATGAAACCCAGCTCACCCTAGATGCTTTGACCCTCACCGAGGTGGCCTCGGAGGGAGAAGCCCTCTCAGAGGGCTTCTCCCTCCGAGGGCAAGGAAGAGTCGGCATTCCCCAGCGCCGGGGAGAGGTGAGCCTCCAATGGCGCCAGGTGCGTTACCCCTTGGTGGGGGGGGCTCCCCAAGTGAGGGTACCCCGGGGGGAGCTGACCCTGGAGGGGGGGGTCGACGGCGTTCAATTCGCCCTGGAGAGTCGGGTTCAACGCCCGGGATTGCCACCCCTAGAGGTGAGTTTTCAGGGTGACGCCACCTCCGAAGCCCTCACCCGGGGCCAATTGGTCGTCGAGGCCCTAGAGGGTCAACTCCAGGGCCAGCTGGCCGCTCGCTGGCAACCCGAAGTGGCCTGGCAGGGACAATTCCAGGGCCGGAGCCTGGATCTCCACGCCTTGGACCCCCATCTTCGCAGTGCTCTCGACTTCGCCTTGACCACCCAGGGCTCTCTCCCGGGAGGCCAGCCCCGGGGGGAAGTGGTGATCACTGCCCTGGGGGGCAGTTTCAATGGCCGCCCCGTGGACGGCGGTGGCCGGGTTGCCGTCGACGGTTCCAGCGTGGCCGTGGAGGGGCTGCGCTTGGCCGCCGGCGACGCCCAGCTGGAGGCGGCGGGGACCTTGGCCCCCGACCAGAGCCTGGATTTTGATTTCGCCCTGGTGGTGCCCCAACTCCAAGCCCTACTGGCCGAGGCCGTGGGGCGAGTGCAAGCCCAGGGCCAAATGACCGGCACCCTGCAAACCCCCGTGGTCCAGCTGGAGGCTGTAGCTCGGGGGGTGGCGGTGGGGGAGGTGTCCCTGGCGCGAGCGACGGCGACGGGGACGGTGGATGTCACGGGGGGGCAGCGCTCAAACCTTGCCGTGGAGCTTCGGGATCTGGTGGCAGGGGGTGAAACCGTCGAATCCCTGGGGCTCACCTTGGAGGGAACACCCGCCGAGCACCGCTTGACCACCCGGGTCGCCAGCTCCCGAGGCGATGGGACGCTGGCCCTAGGGGGGCAGTGGTCCACGGGGGAACCCTGGCGGGGGCGCCTCAACACGCTGACCCTCGACGACACACCGGCGGGGGACTGGCGCTTGGCCCAGTCCGTACCCCTCACCGCAGGGCCCACCCAAGTGGTATTGGGGGATGAGTTATGCCTTGTGAATGCCCCAGCCCGGGTTTGCGCCACGGCCCGTTGGTCGGCGGCCCAGGGGGGGGAGGGCACCTTGACGGTAGAAGACCTAGAGCCCCAGCGCTTCGTGGCCTTGCCGGAGGATGTGACGGTCAACACGGCCCTGGCGGTGGAGATGGCGGTCCAGGCATCCCCAGACGCGACCATCACCGCCGATGCCGAGATAACATTGCGCCCCGGCGCGGTGGCCCTGGCCATGGCGGGGGAGCCATTGCAGATTTCCTTGGAAGCCGGTGGAGTCCAGGGGCAGTGGCGAGATGGTATTGCCCAAGGTCGTCTACAGGTGGATTTGGGCGACCTGGGGTCGGTGGACGGTCGGTTGGAGCGATTGTCGGTGCCGGATGAAACCGTGGTTGGGGAGTTGGATTTGGCCCTGACCGACCTTTCCTTCCTCAGCGTGGTGGTCCCCCAGCTCGAGGAGGTGGCGGGGGCGGTGCGCGCCGACTTGGCCTTCGATGGTCCCATGACCACCCCGGTCATCCGGGGCTCGGTCGCCGCCCGTGACCTGGCGGCGGCGCTACCCATGGCCAATGTTCGGTTGCGAGAAGGCCAGTTCACCATTTCGGGGAATGGCAGTGGCGTGTTGAGTCTCGACGGCGGCGTGGCGTCCAACGCCGGCCAACTCACCTGGGGCGGGCAATTGGACCCCTACCGCCGCCAGGGGGATTTGCGCATCCAGGGACAGGACTTTCAGGTCTTGGACACCGCCGATCTGCAAGTTCAGATCGCCCCCGACCTCACCATCATTGGCGGGGGCGACGGTGTCCGGGTGCGGGGGGAGGTCGTGATTCCCAAGGCCTATTTGAGCCCTCCCGAACTGGCGCCTCGGGGAGTGACGCCCTCGTCGGATGTAGTCATCGTCTCGGCCCCCGCCGACTCCCCCCACGCCGTTCAAGGGGTCACCCCTGGGGCGCCCTTTCCCCTGGATGTCCGGGTGACCGTCACCATGGGAGATGTGACCGTGGCGGCGACGGGCTTCGAGGCCGAACTGGGGGGCGCCATCACGGTGATCCAAACCCCGGATCTTCCCCCGCGAGCCGAGGGCAGTTTGGCCATTGAGAACGGCGAATTCGAGGTGTTCAACCAGCGGTTAGAGGTCCAGCGGGGCCGGGTGTTGTTCTCCGGACAAGCCATCGCCAACCCCGGTTTGGACGTGCGAGTGGCCAGAATCGTCGAAGAGGTCACCGCGGGTGCCCAGGTGACCGGCACGGTCCAAAACCCCCGGATGGATCTGTTTTCCGAGCCCGCCATGCCCGACAGCAATATTCTGTCCTATCTGGTGTTGGGCAGAGCTCCCGACGCCCGTTCCTCCGGGGAGACGTCTAGGCTCCTCCAAGCGGCCGGTGGCTTGGCCGGCGCCGGGGGGTCGGCCCTGGGCTCGGCGGTGGCGGGCAGCTTGGGCCTCGACGAGCTGGGTGTGAGCTCTGGGGATGGCCAGGGACTCGAGCAGGCCTCGGTCAACATCGGCAAATACCTGACCCCCGAGCTCTACGTGGGCTACGGCGTCGGCCTTTTCGAGGCGGTCAACACCTTTATCCTGCGCTACGAGTTCACCGACAACTTCAGCTTGAGGGCTGCGAGTAGCAGCGAAGCCACCAGCGGCGAGGTCACCTTTAGCTTTGAGCGCTGAGGAGTGACCGTAGACGTCGTTGGCAAAGCCGGTTATGCTCGCCTGCTATTGCAGCGGTAAACGCAGGCGGCGTCGAGGGCCAGAGAGGGACCTGCTTCCAGCCTCGAATACAGCCAGCGCAAGCCAGCCCTTGTGGCCCTGTGCATTACGTTTGAGATCTAGATCCACGCTCAAGAAGAGGTAAAGCGATCTTGAATCGGGTTGCCATTGAAGCCGTCGCCTACCAAATGGCCCCTCACTGCGTCACGACCTCCGCCCTCGAGGAGCAAATCCTCGAGACGATGACGCGGCTCGATATCGAGCCCGGCTACATCGAAAAAATGTGCGGCATTCGCGAACGCCGTTTTTGGGACCCGGGGGTGCGTCCGTCGACGGCCGCCACCTGGGCTGCGAATCGCGTCTTGGAACAGGCAGCCATTTCTCCCCATCAAGTGGGTTGTTTGATCAACACCTCGGTTTCCAGGGATTACCTAGAGCCGTCGGTGGCGTGTTTTGTCCACCGCAACCTCGGTCTGCGCCCCGATTGCATCAATTTCGATGTGAGCAACGCCTGTTTGGGTTTTTTAGATGGTATCAACACCGTCAAGATGATGATCGCCGCTGGACAATTGGACTACGGTTTGGTGGTCAACGCCGAGAGCGCCCGCGAGCACGTGGAGCACACCCTGGAGCTCCTGCGCCGCCCCGGCGTAGACCACGAGACCTTCCACAGCCACCTCCCCACCTTGACGGTGGGGTCGGGGGCGGCGGCCATGCTGTTGTGTCGGGCCGATCTGTCCCGCTCCGGACACATTTTAAATGGCTCTGTCAATCTGTCGGCCACCCAATACAACCACCTGTGTTTGGGGAGCTGGAACCAGATGATCACCAAGGGGGCCGATATGGTGCCGGCGGCGGTGGCGCTTATCCGTCAAGCCTGGCGGATGGCGGCCACCAAAATCCGCAATTGGCACGACGAGCTCATCGACCACTACATTCCCCACCAAATCGGCCTGCGCCAGCTGACGATTTTTAATCGAGCCCTGGGGATCAGCGATGCCAAGGTGCGCCACACCATCCAGTGGTTTGGCAATATGGGCCCTGCCACCATGCCCATCACCTTGGCCTTGGCCGACGAGCAAGGCCAGCTGCGCCGCGGTGACCACGTGGTGTTCTTGGGGGTTGGCAGTGGGCTTAATTGCACCATGATGAGCATGACGTGGTAGCCGGCGCCGACTACCGCCCCCTCTATCCCTACCCTTCTCACTACGCCGTCGTCGACGGCCACCGCCTCCACTACCTCGACGAAGGCCCCCGGGATGCGCCGGCGTTGCTGTTGCTCCACGGCAACCCCACCTGGTCGTTCTACTACCGCGCCCTGGTAGACGACCTATCCCGAGAGTATCGGGTGGTGGTACCCGACCACTTGGGGTGTGGTCTGTCGGACAACCCCCAGGACTATCCCTACGACTTGGTCCACCACATCGGCAACTTGGAATCCCTGGTGGAGCAGCTCGCCCCCCCCCTGGGGGCCCCGGTGACCCTGGGGGTCCACGATTGGGGCGGGGCCATTGGCTTTGGCTACGCCCGGCGCCACCCCCAAAGGGTCCAGCGGTTGGTGATCTTCAACACCGCGGCGTTTTTCCTCCCCCGGCTCCCCTGGGGGATCCGGGTGTGTCGCTGGCCTTGGCTGGGACCTTGGCTCGTCCGGGGCCTCAACGGCTTTTTGCGCATTGGCCTTCACTTGGTGTCCGCCAAGCCCGAGCGCTTGACGGCGGACGTGAAGGCCGGCTATTTGGCGCCCTACGACTCGTGGGCCCACCGCGTCGCCATCGAGGGCTTTGTCAAAGATATTCCGTTGGAGGTCAACCACCCCTCCAGGTCTGAACTGGACGCCATTGAGGCCCAGTTGGCGCTGTTCGCCCAGAGGCCCATGCTGATTCTGTGGGGGGGGCGAGATTTTTGTTTTACCGACGCCTTTTTGGCCGAATGGCGGCGGCGGTTTCCCGAGGCACGCTGGGTGCGGTTTGCCGACGCCGGTCACTTTGTCGTAGAGGACGCCCATGAGTGCATCATCCCCGAGCTGCGCGCCTTCCTGGCCAAACCCTGACTCCAACCCTTCGGCTTCGACCCAGGCTCTGCTCCCGGCGGATTTCAACCTAGCCGCCGCCTTGGGCCAATTGGCGGCAACCGCGCCGTTTCGCCCGGCGTTGATCTACCCGGCGGGGCGGGCCGCGTTGGGTCCCAGCCGTCGGGGTCGCTATTGCCAGTGGAACTACCGTCAGCTGGACGCCTTGTGCGACCGCTATGCCCGGGGATTAGGGGCCAAAGGCGTCGGGCCTGGGGATCGCGCCTTGGTGCTGTTGCGCCCTGGCATCGACCTGTTGGCGACGTTATTTGCCCTGTTCAAGGTGGGAGCGGTGCCGGCGCTGGTGGACCCCGGCATGGGGCGGCGGGCCTTTTTGCAGTGCGTGGCGGAAACCGAGCCCACGGTGTTGGTGGCCATACCGACGGTTCACGTGCTCCGACGAGCGTTTCCAGGGGCCTTTCGCACCCTGAAGCGAGCCCTCACCGCCCGGGATTTGGCGTCGGCCGGGGCTGTGGGAGATCCCGTTTTGCCCGCCCCTGGGGAGGCTGACGCCGAGGCGGCGGTGTTTTTCACCTCGGGGAGTACTGGGATACCCAAGGGGGTGGTGTACAGCCGCCGGATGATGGCGGCCCAGGTCAACGCCCTGCGTCGCCCCATGGCCTTGGGGCAAGGGGAGATCCATTTGGCGGTGTTCTACGCCTTTGCCCTGTTCAACCCGGCCTTGGGGGCCACCACGGTGGTGCCGGATATGGATCCACGACGACCCGCCGCGGTGGATCCAGCGCTTTTGGTGGAGGCCATCGATACCTTTGGGGTCACTCTGTCCATGGGATCTCCCACGGTGTGGCGGCGGGTGGCCGACTACTGCTTGGCCCATGGGGTGCGATTGCCGTCGTTGACCAAGTTGATGTTGTTTGGCGCCCCCATCTACCCGGATTTGGTCGCGGACCTCAAGGGGGTGTTGGGGGAGACGGGCCGGGTGTATACCCCCTATGGAGCCACGGAGGCCCTGCCGGTGACCCAGGTGGACGATGCTACCCTAGGGGCCACGGCGGAGGGCACCTGGCGGGGTGGCGGGGGGTGTGTGGGGCGTCCCGTGGGGGAGGTGGAAGTGCGGGTCATTCGGCCCCAGAAAGGCATAATAGCAAGTATTGGGGCCACGGAAACCACGACCTTGGGTGAGCCCGGCGAGATCATTGTCCGGGGTCCCGCCGTCAGTCGGGCCTATCTCCACCGTCCAGCCCAGACCAAAGAGGCCAAGATCGCCGCCGATGGCGACGGCGGTGCCCCTTTGTGGCATCGCATGGGGGATATCGGTTACTTCGATGACGACGGGCGTTTGTGGTTTTGCGGTCGCCATAGCCACGGGGTGGTGACCTCCCAGGGGAATTTGTGGCCGGTGTGCTGTGAGGCGATCTTCAATCGCCACCCAGAGGTCCTCCGCACGGCACTGGTGGGGGTGGGGGACGTTCCCCGCCAGCGGCCGGCTATAGTCGTGGAACCCAAAAACCGGCGCTTGACGGCCAAGGCCCGCCAAAGCCTCGCCGAGGATCTCAAAACCCTGGGCCAGGCCAACCCTGGCACGGCGGACATCGACACTTTTTTGTTTTACCCCGGGTCATTTCCCGTGGATGTGCGCCACAACGCCAAGATCCGTCGGGATATTTTGGCCCAGTGGGCGGCGCAACAGTCGGCGCGAGGTGAGGGGTGAAGACGCTAGTGACCGGTGGTGGAGGTTTTCTAGGGCGCTATATCGTCGAGCAGTTGCTGGCCCGGGGCGATGGGGTGACGGTTTACGCCCGGGGGGCGTATCCCGAATTGGAAGCCTTGGGCGTCACTGTGGTGCGGGGGGATTTGGGGCTGGGCGAGGGATTAGTCGAGGCCCTAAAAGACGTAGAGGTGGTATTCCACGTGGCGGCAAGGCCGGGGTTGTGGGGTCGCTACCGCGATTTCTATGAACCCAATGTGGTGGGCACCGAACGAGTTATCGAGGCCTGCCATCGCGCTGGGGTGGCGCGGTTGGTGTTCACCAGTTCGCCGTCTGTGGTGTTTGACAACCATCCCCATCGGGGCGCCGACGAGTCGTTGCCCTACCCCGAGCAGTTTGAAAGCCCCTATCCCGCGACCAAAGCGCTGGCAGAACAGCGGGTGTTGGCGGCCAACGGTCCAGCCCTGGCCACGGTGTCCCTGCGCCCCCACTTGATCTTTGGTCCCCGGGATCGCCATCTGTTGCCGCGGGTGGTGGCCCGCGCCAAGGCGGGGCGTCTGGTCCAGGTGGGGGGAGGGCAAAACCAGGTGGACCTTTGCTATGTGGAAGACGCCGCCAGGGCCCATCTGCTGGCTTTGGATGCTTTGACGGATGCCTCGTCCCCCGTGGCGGGTCGGGCTTACTTTATCACCCAGGGGGAGCCGGTGCGGCTTTGGCCGTGGCTCAACGCCCTGCTGGCGCGGTTGGACATTCCCCCAGTGACCCGGAAGGTGCCGTTGGGGGTGGCCCGGGCCATTGGGGGTACCTTGGAAGTGGGATATCGGCTGTTGGGACTCGGGGGCGAGCCACGCCTCACTCGGTTTTTGGCCAGTGAGCTGGCCTTGGATCACTATTATTCCATCGACCGCGCCAGGCGGGATTTTGGCTATATTCCCCAGGTGACCATGGAGGAGGGTCTAGAGCGGACCCTGGCGGCGGGGCTCAAGAACGCGGCGGGGGCTTGAGGCCCCTGACATCGCCAATATCGCTATCGGCAAAACAGGAGAGTCGTCTGTGTACAGCGTTGCCGTCCGTGACCACTTGATGATTGCCCACAGTTTTCGCGGGGAGGTGTTTGGCCCCGCCCAGAGCCTCCACGGCGCCACTTATCTCGTGGATGTGGAACTCCAGCGTCCCACCCTCGACCCCGATGGCATTGTGGTGGACATCGGCAAGCTCCACGAGGTGCTCAAACAGGTGTTGGCGGAGTTTAACTTTAAAAACCTCGACGATCTGGAGGTTTTTAAAGGCCAAAATACCACCACGGAGTACATGGCCAAGGTGGTGTTTGATCGGCTCAAAGGGCGCCTCACCGCCGGGGAGTTGGGTCCCCACAGCCAGGGCATTGAACAGCTGCGCGTAACCCTCCACGAGTCCCATGTGGCCTGGGCGCGGTTTGAGGGGCCGGTGTGATCCGGTGACCCACTGCCGTCATCCTCTGCTATCTGGAGCGGCTGAGCACTCACATCCAACAGTCCCTGCGCGATCAACCCCGCGGCCCTCCCTCACCCCAAGGCGACGATACCCCCCAGACCCAAGGTCGCCAGCAGGCCGATGCCGTAGCAGACACCGCGCCAGACCCCAAGGCCCAGGACGTAGGCGGGGACGTAGAGGACCCGGGCGACCACAAAGAGCCAGCCCATCAGCTGGGCGGTTCCCTGATCCCCTGAGCCTTGGATCACGGCCAACAACGCCAACGGCAAAAACAGCAGCAGATTTTCCCCTAAGTTGGCCACCGCCCGGCGGGCGCGGGCGGCGCGGGTCGACAGGGGCAACGCCTCGTCTCGGTTCCCCAGGGCCAACCGGCGGCGTTCGTCCAGGGGCCCGTCGGCGAGGAACAGGAGGGAAACGAGAAAAATTTGCCCGAGGTAGAGGAGCAATGCGGCAAGGATGGCAGCGGTCACGGCACTCACCTGTTGATTGGAAGCGTTGTTGTCAGCGGCCCATGGCGCGGGATCCCCAGAAAAGCCAAATAGCGCGTCTCTCAGGGCGACGGGGCGCCATAGGCCCGGCAACCCGTCTGCGCCAGGGCCCAGAGGGCTTCGTTATGGGCCGTGGGCGGGGGCAGGTGGCCAAACAGGGTGTGGTGGATCACCAGGGCCGCCACGGTGGCGCCTTGGGGGCTCAGGTGGCTGCCATCGTCGGCCACCAGGGAGACCTCGGCCCCGGGGTCGTGGCCCTGGGCGATGGCGTGACCCACGGGGGCGACCGCGACACCAAAGCGCTCGGCGAGGGCCTTGAACAACCCATCGAGGCGCCTCTGGACCCCTTGGGGGGTCTCCTGGGGCAGCAGCCGATAATAGCGGGCGTGGCGCGGGGAAAACGCCCAGTTTTGACAGAGCACCACCGCCGCCTCGCGCCGGGCCAAGGGGCCCTGGAACAGCGCGTCCAAGGCGTCGATCAAGGCGTGGGGCGCCACCATGGCGACCCAGCTGCGCTCTTGGAGGATCAGCCGATTCCAGGGGGGATCAGCCGCCAGCAAGTGGCGAAGGCGCTTGCCCTCTAGGTGCTCCCCCAGACTCAAACCGCCCGCGGCCAGGACTCGGTTGACCACCGGGACCGGCGCCAGACCCTTGAGTTTCCCCGGCACGTCAAAACCCGTGGTGTGGCTGTTGCCAACCCACAACAGGCGCAGGGGGGCCAGGGCCTCGGCGTTCCGGTCCACGGTGGGAGGGCGACGCTATTGCGAGGGGATGAGGTATTGCTCGGCTTTGAGGCGAAACCCCTCGGGCAAGGGCAACGCCTTGCGGGTCACCAAGTCAAAGTGGGCGGTGACAGTCTCCATGGTGGCGTGGAGGCATTCGGGGTCGTCGGCGTTGCGCATCTCGTGGCGGTAGGTGAGGGACTTGTTGCCCAGGGCCACCAGCCCCGTGTAGACCACCACCAGCTCGCCCCGGGGAACTTCCCGCTTGAACTCCAGCTCGGCCTTGACGTCGGCCCAACCCCGCTTGTCCACAGCCAACGAGTGATAGGAAAACCCCAGCAAGCTAAAAAAGTGAAAGCTGGCGTCGTCGAACATGGCCACGTAGTGGCGGGTGTTGAGATGATCAAAGGCATCGCAAAGCCAGGGATGGGCGATGCCGCGGTAGGTCTGGAGGGCGTTGCTGATGAGGTGGTTCATGGCCTGTTATTTCACACTAAAGCCCCATGGATTCTCAGCTCAAAGCTAGTCGATTCGATTCATTATTCCATTCTGGCCGCAGAGATGAGGATGGGTTGACCTCAGTCGGTTGATTCTAAATTGACCCCTTTTATCCAACCGGGAATCGTCGTTGATTCAACCATTCGGCCCTCTAAAAAATACTGGAGATGAAATTTCATCCGCTCAGCCATGACTGGACCCACTGTGGGAACAAAGACCAAATTCCCCTTGGTATTGCTAAAATACCGTATATCGATAAAACCTGTGTAGAGGCTAATCTCAGCTTTCACTGACGGGGGTGAGTTTTTTAAATGTGCGCTGACAGCATTAAAGCCATCAAAGGCACTACTGTTTTTTGGCGCAAGCTGGACGCGACCAACCTTGAGATCGATAACTTCATCATCGGCTAAAATCTTAAAGGCGCTACCCACGGCGCGGGCGGCTCTTTTGGTATAGGGGCGACCCTGGGGATCAAAAGGATCGATACCCTCGAAAGCATCGACGTCGATGCTGTCTTGGCCACGCAAAGGCAAGCCAAAATTTTCAAATAGATAGGCCGGAGTTCGCACCATGACTTCGATGCCCGAGGTGTCTTGATTGATAAAAAACACCATGGAAATCTCATTGGGTAAGTACTCAGGATGCGCCCCGGCGGTTTTGCCCACCATTAACAACAGAATAGACAACAACAGAATAGACAGCACCAGGGGAGCGATAACCCTCCTGGTGTGATGTCTATTTATCCATGACGCTGGCATGGGTTTAGCCAAAATCAGTCAGCCTCCTCGCGACAGCTGCGCCGGCCAATACGGATGAACTTCTGGGCTCGCTTTCCAGTATCCACCTCGGTGGTGTAGAGGTTGCCGCGAGAATCGGCTGCAATGTCGTGTATCCAGTGGAAAGCCCCCGGCTGGCGACCCTGTTGTCCAAAGCTATCGAGGTGCTGCAAGGTGGGTCGATACAGGGTATCGACCTTTTGGTTTGAGCCATCGGCTTGATGCACGCAGGTTTGCTCCTCATCCGGAGAGAGCGCTAGATCCCAAACCGTACCTGGACCCAGGGTCTCAGACCGAGTGAAGGTCTCAAAAAGAAAGCCACAGCCGTTATTGGCTTCACGGCTAGGATCCGTGCAGTCGGGATTCGTACCCACACTCTGGTCAAAGACCTGGATGCGGTTGTTTACCCGGTCACAGACGTAGATATTACCATCTTCGGCGACCCGTACACAGTGGGTGGGGGTGCGAAACTGGCGCGGTGGATTGGGTTCAGCAGGGCGATCATCGGCAAAGTTGCCGGGTAAGGTATCATCTACGGATCCATCGCCTTAGCCTCCCCAGTGGCGTTTATACATCCCGCTATTCTTATCGACCACCACAATACGGCGGTTGCCATAGCCATCGGCGATGTAGAGGTCGTCGCCAGACACGTGGGAATTGGCCGGTCGGTATAAACGCGGTGTGCCGTTGATGCCGCCATCGGTGTCATTGCTATTGGCCAACTCCTCTTGGCTACCCTCGCCCAGGGGCATGCCGATCTGCAGCACACAAGTGCCGTCAGGGGTAAATTTCAACAGCTGCCCATCCCAGCCGGTATCGTTGAGTCCATCCTCGAGGGAGCCGTCGCCGGCGCCGTTGGAGGTGAGATAGAGATAGCCATCGCGGTCGACGTGGAGAGCGTGTTCGCCAGCGGGCCACTGACAAGATACCCCCTCAGCTTCGGTCCAAAGAGGATCGGGCCAACCCCAATTTTTCCCGTGGTGGCGCGGGCCGCCCCAGGCACCTAGCAAATTGCCCTGGCGATCGAAGTGCAACACCGAAGGCGCAGGGATGGAGTTACTGGAGATCGGACCGTGGGGACGGGGATGACCAAAGGCATCAGCCGCCACCGGGCTTTCAAACTCGTCCCCTTCTTCGCAGGTGCCATCCCGTTCTTTGAGCTGACCGCCTTCATTACATACAAAAATCCCCGGCTCAGCGTCAGTGGCACCTGCCTCAGAGTTGTCTAGAGTTCGAGGGCGGTGTACCACCCAAATGGTGTCGTCTGGGGCAACGGCAACCCCGGCGACCTGGCCCACTTGCCAATTGTTTGGCAACGGCTTGGGCCAGTCGGGATCGACTTGAAACTGCGGCGCCAACATGGTGGCCTGTCCATGATCGGCTGCGTTTGCCATGAAATTGAGGAAGACAAAGGCAGCTAGACCAGAAATAACGCCCGTTACCATGGTTAAACCAGGGTTACACATTGGATTTCTCCTCGGATTTTGCGGTGGTTTATCGCTGTATTTTGCTGTTATTGTTTAATGGCAAGTAACCGACAATGAGTTTTTTGCCTTTTTTACTTTTTTGTTTTTTGTTTTTTGTTTTTTTTGAGAACTTCACAACAACTCTTTATCTGTATAAAGCTGTTATAACATGATTGAAATCCTCTGACCATGGATGGGCTGCCAACGGGATTCAGGCCACGTGTTCCCGATCTCCATGGAGGTGGCAACTCACCCGTCCCCCGGGAAGGAGGGCTTCTTGGGGGACTTGTTGCCGACAGCGCCCCAAAACCTTGGGGCAACGGGGATGAAAGTGACAGCCCATGGGGGGATTGAGGGGATTGGGAAACACCGTCCCCAAGGGGACCTCGGGCACAGCGAGGTCGGGGTCGGGGGTCAGGGTCGACGCCAAGAGGGCCTCGGTGTAGGGGTGACGAGGCCCGGCAAATAGCTCAGCGGCAGGCTGCTCTTCGACGATGCTCCCCAAATACATCACCGCCACCCGGTCCGCCAAATACTCCACCACCCCCAAATTGTGGGAGATAAATACATAACTCAAACCCAACTCTCCCTTGAGGTCCAGCAGCAAATTGAGGATTTGGGCTTGGACCGAGACGTCCAATGCCGAGGTGGGTTCGTCGCACACCACCACCCGGGGCGCCAGCACCAACGCTCGGGCAATGGCCACCCGTTGCCGCTGGCCCCCCGACAACTGGTGGGGATAGTTGGCAAAAGTACGGGTGGGCAACCCAACCCGCTCCAGCATGGCGCAAGCCCGGGCGCGCCTCGCCCGACCATCGACCTCTAAACCATGGATTTCCAGGGGCTGGCGCACGGTGTCCAACACGCTGCGCCTGGGATTGAGGGAGGCGTAGGGGTCTTGGAAGATGGGCTGGATGTGACGGGCGCGCCAGCGCCTGGTGTGGCGTTCCACGGATTCGCCGTCCAACAGCGCCGTGCCACTGCTGGGGGCCTCTAAGCCCAATAAAAGCCGCGCCAAGGTGGACTTGCCACAGCCCGACTCTCCCACCAATCCCAAGGTCTCCCCCGGCCCAAGGTGAAGACTCACCCCCCGCAGGGCGTGAAGGGGCCGCTTGGGGGCGAAGAATTGGTTGCGCACCCAGTAGGTCTTGGTGACCTGTTGGAGTTCTAACACAGGCGTCACAAGACGGCCTCGCGGGTTGGGGCGGGGGAGGGCGAGTGAATGCAATGGACCTTGTGCCCAGGCCCCTGGTAGTGGACTGGAATAGTCCCGCCACAGGCTTCGGTGGCCACCGGGCAGCGGCTTTTGAAGGCACACCCCGCCAGTTCGCCGATCAAGGCCGGCACCACCCCGGGAATCGACCCCAGGCGCGCCCCCCGACCGCTTCCAGGCTTGGGCAAACAACTCAACAGCCCCCGGGTGTAGGGGTGGGACGGGTTGTGGAACACCGCCTTAGCGGGTCCACTCTCGACGATGCGCCCGGCGTACATCACCGCCACCCGGTCCGCCACCCGGGCGACGATTCCCAAGTCGTGGGTCACCAAGATCATGGCCATGGCGAATTCCCGCCGCAGGTCGGCCAACACCCCCAAAATCTGCGCCTGGATGGTGACGTCCAAGGCGGTGGTGGGTTCGTCGGCGATGAGGAGTTTGGGGTCGCACATCAACGCCATGGCGATCATCACCCGCTGGCGCAGGCCCCCGGACAGTTGGTGGGGATAGTGGCCGAGGCGAGTGGCGGCGTCGCTGATTCCCACCCGCTCTAGGAGATAGATGGCTCGCTCCCGGGCGGCTTTGGAGTTGTGGGGTCTGTGGAGGCCATAGGCCTCCATCAGTTGGTCCCCCAGGGTATAGGCCGGGTTGAGGGAGGTCATGGGCTCCTGGAAAATCATGGCCAGGCGTTGACCCCGGAGCTGGCGCCATTGGCGGGAAGTGGCGGTCAATAGATCCACCTCGTCAAAGGTCAAGCGGCTGGCGGAGAGCTTGGCCTTGGGGGGGAGCAAGCCCATGAGCGCCAACAGGGTCATGGATTTCCCCGACCCCGACTCACCGACGATGCCCAAAGTCTCGCCGGGCTCGACGGCGATATCCAAACCCCGCACCGCTTGGAGCAGCCCCGAGGGGGTGGGCAGGGCGATGCGCAGATCTTCCATTTCCACCAGTGCCATGGTCTAGACCCGGTTCTCGGGGGCGGTGACATCCCGCACCCCGTCCCCCACCAAATTGACGGATAAAATCAAAAAAAACAACGCGATACCTGGGATGACGATGAGCCAGGGCTCAAATAGCATCATATCCCGCCCCTCCGCCACCATGAGGCCCCAAGAGGGCAGGGGGGGCTGGACCCCCAGCCCCAAAAACGACAGCGCCGCTTCTAGTAAAATGGCGTGGGCTATCTCGAGGGTGGTCACCACGATCAAGGGATTGAGGGCGTTGGGCAGCACCTCCCGGAGCAAAATACCCCCAGGCGACAACCCCAAAGCCCGGGCGGCGTTGACGTAGTCGGCCTCCCGGAGTTCTAGCGTCGTCGCCCGCATCACCACGGCGAAGCGGTCCCATAACAACAACCCCAATACGGCGATGACCACGGTCAATGAACTGCCGATGAGGGCCACCACCGCCAACGCCACCAGCACCACGGGGAGGGACAGCCTCACGGTGATCAAGAAAGTCACCACGGCGTCGATGCGACCGCCAAAGTAGCCCGCCGCCACCCCGAGGCCCGTGCCGATGACCCCGGCGATGAGGGCCGAGACCGTGCCGATGAGCAGGGAAATCTGGGCGCCATGCACCAGCCGGGCAAAGTAGTCCCGCCCCAAGAAATCGGTGCCGAGCCAATGCTCTGGCGAGCCCCGCTCGCTCCAAAAAGGGGGAATGAGGCGCGAGCTCAGGTCTTGGGCGTAGGGGCTGTGTTCCGTCAACCAGGGGGCCGCCAGGGCGATGACGATGATAAACAGCAAGGTGATCCCCCCCAGCAACAGACCCAGGTGACCCAGAGAACGACGCAGGAGGAGCCAGCGGGGGAGGGACGTCGCCGCCCTAGAGGGGCCGTCTTGGGCACTCTCAGAAGAAGGGGAAACCGTGGCCATTTAGCCCACCCGGATGCGGGGGTTGATCCAGGCGTTGAGGAGGTCCGCCAGGAGGGTGAAGACGATGTAAAATAGGGCGAAGATCAAGATCAACGCCTGAACCGTGGGCAAATCGTTGCGGCTGATGGACTCCCAGGCCAGATACCCCGCTCCGTGGAGGGCGAACACCGTCTCCACCACGATGGAGCCCCCGAGCATAAAGCCCATTTGCACCGCCGCCAAGCTCACCACGGGGATGATGGCGTTTCTAAGGGCATGGCGAAACAGCACCCGCAACGGACCCGCCCCCTTGGCCCGGGCGGTGCGAATGTAATCCGATGCCAGGGTTTCCAGCATTCCGGTGCGGGTCAAACGCATGATCGCCGGCATGGCATAGTAACCCAGGACCACCGTGGGCAGTACAAAGTGCCAGGGGGTATCGGCGCCCGAGGCCGGCAGCCAGCCCAAGGAGATGGAAAAAATCACCACCAGCACCAGGGCAAACCAAAAACTGGGCATGGCTTGCCCCAACACCGAGATCAACAGCGCCGTGCGGTCGATGATGGAGTTGGGCTTGACGGCCGCTGCCACCCCCAAGGGGATGGCGGTGACCAGGGCGAAGGTGATGGCACACAGCCCCAAGGTCAAGGTCACCGGCAGCCGGTCCATGAGTAAATCCGCCACGGGCAAGTTGAAATAGTAGCTCTGGCCAAAGTCGCCTTGTAGGGCATTGCCGAGCCACTCGAGATACTGGACCAGCACCGGGCGGTCGAAGCCGAATTGGCTGCGGATGGCCTCGATGTCCACCTCCGTGGCCGCCTCCCCGGCGAGGGCCGCCGCCGGGTCGCCGCTCAAGTACAACAGGGCAAAGCTCAAAAACGACACGGTCAAAGCCACCAATAACGCCAGCCCCAGGCGCTTGAGGGTGTAGCTCAACACGGGCAGGAGACCCGGGAGAGGTCGGGGTAACCGCCCTTAATCGCCCTTCCAGCTCATGGTGAAAAACCGCGGGATAGCATCGTCCGTGGGCTCAAATTCCACCTTGGGAACAAACACATAGTTGGTATTGTAGGAAAATAGCGGCAGCCAGTAGGCCCGCTCTGCGATCCGCGCTAGGGTCTTGGCGTAGTTCTCTTTCCGCACCTCGCCGTCGATGGAGCTATCGGCGATCTTTAGCCACTGCAAGATATCGGGGTCCCGGGCGAAGTCCAATGAGCCGTGCTTGAAGAACTCGCTGACGATGGCCGAAGCGTCGTTGATGGAATAGGAGCCCCAGGTCTGGAAGGTGATGGCCGTTTCCCCCTTCATGCGGATTTCCCGCAACGCCGAATACTTGAGGTATTGGAAGTCGGTCTCGATGCCCACGGCGTTGAGGTAACCCAGGAGAGCTTCGGCGTAATCGCGGTTTCTATAGGCGTAGAAGGTGGTCTTGAAGCCGTCGGGGTAGCCGGCTTCCGCCAGGAGGGCTTTGGCCTTGGCGGGGTCGTAACTATAGCCGGTCACCTCCTGGGTGCAGCCGAATTGGCTGGGGTAGCAGCCGGCGTCCACGACCACTGACGCGCCCCGAACCAGGGCGTCGACCATGCCCTGGCGGTCGATGGCGTGGGCCACGGCCTGGCGCACCCGCAAATCGGTAAAGGGATGGTCACCGGCCCGCCCGGCGGCGTCCATCTCGATAAAGCCGATGCGCATGGTGGGGGCGTTTTTGACGGTGAAGCGATTGGTGGCCGCCAACCGCTCGGCTTGGTCGGCGGGGACCTCCCAGATCCAGTCCAACTCCCCTCGCAGCAGCTCGGCGAATTGGGTATTGCGGTCGGGGAGGGTGCGAATGACGACTTTGCCGATGGCGGGACGGCCCTTGGGACTTTCGTGGTAGTCCTCGTAGCGCTCCATGACAAACCGCCGGCCCGGCTCCACCTCGGTCATCCGGTAGGGGCCGGTGCCCACGGGCTCGAGGGCCATACCCTGGGGGCCGACCTCTTGATAGTACTCGTCGGGGTACATGACTACCGGGCCCGACAGGTACTCGATGGCGGCGGGGAAGGGGGCCTTGAGGTGAAGGTGGGCGGTGTATTCATCGACCTTGGTGGCGCTTTCCAGCCAGTTGACGTTGCGTTGGGTTTTGACTCCGTTGGCCTCGTCGGCGACGAAGTTGACGGTGTAGACCACGTCGTCGGCGGTGAAGGCCTCGCCGTTGTGGAACTTGACGTCCTGGCGGAGCTTGACTTCCAAGGTGGTGTCGTCGATCCAGGCCCATTCAGTGGCCAGGTTGCCCACATATTCCCCCGTGGCAGGGTCGCGGTACATCAAGCCGTCCCAGACGTGGCGGGAGAGGATCACCCCTTCCCGGGCGGAATTGAAATAGGTATCGACGCTCTCGAGCTCTTTGTTATAAGCCACATTGAGGGTGTCGTCGGCCGGGCCCCCCCCGGCCACGGGGGCCCCCCGCCCGGCGGGGCGCAGCAAAAGGCGCCAAGACACGCCCGTC
>JBHJHK010000127.1:0-5323 GCA_050330975.1 Candidatus Competibacterales bacterium | reverse complement strand
GGGGCTCGAAGACTTTGGCGCTCGCATTGCACGCAGCCAAAACAACGGTGCCTCCATCGTGATCCGCACTGAATACGCTGGACGCACTATTGATCTCGAGGGGCGGTTGCGCCAACTCCTCCCCACAGCTCGGGTGCGGGCCTCGGGACAACGGTTTGAGGTGATCTTTTAACAAGTTGATAACTCAAGACCCTTCGTCGGCCCAGGCCGTTCTATCTCGGGAATATTCGACCCCCTAGGGCAACCTTAGTTACCGACATCATGTGCCTCAAGAGCTTGCTCGAGTCATTCGAGGCGGAAATTCACCGGGGCTTGGTGGGTGTTGAGGACGCTACACTCAACGGACTCGTCGATGGATCAATCGCCCCTCCAAGGGATAAGCCGGATCGCTATACCCCGGCGTCGACGGATGCCCCGGGGGCACTAAACCATCCACCAGGGCCTCGTCGGCGGCATCACAAGTGGCCTCCAGGGCGGCCATATAGGCCCGCCACTGCTCCAAGGTCCGAGGCCCGGCGATGACGGCGCTCACCAGGCGGTGGTGGAGCAGCCAGGCCACGGCAAACTGGATGGGGGTGCGCCCCGTGGCTTCGGCGTGGGCCTTGAGGGTCTGGGCGATGGCCAACGACTCCGGCCGCCACTCGGTTTCCAGCATCCGCTTGTCCTGGCGCCCGGCCCGGGTGTCGGCCCCGGGGGCTTGGTCTGGGGTGTATTTGCCCGTCAACACCCCCCGGGCCAAGGGGCTGTAGGGCACCACCCCCAGCCCAAAATGGCCACAGGCCGGCAGGTGCTCCACCTCGGGCATCCGGTTGAGCAAGTTGTAGTAGGGCTGGCTCACCACCGGCCGGTCGATGCCCGCCTGGTCGCACAGCTGACACACCAACGCCACCCGCCAACTGCGAAAATTGGATAACCCAAAGTAGCGGGTCTTCCCCTGGCGCACCACGTCGGCCACGGCGCGGATGGTTTCCTCCAAAGGCGTCTCCAGATCTTCCTTGTGGAGATAAAAAATATCCACGTGGTCGAGCTTGAGGCGCTGGAGGCTCGCCTCTAGGGCGTGGACCACATGGCGCCGGGATAGGCCCCGGGCGTTGGGCCCCGACCCCGTGGGGTTGGCGGCCTTGGTGGCCAGAATCCAGTGGTGGCGGTCACTGGCCAAGGCCCGGCCGACGATGACCTCGCTTTCCCCCCCCTGGTACATATCGGCGGTGTCGATGAAGTTGATCCCCGCCTCCTTGGCCTTGGCGATGATCGCCAAGGCCTCGGTTTGGGGGGTGGGCCCGCCGAACATCATGGTGCCCAAGCACAAAGGGGACACCCGCAGGCCGCTGCGGCCCAGGGGTCGGTAGTGGATGGTCATGGTCTAGCGCCTCGTGTGAACTGGAGTACCCGTGCTTCCCAAGCACAGCACCCTTCGCCGGCGACTGCAACGACGGCAGTCTGTCCCACCTGGAATCCATCCGCACCACGGCGGCGAATGGGGAGGAGGTGCGGGAAGGCTCCCCAGCCTCTCCGCACAATCCGCCACTCCTGCGAGGTACCACCGTGAAAGCCATAGCCCATCGCCTGCTGTTGGTCTTCTTGACCCTGGGCACCCTAGGGCCCGCCCTGGGTATCGCCCAGTCCCAAGACACCGAGGCCACCATCCAAAACCTCTACCGCAGCCTCCTCGGTCGCCCCGCCGACCCCACGGGTTTGGCCTTTTGGGCCAACGAGCTCGACGCCGGCCACGCCCTAGACGCCATCGCCCAAGCCTTTTTGGCCAGTGGAGAATACACCCAAGGGTCGCTGCCCCGGGCCGAGGTCTACTTCGCCGCCTTGGACCGCACCCCCACGGCCGACGAACTGCTGGCCTTGGGGGACCAGGCCCAGACGGGGGCCGACTTGCCCACCCTCATCGGTGACAACTTGCTCACCAACCCCGCGTTTCTCCGCCGCTTCGGCCAGGATCTGTCCGACCAGGCCTTTGTCGAAGCCAATTATCAGCAGATCCTGGGTCGGGATGCCGACCCCGCGGGCCTGGCCTTTTGGCTCGATGAGTTGACCCACGGCCTCGACCGCGGGGCCATCGTGGTGGCCTTTACCCTGGAAGCCCTAGCCCGGGGTTTGTTGGACAGTGAGACCGTCACCACAGCCATGGCCTTCCAGGCCCTGGCGGGGCGCCAACCCGGGGCCGACGAACTGGTCACCGCCGCCACCCTCGGCCTGGAGGCCACCCTGGCGGGCCTGGCGACGGGTAGCTTGGGCCAAAGCGGTCTGGTGCGGGTCCTCCACGCCTCCCCCGACGCCCCAGCGGTGGACGTCCTCCTGGACGACACCCTGATATTGGCGGGGGTGGACTTCAAACAGGGCTCGGGCTACCTACCCCTGGCACCGGGAAACTACGCTCTCCAGGTGGACGGCCTGTTACCCCAGGGTCCAGTGCCCGTCATCGGCCCCGCCCCCCTGGAGATCGCCGTCGACACCGTCTACAGCGTGGTCGCCGTCAACTCGGTCGCCGTCATCGAGCCGGTGATTATCGCCAACCCAGGGGCCGTGCTAAGCCCGGGGGAGTTGCGGGTCCAAGTCCTCCACGCCGCCCCCAGCGCCCCCGAGGTGGACGTATTTGTCACCACCCCTGGGATCTCCCTAGACGGGATACCCCCCTTGGGGACCTTTGCCTTTCGCGGTACCTTGGGGCCCGTGACCCTACCCGCTGGCGACTACCAAATTCGCGTTACCCTTGCCGGCGACCCCACGGTCGTGGTCCTGGACAGCGGCACTTTGCCTTTGGCGTCTGGGGACGATCTATTGGTCAGCGCCGTGGACAACACCGCCCCAGGGGCTACCCCCATCGGCCTAGTGGTCCAAGATGCCGGGGGCAGCGCCCAGGTCCTCGACGCCGCCACCCCCGCCGAATTGCGGGTGATCCACAACTCCCCCGACGCCCCCGCCGTGGATATCGTGGTGGACGAAGAGGTTGGCCAACCCCTGGTGGCGGGGTTGAGCTACACAGAATCCACCGAGTTCCTCCCCCTCCCGCCCGCCGACTACCAACTCCAAATCACCGTGGCCGACGACCCCACAGCCGTGGCTTTGGACTTCACCGCCACCCTAGAAGCGGGACGGCGCTACTCGGCCTACGCCGTGGATTTCTTGGCCGATATCGCCCCCTTGCTGTTGGTGGATGATCGCCGCTCGGTGGCTACCCAGGCGCGGTTGCGCTTGGTCCACGGCTCCCCCAGCGCCGGCCCCGTGGATATCTACCTCACCCCCCCCGGCACCCCTTTGACAGCCGTGACACCCCTCCTCAGCGGGGTGACATTCACCGAAGACACCGGCTATCTGGACCTTGTGGCGGGGGACTACGAACTGGTCTTGACCCCCACGGGCAGCATCACCCCGGCCCTGGGGCCCCTGGCGGTGAGCCTATTGGACGGCGGGGTGTACACCGCCATCGCCCGGGATGCCCCCGGAGGCGGCAACCCCTTGGCAGCTATCCTCCTCGACGACTTTGACTAGGCCACGGCAACGGCCACTTCGACCCGGTACCATGATAGCCTTGGGGCAAACCCCCCAAGGGCCAAGGGAGCCAAGCGATTCAGGCTGGGTTATAACTCCAGCGGTATAATGCCCCAGAGATCCCACGGGACCCGTCTCCTCTGGGATCCACGATCCACACCGAACGGGGATTTGCCCTCAATGCGCCGCATCCTGCTGATCGCCAACCTCAACAGCGACCGGGTCATTCGCCTCCACAGCCCCTGGGTCAATGGCGGCCGCATCCAGGGCCAGTCCTTGGGTCGGCGGTTGGGGGGGGCGGGGGCCAACACCGGAGTGGGCCTGGTCTTCGCCGGCCATCGGGTGAGCGTCGCGTGTGCCGTGGGCAACGATGCCACCGGCGACTGGCTACTGACCGAAGCAGAGCACTTTGGTCTCGCCACCGATCACGCGGTTCGCCGCCCCGGCCCCACCACCGAGGCCCAGATCCTCCTCGATCCCGACGGCGAGCGGACCATTCTATTCGTCGACCGCCAGCCCCCCTACTGTCCCCCCCCGACGGTTCTCAGTCCCTCCCCAGACGCCCTCCTGGTCAACGGCAGTCACCCCGCCCTCGCCGAGCGCATGGCCGCGGCCATGGCCGCTGGGGCCTTGGTCGTGGCCCAGTGGCCCCGCACCGCCATGGACCGCTGGCCGGCCCACGTCCTCGTGGCCTCGGCGGCCGACGTGGACCCCGAGGTCCTAGACGCCCCCTGGACCGCCGGGCGCACCCTGGCGGGAGACGACCTGCGCTGGGTGATCATCACCCAGGGCTCGAGGGGCGCCACGGCCTTCGGCGCCCAGGGCGCCACGGCAGTGCCGGGTCGCGCCGCCCAAGTGTGGACACCACGGGCGCCGGCGACGTCTTCACCGCCGGGGTCACCGACGCCCTGCTGGCGGGGCACACCATCGACCAAGCCCTGCTGGCGGGAACGGTGTGGGCGTCTTATGCTGTGGCCAGCGCCACCTCCATCCCTCCGCTGGCCCTCAAGGATTACTTGGCCGTCAGCGGCAATGCGACCTTTGAGGTCATCCCCTGTCAGGAGTGAGTCATCGATGTCTGTTCCCCGGCGGTTTTCCCTGCCGCGGCGCCGGTTAGGCGCCCTTTTACTATTGTCCTTTTCCCTCCCCTGGGCATGGGCCCTGGGCATCGCCCCAAGCCCGCTCCCCGGCGCCACCGCTGCCGACAATCCAGATCCCACCCAGCGGGCCCAGGGCTTGATCGAACACGCCACCGACAGCTTTCAACGCTTCCTCCACGACCCGGAAATGGCCACCGCCCGCCGCTACCTCTCCGGCGCCAAAGGCGTGCTACTGGTGCCCGAGATGGTGCGGATGGGCGTTTTTGTGGGGGGGTCTGGCGGGGTCGGGGTGCTATTGGTGCGGGACGCAAGCACTGGCCGTTGGAGTAACCCGGCCTTTTACAGCGTCGGCGGGGGCAGCATCGGCCTCCAGTTTGGGGTGCAGTTGTCCGAAGTGTTGATGCTGGCCATGACCCAGGGGGGAGTGGATTCCCTGTTGAGCAGCAAATTTCGCCTGGGGGCGGACGCCAGCCTCGCCGCTGGCCCCATGGGCAGCGGTATCACAGGGGATGTCCAAGCGGATTTCATCACCTTTGCCCGCACCAGGGGCGTCTTCGCCGGGGTGGCTATGGACGGTGCCATCATCCAACCCGTGGCCGAACTCAACCGAGCCTACTACGGCCAACCCGCTCGGGCGGTGGATATCCTAGTGCTGGGCAACGTACCCCCCAAGGCTCCGCCCCTCAAGGCCGCCATTCCCCAACCCACGGCGGGGGAGGTAC
>JBHJHK010000126.1:0-4564 GCA_050330975.1 Candidatus Competibacterales bacterium | reverse complement strand
GAGGTTTTCCAAAAGGCCGATGATCACCCCCCCCACCACGGCGCCGCCAATGGAGTCCACGCCGCCGCCGATCACCGCCGGCAACCCCGTGCCCCCGCTAAAGGCCAGGGCGTTGGACACGGAATTGACCATCCCCACCACGATGCCGGCCACCGCCGACACCACCGCTGAGATGGCCCAGGCCATGGCGAACACCGCGCGCACCGACACCCCCAGGCTCTGGGCCGCCTGTTGGTCAAAGGCCGTGGCGCGCATGGCCAAACCGTAGCGGGTAAAGCGAAAGAAATAGTAAAAGCCCCCCATGATCACCACGGAAATCACCAGGCTCATGAGGTAGGCGGTCTCCACGTTGAGGTTGCCAATAGTCACCGTCTGGACGGGAAACACCTCCGGAAAGCGCACCGGAGCGTTGCCAAATATCCAATTGAGGAGGGCCTGGAAGAAAATCGACAGGCCGATGGTGACCATGATGACGCTGATCACCGGTTCGCCGATCAACGGCCGCAACACCACCCGCTGGAGTAAAATCCCAAACAAGGTCATAAAGGCCAGGGTGAACAAAAAACCCACCACAAAGGGCATTTGCCACTCGGTGAGGAACCACCAACACACCCAGGCCCCCATGAGTAAAAACTCCCCCTGGGCGAAGTTCACCACTTGGGTGGATTTGTAGATCAGCACAAAGCACATGGCGACGATGCCGTAGAGCATGCCGACGATCAAACCGTTGATGGTGAGCTGTAGCAGTAGATCCCAGTTCACAGGCGGTCCTTGGTGGTTATGGGTATCAGCCCGCCGCCGCCGCGGGGACGGGGTCAGCACGGCTTTCTCTTTGGGGCGGGGACTCCAGGGTGACGATGTTCAAGGTGGTCTGGATCCGCTGGGTGGAGCCGTCTTGAAAGGTGATGGTGGTGTCCACCGCCACTTTGGTCTCATCGCCGTAGATGGCGTCGATGAGGTCGCGGTATTTATCGCCGATGATACCCCGCCGCACCTTGCGGGTGCGGGTGAGTTCGCCGTCGTCGGGGTCGAGTTCTTTGTAGAGCAAGAGAAATTTTCTGATCTGCAACGCCTGGGGCAAACTGGCGTTGACCTCCTGGATCTCCCCTTGGATGAGCTGGTACACCGGCGTCTTGGCGGCCAAATCGGTGTAGGTGGTGAAGTTGATGCGGTTTTTCTCCGCCCACTTGGCCACGGTGGCGTAGCGGATGCACACCATGGTGGCGATGTAATCCCGCCCGGCCCCCAAGATCACCGCCTCCCCTACAAAGGGGGAAAACTTGAGCTTGTTTTCCAAAAACTGGGGGGAAAAGCGCTTGCCGTCCGCCATGCGGGCCAAATCCGCCAGGCGGTCCACCACCACCAGATGGCCCTTGGGGTCCAGATAACCGGCATCTCCGGTGTGCATCCAACCCTCCCGCCAGGACTCCGCGGTGGCGGTGTCGTTGTTGAGGTAGCCCAAGAAGGCGTTGGGGTGGCTACAGATGATCTCGCCGATGCCGTCCTCGCCGGGATTCTCGATCCGCAGTTGGATATCGCTGCAAAACGGCACCCCCACGGTGTCGAAGTCGATGTCGTCATGGGTGTGGATGGTGTAGGCCCCCAGGAGCTCGGTTTGGCCGTAGAGCTGGCGCAACGGCACCCCCATGCTCAGGAAAAACCGAAAGGTATCGGGTCCCAAGGCCGCTCCGCCGGTGGCCGCCGACCGCAGGTGGGAAAACCCCAGGCGGTCCCGCAGGGCGCGAAACAAGAACCACTCGGCGAGTCGCGAGTGTCGGCCCCGCTGTTGGGCCTTGAGGCCCAGGCGGGAGAAGGCGTCAAAGGCCAGGCGCTTGAGCCACGAGGCGTCCATCATCCGCGCCCGAACGTCGGCGGCGATGCCCTCCCACACCCTGGGCGCCAACAGCAAAAAGGTGGGGCCGATCTCCCGCAGATCCGCCATGGTGGTCTCGGGCTCCTCGACGAAGTTCACCTTCATCCGGGCGATGAGGGATTTCCCCAAGGCGTAGACCTGCTCCATGATCCAGGGTAAGGGCAACACCGAGACGTACTCATCTCGAGGGCCCTTGGGGTCGGCCAGGAGGTAGTTTTGGCAGTGGCGCAGCAGCCGCTCGGCGGACAGCACGGCCAGCTTGGGATGGGAGGTAGTGCCGGAGGTGGTGCAGTAGATGGCCACAGCATCACCGCAGGTGGCCTCCACCAGGCGTTCGTAGGCCTTGGGATCGGCGGCGAGGACCTGATCACCCGCCGCCTTGAGGTCGGCCAACGCCACGAGGCGCGGGTCTTGGTACTTGCGCATCCCCCGGGGATCGTCGTAGATGATGTGGGCCACGGTGTTGAGGGCGCCCCCCAGGGCCAGGCATTTGTCCACCTGCTCTTCGTCTTCCGCCAAGATCACTTTGATCCCGGCGAAGGTGGCCAGATAGCTCAGCTCCGTCTCCAGGAGATCCCGATATAAACCCAGGGAAATGGCCCCCACGGCGTGGGTGGCGATCTCCCCGGCCACCCAGTGGGGGCGGTTGTCGCCGATGAGCCCCACCACATCGCCTCGACCCACCCCCAGGGCTTTGAGACCACAGGCAATGCGGCCCACCTGGCGGTGGTACTCCCCCCAGGTCCAGGCTTCCCAGATGCCCAGTTTTTTTTCCCGCAACGCCACATCACTGCCAAAATGGGCGGCGTTGAAGGCCAGGACCTTGGGCAAAGTATTGGCGTGGGCGAGGTCTAGGACTTTGGCCGTCATGCGGCGTCGTCCTCTAGGTCGGTCCCCAAGTAGGCGGTCTTGACCCGTTCGTCGTCGATGACGTCCTCTGGCGTGCCGGCGGCGATGGGGCGGCCAAAGTCCAACACCATGACCCGGTGGGAGATGTCCATCACCACCCCCATGTCGTGTTCGATCATGATCACCGTCATACCCCACTCCTCCACTAGGTCGACGATGTAGCGGGCCATATCCTGTTTTTCTTCGAGATTCATCCCCGCCATGGGCTCGTCGAGGAGCACGAGCTTGGGCTTGAGGGCGATCGCCCTCGCCAATTCCACCCGTTTGCGCAACCCGTAGGACAAGGTGCCGGCTATGGTGTGGCGCACGTGGGGAATCTCGAGGAAATCGATGATGTCCTCCGCCGCCTGGCGGTGTTGGATCTCCTCTTCCCGGGCGCCCCCAAAGCCGTAGAGCATGCCCAGCCAGAAGGGCTTTTTCATCAGGTGGTGGCGGCCGATGAGGATGTTGTCCAACACGGACATGTGATTGAACAGGGCGAGGTTTTGGAAGGTGCGGCCGATGCCGAGATCCGCCCGGTGGCTGGGCCTGAGATGGTTGAGTTCCCGGCCTTGGAAGGCGATGGAACCGGCGCTCGGACGGTAGCGCCCGGAGATGACGTTGAGGAGCGAGGTCTTGCCGGCGCCGTTGGGGCCGATGATGGAGAAGAGCTCACCGGCCTCGACGCCAAAAGACACGTCATCGAGGGCCTTGACGCCGCCAAAGGACAGCGAGACGCGGTCGACGGTCAACATGAAAAGCCAATGCCTCCTGGTGGTCGGACGCCGCTATTCGTGCTCGAGTAAAGACTCGATATTCGACGTCCTAGGACTCTGGTCGCACCGAAGTCGCGATTATGCAATGCTCTGTTATGTAATGTTCTAGATCATAGGGTAGCACAGGAATTCCCCCCCGCCATTCTCTCGGAGGTTTAGCGTGAGTTGTGATCCCGCCAGCTCGGAGTTGACCGTCGACGCCCGGGGCGTCGCCCGCCTAACCCTCCAACGCCCCCAGCGCCACAATGCCTTCGACGATCAGTTGATCGCCCAACTGCAAGGGACTTTGGAGCACCTGGCTGCTGACCGTGGCGTTCGGGTGGTGGTGCTCCAGGCCGAGGGCAAGAGTTTTTCCGCCGGGGCCGATGTGGCCTGGATGGCTCGCATGGCCCAGTACGACCACCGCGCCAACCTCGAAGACGCCGAATGCCTAGCTCGCTTGATGTACACCCTCTACACCCTCCCTAAACCCACCGTGGCCAAGGTTCAGGGGGCGGCCATCGGCGGCGGGGTGGGGTTGGTGGCCTGTTGCGACATCGCCATTGCGAGCCACCGGGCGAGCTTTGCCCTCTCCGAGGTGCGCTTGGGGCTTATCCCGGCGGTGATTGGCCCCTTTGTGGTACGGGCTTTGGGGGAACGCCAGGCGCGGCGCTATTTCCTCACCGCCGAGCGCTTTGACGCCCCCACGGCCCATTCCTTGGGGTTGGTCCACGAGGTGGTGACCCCCGAGGCATTGGAGACCCGGGTCCAAGGGCTAGTGGACACTTTGCTCGCCAACGGCCCCCGGGCCATGGCGGCGGCCAAGGCCCACGTCCAGGGCCTAGGGGCCGCCATCGATGGGGCGGTCACCAAAGACAGCGCCGAGCGCATCGCCGCCCTACGGGCCTCCCCCGAAGGACGGGAGGGCTTGGCGGCGTTTTTGGAAAAGCGCCCCCCCCGGGGGCGCTTTGGGGCCCTCCCCCGACCGGCCCCCGCCCAAAACCCACGCGGGGCCGGGCGCCCCCCCCGCACGCGCCGGCTGAGAGCC
>JBHJHK010000125.1:0-11962 GCA_050330975.1 Candidatus Competibacterales bacterium | reverse complement strand
GTTTTCGGGGTCGCCGCGGCGGCTGGGGTGGCTGGGGTCGCGGCCCCTTCGGTCTTGGCGCCGTCGGGTTTGGGCTTGGGCTCGGCCTTGGTCTCGGCCTTGGGCTCGGCGTTGGGCTCGGCGGTGGGGGGGGGGGGGCCGGGGGGGGGGGGCGGCGGCAAAACCGGGGGGGGCGGGGGCGCCGGGCGGGGGCGACGAGGACGATGCGCGGTCCTTCCCGGAGGACCTCCGGGTTGGGGAGGTCGTCGGGGTCGGCTTCGACGATGGGTTCCTTGGCGGACCCCGGACGACCGGGGCGGCGCCCGGGCGTTCGCAGGTCGCCGTCCTTGGGTATCTTGGTGAAGAGCTGTTGCCACCGGCGCTGGAGAGTGTGGCGCCCGTGCCACAGGAGGATCAACACCATGGCCCCCGTCCCCATGCCCAGCAAGATCCACTGTAAATTTGTCATCGCCCGCTACCGCTTTGGCCAGTCGTGTCTTCGGTGAATTTTATGGGTTTTGTGACGCGTTTTGAGGGGGTTTGCCCTGCGGGACGCCGCTCCTCAGCCGGCCAGCTGGACGGCTTCGTCGACGTCCACCGCCACCAGCCGCGAGACCCCCGGCTCTTGCATGGTAACACCAGTGAGGTGCTGGGCCACCTCCATGGTGGCCTTGTTGTGGGTGATAAAGATGAACTGCACGCGGTCGGCCATCTCTTGGACTAGGCGACCAAAGCGGCCCACGTTGGCCTCGTCCAAGGGGGCGTCCACCTCGTCGAGCATGCAGAACGGCGCTGGGTTGAGCTGGAACAGGGCAAAGACCAACGCCACGGCGGTCAACGCCTTTTCCCCCCCCGACAGCTGCTGGATGCGTCCCACTCGCTTCCCCGGGGGCTGGGCCATGATGGCGACGCCGGCATCCAGGGTATCGTCGCCCACCAGCGCCAAATGGGCCTGGCCGCCGCCGAACAGCCGGGGAAACAGGGTGCCCAGGTCGCGGTTGACCGCCTCAAAGGTCTCCTTGAAGCGCTGGCGGGTCTCCCGATCGATCTGGGCCATGGCCCCCTCCAGGGTGGCCAGGGCCTCCTGGAGATCGGCGTACTGGGCGTCCAGGTAGTCCTTGCGCTCCGCCAGCTGGGCGCACTCCTCGATGGCCGCCAAATTGATGGCCCCGAGTTTGCGGATGCGCTCTTCCAGGGCGGCCAGGGCCGCGGGATAACTGGCCTCGTCGGCCCCCTCGGGCAACTGGGCCAACAGCGCCTCGGCGCTGGTGCCCAGGGCTTCGATCTGCTCCGCCAGGCCCTGGGCCTTGAGGTGGGCCTCGTGGCCCTGGAGGCGCTGGGCCTCCAGGGCTTCCCGCAGCGCCGTGAGGTGCTTCTCCCCCTGGCCCCTGGCGCTCTCTTGGGCCCGCAGCGCCCGGTCCGCCGCCTCCAGCTCCTGGCGGGCGGTGTTGCGGGTGGTGTCCAGGGTCAACTGGCGGGCCAAACAGGCGTCCAGCTGTCGGCGCTCGGCGCCGTCGTCCGCCACGGGGACCGCTTCGAGATCGGCCTGGCGGCGGATCAACGCCGTCTGGCGCTCCTCTAGGCGGGTCACCGCCAGGGCGGTGGCCGTCCGCCGCTGTTCCAGGGCCTCCAGGGCCAGGGCTTGGCCCTGGGCTTGGCGCCGCGCCCCCTCGTGGCGCTGGCGCGCCGCCTCTAGGTCGGCTTTGAGATCGTCCCGGCGGCGGCTGAGGCGATCCCCCTCCGCCTCCAACGCTTCTAGGTCGGCCAGGGCGTCCTCCAGGCGCAGCCGCGCCTCGGCCAGGGCCTCGTCGTCTTCGGCTTGCAGTTCCCGCAGCTCGTCGAGTTCTGCCACGAGGGCTTGGCGCCGTTGTTTGAGCTGGTCGAGGGCCTTGGCTTGGGCGTCCCGTTGGGCCTGGAGGCGGGCGGCCCGTTGGCCGGCTTCCTGGAGGGCGCGCCGGCACTCGCCCCCCTCGGCCTCGCCCCGAGTCGCGGCCTCCCAGGCGGCGTCCCGGGCGGCCACCCCCTCGGCCAGGGCGGCCTCGTCGGCGGCCAAGTCCGCGGCGAGGGCGCGGATCTCCGCCTCCCGGGCCAAGGTCCCCGCCCCGTCGTCGACCCCCTGGCACTGGAGCCAGCCCTTGCCCAACCACAGGCCATCCCGGGTGACCAACGAGGCCCCGGCGGCCAGGCTTGGGACTTGGGCCAAGGCGCCGGTCAGGTCCTCCACCAGGGTCACGGCAGCCAGGGTGGGCACCAAGGCCGCTGGCACCGCCACCGCCACCGCCAGGGAGGCCCCGGGGGGAACCGGGTCCTGGGCCGGAACCGCGGCGGATGTGCCGTCCCCCACCACCAGGGCGCCCCGGCCCGGGGCATTGTGGGCCAAGGCGGCGGCGGCGGTGGCAAACTCGTCCTCGGCGAGGCAAACGGCGTCCAAGTGGGGCCCCAACACCGCCTCTGCCGCCCGCTCCCAGCCGGGGGCGACCCGGAGCTGTTCCGCCAGCCGTGGGCGGTCGAGCAGCCCCTGGGCGGCGAGCCAGGCCTGGGGGCGATCTCGACCCAGGGCGGCCTCTTGGAGGGTTTCCAATGAGGCCAGGCGGCCTCGCCCGGCTTGGAGGCGGGCCTGGAGGCCCTCCACCTCTTGGACCAACTGGCCGTGGCGGCTTCGCTCGGCGGCCAACTGCTCTTCTAGGGTCGCCAGGGCCTGGGCATGGGCCGCCCGGTCGGCCTCGGCGGCCTGGGCCTCGGCGTCCAGGATGGCCAACCCGGCCAGGGCCCCGGCTTCGTCCAGGGCCTCGGCGTCGAGGCGCAGCCGCTCCACCCGCCGCCGGCGCTCCAACCCCTGGCGCTCCCGATACTCGATTTGGTTGCGCTCCCGGTCGGCGAGGCGCTGGCGCTCCATCCGCCGTTGGCCAAAGGCTTCCCATGCCCCTTGCCAGGTCTCCCGGTCGGCCTCCAGGCTCACCAGTGCTGTTTGGGCTTGGGCCTCGGCGGCTTGGGCCGCGGCGAAGCCAGGTGCCAGCTCGAGGTGTTGGGCGGTGATCTCTTCCAAGCTCTCCCGGTCTTGGAGGAGCTGCGCCGCCACCTGTCGAAGATCTTGGTCCAATTGGGCCAGGTCTTTGCGGCGGCGCTCGGCCAAGTCTTTACGGTGGGCCAGGCTCTGCTCCAGGCGGGCGATCTCGGCGCCGGTCTCCAGGTGTTGGCGCTGGACCGCTTCCGAGGCGCTGCGGCACTCCTCCAGGGTCTGGCGCTGGGCCTCCAGTTGGGTTTCCAGGCGGCGCTGTTCGGCCACCAGGCCCTCCAGTTGGGTCTCCCCGCGCAGTAAAGCCCCCCTTAGCTCCTCGCGCCTGGCGGCGTGGCGCCGCCATTCCAACGCCAGGCGCTCTCCCTGGAGGCGCTGGCGCTCGGCCACCAGGCGCTGGTAGCGCTCGGCGGCCTCGGCCTGGCGTTTGAGCTTGGTCAACTGGGCCTCCAGTTCGCCGCGCACGTCTTCCAAGCGGGTCAAGTTGTCTTGGGTATGGCCCAGGCGCAGCTCCGTCTCCCGGCGGCGCTCTTTGTACTTGGAGATCCCCGCCGCCTCTTCGAGGAAGGCCCGCAGATCCTCGGGGCGGGCGTCGATGACCCGGGAGATCATCCCCTGCTCGATGATGGCGTAGCTCCGCGGTCCCAGGCCCGTGCCCAGAAATAGCTGGGTGACGTCCCGTCGGCGGCAGCGGATGTTGTTGAGGTAATAGCTGGATTGGCCGCTGCGGGTGATGACCCGCTTGACGGCGATCTCGTCGAAGGTGGCCCAGGGGCCTTGGAGCTTGCCCTGGCTGTTGTCAAAGGTGAGCTCGATGGTGGCCTGACCCACGGGCTTGCGGCTCGCCGAGCCGTTGAAGATCACATCGGCCATGGACTCGCCCCGCAGGTGGCGGGCAGAGCTCTCCCCCATGACCCAACGCACGGCGTCGATGATGTTGGACTTGCCGCAGCCGTTGGGGCCGACGATGGCCACCAAAGGGCTTGGCAAGTGGAACACCGTGGGGTCGACAAAGGATTTGAAGCCGGCCAGTTTGATCCGGGCTAGGCGCACTCAAGACCTCCGGGAAAGCGGCTCGCCAACGCCTCCACCCGCAACGGCCTCAATAAATGTCCTCGATGAACACCCGGGTGATCTTCAGCTCGCCGCGGCGCATCTCCAGCCCCCAGGTCTCGCGGTAGTAATGGTCGTAGCGCTCTTCGTCCAGGACAAAACCCTCTTCGAGGGTGAATTGGTAGACGGCTTGTTGCTCGTCGGGGGTGATGGCCAATGCCGGTCGGCTCTGGCGGTAGTAGATATCGGTCATGCGGGGCAGTAAGGTCTCCAGGGTTTGGCGGTAGGACTGGTAGTCGTAGAGCACTTCCACGCTGCCGTCGAGGTGGCGCTGTTCGATGCGCACATCGCTCGCCAAGGGCGCCATGATGCCCTCGAGGTCCTTGGCCAACGAGGCCTTGGCGACTGCGAGGGCCAAGGCGTCGACTTTGTGGCGGGTGATGGGGTCAGAGGCCTTGCCCGGGGGCGTCCACCACAGGGCGGCGCCGACGGCCACGACCAGGGCGGCCATGAGACCCCCAAGGCGCCACGCCAGGCGGGAGGGGTTATTCACTGTGACAAATCCTCACACACGGTGGCATCGTCAGTTGTAGGATGGCGGGGAATTTTCGACAATGACAGATCAAGAGTCAGGAGTGTGCCATGAAGCGCAAAATCACGACGGCGGTGTTTCCCGTGGCGGGCTTGGGAACGCGGTTTTTGCCGGCCACCAAGGCCAGCCCCAAGGAAATGCTGCCCATCGTCGATAAACCGCTCATTCAATACGCCGTCGAAGAGGCCGTGGCCGCCGGTATCGAGAACATGGTGTTCGTCATCGGCCGGGCCAAAAACGCCATTGCCGACCACTTTGACATGGCCTATGAGCTAGAGGCAGAACTCAAGGCTCGCAATAAACACGATTTGTTGAAGGTCGTCCAGGACATTGTGCCCCCCAGGGTCAATTGCGTCTACGTGCGCCAGGCCCAGGCCCTGGGGCTGGGCCACGCGGTGTTGTGCGCCAAACCCGTGGCGGGCGAGCAGCCCTTTGCCGTGTTGCTGGCCGACGATCTCATCGACGGTGGCTCCGAGGGCGGGGTCATGAGTCAGATGATTGACCACTTCCACCGCTACCAATGTTCCATGGTGGGCGTCCAGCGGGTGCCCAAAGAAGATACCCACAAGTACGGCATCGTCAAGACCCTGTCCTTCGCCGAGCGGTTGGGCAACGTCGACGGCATGGTGGAAAAGCCCGCCCCTGAAAATGCCCCCTCCAATTTGGCGGTCGTGGGCCGTTACATCCTCACCCCCAGGGTCTTCGACTTGCTGGAGACCACCCAGAAGGGGGCCGGCGGGGAGATCCAGCTCACCGACGCCATCGCCGCGTTGCTGGTGGAGGAGCAGGTGTTGGCCTACGAGTTTGCCGGCAAGCGCTACGATTGCGGCAGCAAGATCGATTACCTCATCGCCACGGTGGAATACGGCCTCAAGCACCCGGAGTTGAGCGAGCCTTTCCGGGATTATTTGCGGGCCTTTAGCGAGCGGGGCGACATCGAGACCACCGTGCCCGCCAATGGCGCCAATGGCGCCAATGGCGAAGTAGCCGCCGACCAGCCCGCCCAACTTTGATGGAACTCTCACCCCACTCGGTATATCATCTTCTAAATGCCGCCAGCCAAGAGGGCTCTTTTTATGTGTGGAATCGTCGGGGCCATCGCCGAGCGCAATGTCGCACCGATCCTTCTCGAGGGGCTCAAGCGCTTGGAATACCGGGGTTACGACTCCGCCGGCATAGCGGTGGTCAACGAGACAGGCCAGCTGGAGCGGCGCCGCACCTCGGGCAAGGTGGCCGTGTTGGGGGAGAGCTTGGCGGCGGAGGCCCTGGTGGGGCGGTTGGGGATCGCCCACACCCGCTGGGCCACCCACGGCGAGCCCTGTGAAAAAAATGCCCACCCCCATGTGAGCGGTGGGGTGGCCGTGGTCCACAACGGCATCGTCGAGAACTACCGGGAGCTGCGGAGCCAACTCCTGGACCAAGGCTACGTCTTTGTCTCGGACACCGACACCGAGGTAGTGGCCCACCTCATCGATTTCCACCTCAAGCGGGAAGGCGAATTGCTAGCGGCGGTGCAAAAGGCCACTGCCGAACTGGTGGGGGCCTACAGCTTGGGGGTCATCGCCGCCGCCGAACCCGGGCGGTTGGTGGCGGCCCGGGTGGGGAGCCCATTGGTGATTGGCATCGGCATCGGCGAGCACTTTGTCGCTTCGGATGTCTATGCCTTGATACCCGTCACCCAGTCTTTTGTCTTCCTCGCCGAGGGGGATATCGCCGACGTCAGCCGCTTTGGTTTTCGGTTGTTCGATGCCCGGGGGAATCCCGTGGAGCGCCCCTTGGCCCGCTCCCAGCAGAGCCTGGAAGTGGCGGACAAGGGCAGCTATCGCCACTTCATGCTCAAGGAGATCTGCGAGCAGCCGACGGTGGTGGCCGAGACCCTAGAGGGGCGGGTCGCCCAGGGGCGGTTTTTGGAGCAGTCCTTGGGGGTGGGGGCGGCGGACGTCCACGACCAGGTGAAAAACGTCCATATCGTCGCCTGTGGCACCAGCTACCACGCCGGTATGATCGCCCGCTACTGGCTGGAGGCCGGTGGGGTGCCCTGCAGTGTGGAGGTGGCCAGCGAGTTTCGCTACCGGGCCGGGGTGACGCCCCCCAATTCGCTATTTGTGGCCATCTCCCAGTCGGGGGAGACCGCCGATACCCTGGCGGCGTTGCGCAGCGCCCGGGAGCGGGGCTATTTGGCGACCCTTTCCATCTGCAATGTCCCCGAGAGCTCCTTGGTGCGGGAGTCGGATTTGGTGTTCATGACCCGGGCTGGGCGGGAGATCGGGGTGGCTTCTACCAAGGCCTTTACCACCCAGTTGGTGGCCTTGCGGTTGTTGGCCATCGCCCTGGGGAGGCGGTTTGGCCTGGCTGCCACCGCCGAAGAGGTGTTGGTGCGAGATCTGGAGCACTTGCCCCGGGCCTTGGAGGAGGCGTTGGCCCTGAGCGACCCCATCCAGCGTTGGTCCGAGCGCTTCGCCGACAAGCACCACGCCCTGTTCTTGGGCAGGGGCACCCAGTACCCCGTGGCCATGGAGGGGGCTTTGAAGCTCAAGGAGATCTCCTACATCCACGCCGAGGCCTACCCCGCCGGGGAGCTCAAACACGGCCCCTTGGCGCTGGTGGACGGGGATATGCCGGTGGTGGGGGTATTGCCCAACGACGAGTTGGTGGAAAAACTCCAGTCCAACCTCCAGGAGGTGCGGGCCCGGGGGGGGCAGCTGTTTTTGTTCGTCGACGGCCAGGTGATGGCCCATGCCGACGAGGCCACCGAGGTGCTGACTTTGGGGCACATCCCCGACTCCATCGCCCCCATCGTCTTCACCGTGCCGCTGCAGCTGTTGTCCTACCACGTGGCGGTGATCAAGGGGACCGATGTGGACCAGCCGCGCAATTTGGCCAAGTCGGTGACGGTGGAGTAGGAGGGGCACCCTCAATCCCACCGCCGCCGGGTGGGAGGGGGCTTTTCGGCAGCTTTTCGGCAAGGAGAGTGGTGACCATTCGATCGGGGTCCCTTAGCCAACCCAACGGGAGCGGTAAGACGAGGCCGTGTCGACAGTCGCCGGCCCCTTCGTTAAAGCTGTTCCCAATAGTCGTCTGGCATATCCAGACACATTTTTAAAGCTCCAATGCTGCCGCAATACTCGACATCTTCAACGCATTGGGCATCTCCGCCACCATAGGGCTGCAAGCTGCGCTCAATGGCCAAGTCGATGCCTTTTAGGCGCGAGCCGCCGCCGGCAATGATGATGTTGTTGCGCAGTTTGGCCTGGAAATCTGGATCAAAGGTTCCGACCAAGGTTTGAATGGCTTCACTAATGGGTTGAGTCAATTTGAGGCAACTCTCGCGCATGATCTGGGTGATATCGTATTGCTTGGGAATGCCGCGTTCGGTTAAGTTGACAACTACAGGGTCAGAGGTTTCCGACACATAGCCGTATTTTTCCTTAATACGGCGAATAATGCGCGACGACAATTGAACTTCAGGATATTTGGCCAAAAGAGCCCGCTTGATTTCCGCGTCTAGATAGTTGCCAGCGATATTGAGGGTGATCTGATCGTCGGCCTCCGGCATGGAACCATGCATGCGACACAAGTCCGTGGTGCCAGCGCCGATATCAACGATTAGACACTCGTCAAACCGATCCAGGGCATAGGCCACGTTGAGGGCTTCGCTGACGATCAGTACTTTATCTAAAAATTCCTGGGTAATGCCAAGAATGAGTTTTTTATTGTTAATGCTGGCCTGGGCCGGTACTCCAATGGCGGCGTTGACTTTGTCGTCGGCCTGGAGTTGGGGTAAGGCGACGTTGATAATGTGGCGCAGAATCAAGCCAGTGGCCTGGATTGAGCGCTCGTCTTCTCGCACTACCCCATCCGCCAGGGGCCAGACGACGTTCAATGACAATTGATTGTCCAAGGCGTCATCACCCAGTAAATAATCTTTACCGATCCGCTTGCGGCTAATCACGTCCTTGGGGTAGCCAACACAGGTCCGAGTTGACTTGCGTTGGCCAGTCGAGGTGACAATACAGGTACGGCTAGTGCCGAGGTCGATGCCGACGTGATAGGTATTTGCCATGCAATATCCTTTTGGTGCTGTGCCTTTATAGATCAAAGCGCGCGAAGCGCAATGTTGCGTTGAACTAGTACTTTAAGCATAGCCCTTTTGGGATCGTTGATGGCATCCATAGAGCCCGTATCGCCATTAGTGTCATTATCGCCAATATTAATCCCGTTTGTCGCCCCTTCTTTTATGCCGTCACTGGGGCCGTGCTCGGTGGGGGCCTGGGATTGGCTGGCGGCCACAGTGACCTGCTTGGTTTGACTAGCCATGGCGGCGTGCAGGGCCGTCAACTCCTGCTTCATATCCTGGCGTAGGTCTTTAACCGATTTTTTACCCTTAGTCACTTCCCAGAGTAAATAACCGCTGAGTGTCCCAAGAGCCAGCGTTACGCAGCCTAACGGGGTAATAAAAGGACTAAGTAGTCCGTAGCCTGTTTTGGTCAGGACAGGAGCTATCATCGTTCTTCGTCCCCTTGGCTGAAGTGGAAGTTGGGGGTGGAATAGCCGAGAGCCGAAACGAAAGCCTGTTTTATTTCGGCAGGAGTGAGATTGAGCATTGTAGCGACAAGGAGGACTTGGAGGCTAGGATTTTGAGCATGATGGCAAGATGTTGATTTTGTGAATTTTTTTGATGACTCCGCGGGGTGCCATGCCGGATGGCACCCCTTCTCTTACCCCCTGTTACCACCTTGGGACACGCCGCTCACCACCTCGATTCAGACCCTCCCCGGCAAGTCGCGCCGCTCCCGACACCAACTCCCCGTTGACCGTTGTTGACAATCTCTTCTCGACCCTCATCGACGATTCACCCGTCGCTGGGTAGGATAGTTCCCAAATGCCAGCGGCCGACCGTGATATCGATTCTATGACTGAGGCTAGAGCTTTGCCCTACCGGGGCATCATCCTCGCCGGGGGCTCGGGGACCCGCCTCCACCCATTGACCTTACCCGTGAGTAAACAACTCATGGCGGTCTACGACAAGCCCATGATCTACTATCCCTTGGCCACCTTGATGCTGGCGGGGATTCGCGAGATCTTGCTCATCACCACCCCCCGAGATCAGGGGGCGTTTCAAGCCCTCCTCGGGGATGGCGCCCAGTGGGGCTTGAGTCTCCACTATGCCGTCCAGCCTAACCCCGATGGCCTGGCTCAGGCGTTTATCATCGGTGAGGCCTTCATCGGCCGCCACCCGGCGTGTTTGATCTTGGGCGACAACCTGTTCTACGGCCACGGTCTGCCGGAGCTCCTCACCAAGGCCACCGCCCAAGGGCGCGGGGCCACGGTGTTTGGCTATTGGGTCTCCGACCCCAGCCGCTACGGGGTGGTGAGCTTTGACGCCGAGGGCAAAGCCGTGGACATCGAGGAAAAACCCCCCCGCCCTCGTTCCAACTACGCGGTGACGGGCCTGTACTGCTACGACAACGACGTGATCGACATCGCCAAAACCATCCGCCCCTCGGCCCGGGGGGAGTTGGAAATCACCGACGTCAACCGCCACTACCTGCGGCGGGGCGACCTCACCGTGGCCCTGTTGGGCCGGGGCTACGCCTGGCTCGACACCGGTACCTTCGACGCCCTGTTGGCGGCGGCGCTGTTCGTCCAGACCATCGAGCAGCGCCAGGGCCTCAAAATCGCCTGCCCCGAAGAGATCGCCTACCGCATGGGCTACATCGACGCCGAGCAGCTTCAGCGCCTGGCAGCACCCCTGGCCAAGAGCGGCTACGGCCGCTATCTGCTCGATTTGCTGGAACGGGAGTCCCCATGGCAACCCTAAACCCCGCGACCGGGGTGACCCGTCACGCCACCGACCTGGAAGGGGTGTGGCTGTTGGAGCCCAAGGCCTTTGGCGACCCCCGGGGGTTTTTTGCCGAGCTGTTCCGCGCCGCCGATTACCAGGCCTTGGGACTGCCCCCCATGGTCCAAGACAACCACTCCCGTTCCCGCTTTGGGGTGCTGCGGGGGCTCCACTACCAGCTGCAACAACCCCAGGGCAAACTGGTGTACGTGGCCCGGGGGGCCATCTTCGACGTGGCGGGCGACATCCGCCGCTGCTCCCCCACCTTCGGGCGCAGCGTCAGCGCCACTTTAAATGACGCCAACCACCACCAGCTCTACATCCCCACGGGCTTTGCCCACGGCTTTTGCGTGCTGTCCCCCGAGGCCGACGTGATCTACAAGTGCACCGACTACTACCACGCCCCCTCGGAGCGGGGGCTGGCCAGGAACGACCCAGAACTGGCCATCCCCTGGCCCCTGGCCGCCGACCAGGTGACCCTGTCGGCCAAGGACCGAGCACACCCGACCGTGGCGGTCATTTCTCCAGAGGCGCTCCCCAGCTACGACCCGGGGGCGTTGGGATGATCGTCGTCGTCGGGGCCAACGGGCAAGTGGGTCGGGAGCTGGCGAGTCAGGCCCGCGCCCGCGGCTCGGCGATGACCGCCTTTGACCGCCAAGCCCTGGATATCACCGACGACCGCGCCGTCCCCCAGGTCCTGGCCGCCGTGGCCGGGCTCGGGGTGGTGATCAACGCCGCCGCCTACACCCAGGTGGACCGGGCCGAGGACGATGCCCAACGGGCCTGGGCGGTCAACGCCACGGGGCCCCGGGTCCTGGCCGCCGCCTGCCAGGCCCTGGACGTGCCGTTGCTCCACCTGTCCACGGACTACGTGTTCGACGGCCGGGCCACCAACCCCTACCACCCCACGGCCCCCACCAACCCCCTGGGGGTCTACGGCCAGAGCAAGTGGGCCGGGGAGCAGGCGGTGCGAGCGAGCGGCGCCCGCCACCTCATCATTCGCACCAGCTGGGTGTTTAGCCCTTGGGGCCACAACTTCGTCAAGACCATGGTGCGCCTGGCCAAAGAGCGGGAGGTGTTGCGGGTGGTGGCCGACCAACAGGGCAACCCCACCGGCGCAGACAGCCTGGCCGCGGCGCTGTTGGCCCTGACAGAACCCCTGGAAAACGGCGCCGACGTGGCCTGGGGGACCTACCACTTTTGCGGCACCCCCCCCACCACCTGGTGGGGCTTGGCCGAGGCCACCGTGGCCGAAGCCCGTCGCTACGGGCCCTTGGCGGTTCGGTCCATCGACCCCATCACCAGCGCCGACTACCCGACCAAAGCCCCCCGCCCGGCGTTTTCGGCCCTGGACTGCCGGGGACTGACCGCCCTGGGGCTGAGGGGGGGGGGGGGGGGGGGGGGGGGGGGGGGGGGGGGGGGGGGGGGGGGGGGGGGGGGGGGGGGGGGGGGGGGGGGGGGGGGGGGGGGGGGGGGGGGG
>JBHJHK010000124.1:0-11311 GCA_050330975.1 Candidatus Competibacterales bacterium | reverse complement strand
ACGACGACCTGTTCGGCGGCTTTGGCCACGATGACTTGTTCGGCGGCTTTGGCCACGACAGCCTCAAGGGTGGGCCTGGATTTGACTTCCTGCGCGGCGGCCCAGGCTTTGACGTCACCCGCTGGTGGTAAGGTCCACTAGAGAACAGTCTATAGACGCCAAGTACTCAACCTCAGCATCCCATTGACCCCCGACGCTTGTCGGGGGTTTTTTGATGGGAAGGGCGCTAGAAGCCCCGAATTTCAAACCCCGTCTCTTTGACAAACTCGCTCTGGGAGACGCGGCCTTGCTCGACTTTCCACTTGCGGTGAACGTCCAGGCGACGACGCGCATCCACGGTGAGGATCTGGGATCCGCCGCTTCTTCCCAATATCAGCGCTACGACGATGCCGTGGGTGCGGTAAATCCGATAGGCGAGACGCACCAACTGGTCGCGACTGGGCATGCGCCCCACGAGTCCGCCAAAGGTCTTTTGGATGTCGTTTCGCTCAAAGCTTGCCAGGGAAATGCCGTCCACGGCGATCCCTGTGATCCCGTTATTCTGATTTGAGACCGGTGGCGCTTTGGCAGCGGCCACCTGTTGCCGCTGCAGTTCCGCCTCCCGCTGTTGCCGCTGCAATTCCGCCTCCCGCTGTTGCCGCTGCAGTTCCGCCTCCCGCTGTTGGCGAGCCTGTTCTTGCCGGCGCTGACGTTCCAGAGCTTCGGTCCGTTGCCGTTGCTCCTCGGCCTCTTGGGCTTGGCGGGTCAGGACCTGCTGCCGCTGGCGCTCGGCCGCCAACTGCGCTTCCTCAGCTTCGGCTTGAGCCTGGTCGAGACGGCGACGAAGGGCCACAGCCATGGGGTGATCCCGGTCGACCTCGGTCAGACGCTGCCAGTAAAGCTCGGCTCGGTCGAGGCGGTTGCGGGCCAGGTTACTTTCAATCCACCCCCCATAGCGATTGATGATAGCCTCGAGACCGGCAAGGGCTGCGGTGTTGTCGGGGTCTTGGGCTAACACTTCGCGGTAGCACACCAACGCCGAGCCCGATCGGCCGGTGGTGAGGCGATTGGCCGCCAAGTGGGTCTCACAGGTAGCCAATTGTTGGGCGAGGGCGTCTTCGGCGGCGGTCTCGGCCTCGGCCTCGGCCTCGGCCTCGGCTTTGGCGGCGCGCCGTTGGGCCTCTTGGGCCGCGAGAATACTGTCGCGCAGGGCCAATAGCTCAGTGGATTCCCCTTGGGCCAACCCCCCCGCCACCGCTTCAAGGGCCGCGGCAAAACGCCGCTCGATCAAAAGGGCACGCCCTTGGCGTAGGGCTTGAGCCCAGGCGGTCTCGCGCCGCTGGGCCGCCTCTTGGGCTGCCTGGATCTCTTGGCGCAGGGCCAACAGTTCGGCGGATTCCCCTTGGGCCAACCCCCCCGCCACCGCCTCAAGGGCCGCGGCAAAACGTTGCTCGATCAAAAGGGCACGCCCTTGGCGTAGGGCTTGAGCCCAGGCGGCCTCGCGCCGCTGGGCCGCCTCTTGGGCTGCCTGGATCTCTTGGCGCAGGTTAAGCCATTCCGGCGACTCCCCTCCCTGGGCGAGGGCCTGGTCGATAGTTGCCAGACTCGCCGCCCACTCTCCTCGGTCCCGTTGGGCTAGCGCCGTATCGAACAGTTGAGCCAAGGCCTGGTCACGGGCGGCGCGGGCCTCGGCCAACTGGCGCTCCTGACGATCCGCAATGACCGCCCTCAGGGCCAACAAACGGGGATCGTCGGGGACGGTGCCCAAGCCTTCGTCGACCATCGCCAAGGCCGCGTCCCATTGTTCTTGACCGAGCAACCACTGGCCACGGGCCAGGTAGTCGGCAGCGGAATCTCGAGGGGTGGTTTCCCCAGTCTGGGGAACGGTGGGAATGGCCACAACCTCCTCGACTTGCTCCACCGCTGGCTGCCCATCGCCAGCAACATCTCCATCGGGAAGGTTGGCGATATAGTAGTAGCTCGCTATCCCCGAGGCCGCCAAGCCCATGGCAGCCAGCGACAGCCAAACCCTCCTCGAGGAGCGGGGCTCCACCGGCTCCTTAACCTTTGAATGAGTGCCACTCTCCATCTGCCGATACTGGAGCTCAATGGCCTCCAAAGTCCGCCACACCGCCGCAGCATCGGCAAAGCGCTCTTCGGGTTGTTTGGCCATGAGGCCATCGATCAACGGCTGAAACAGGTGCAAAGACTTCTCGAGCTTGGGCAAAGGCGCCGTGAGGTGCTTCATGGCCAGAGCCGTCAGGGAATCGGCCACGTAGGGCACCTGGCCCGTGAGCATTTCGTGGAACATCACCCCCATGGCGTAGAGATCGCCCTGGACACTGGGTGGGGCACCGTTGATCTGCTCGGGACTCATGTAGCGCGGACTGCCCAAAAAGGCGTTCGTCGCGGTCACGATGGAGCTATCGACCCACTTGGCGATGCCAAAATCTGACAGCACCGGAATGCCCGAAGGGTAAAAGAGGATATTTTGGGGTTTGATATCCCGGTGGATGATGTTTTGCCCGTGGGCGTAGGTCAGTGCCTCCATGAGGCACTTGGCGATCCTGATGGCCTCTAGGGGAGCTAAGCCGCCGTGGCGCAGGCGGCTTTTGAGGTCACCACCGGCCAAGTATTCCATGGCGATGAAATACTGCCCCTGGTGGACGCCGGTGTCGAAGACCTTGATGATATGGGGATGGGTCAACCGGGCGACCATGCGCCCTTCGTGCAAGAAGCGCTTGGAGAGTTCGACGTCGAAACCAAAGCGCGCGTGCATGACCTTGAGGGCCACTTGGCGCTCTAGGGATTCTTGCACCGCCAAGTAGACCATCGCCATGCCACCGCGACCGAGGGGCCTTTCGAGGCGGTAGCCGGGGATGGCGGGGGGAGTGATGGGCAAGGGCACGGACATGGCGGACTCGTCGACGGGCAATGCAGCGGCAAGGCGAATTCGGTGAAGTACGACTCGACTTTATCGAGATCATCATACCATCTAAGCTGTGGTGCGCTCAGTTGACCATTGCACAGGTTTTCCCAAGGGGTTGATAGACCTCCAATGAATGATGTAACGATTGTCAGCCCCTAAATATTGCCCTTTGCTTCACCATGGCCAACCTCGACCCGCTCCTAGCGGCCCTCCAGGCCGACGATGAGGCCGCAGTCCGCCGCCTGTTGGCCGCGGGGAGTCCCTGCCGCCCGGAGGGCGTCGATGACTCAACCTGGACTAAGTCGACGATCTCGACGCCGCCCAGGAAAGGGGCGACCTCACCGATGGCATCGTCGTGGCCCAGCGCCGCGGCGATGAGTGGTCGGTGGTGCGCCATTTTATCGGAGAGTACTTTGCCCACCGCGACGCCAAAGCCCTGGCGACCCACCTGGACACCGAGACGGTGCTCCTGGGAGAAGGGGATACTTCAGGGATGTATTTGGTTGACCCACCAGGGAGGCGCGGTCCAAGAAGAGCGCTTCGTGATCATCGTCGTGGGCGATCCCCCAGGGGCCGTCCCAGACCCAACCCCCAAAGGCGCCGCCTGAAGGCATAGATGATGGTGAGGTGGTAGTGAGGTGACAGCGGGTGGTAGAACGAGGGGCTATGGGCTTACACTTCAAGCCATGGACACCCCCCAAGACCACCCAGCGCCCCCGCCAGGGCACGCCCTGATTCCCCGCCAAGCCCACAGCGACGACCAGGTGGTGGCCCTGTGGCTCATGGGCCACGAATCCCGCCACACCCGGGACAACTACCGCCGCTGCGCCGAGGCATTCCTCGACGACTTGGGCAAACCCCTGGCCCGTATCACCGTCGGCGATCTCCAGTGCTGGCGTCAAGGGCTGGAGACCCGGGGTCTCAAGCCCGCCACGGTGGCTAACCGCACCGCCATCGCCAAATCCCTGCTGCGCTTTGCCCACCGCATCGGCTACTTGCCCTTCAACCCCGGGGAGTTGCTCAAAAGTCCCCGCCTCAAGACCGATTTGGCCGAGCGCTTGCTGTCGGAACAGCAGATCAAGGCCCTCATCGAGGCCACCAAAGGCCGGGATCGGGCCATATTGCTCACCCTCTACGGGGCGGGGCTACGGGTGTCGGAACTGTGCGGTTTGCGGGTCAAAGACCTGCGGTTTCGCGACGCCGAAAAGGGCGATGACACCCCTAAAGAGGTCGTGCTCACGGTGTTTGGCAAGGGGGGCAAAACCCGTTTTGTCGCCGTGCGGCCCAAGGTGGCCGAGGCTTTGGCAGCCCAGATCAAAGGGCGCTCGCGAGAAGCGCCGGTGTTTCCCTCCCCCAAAAACCCGGCAAAATCCATCACCCCCCGCCAGGTCCAGCGCATCGTCCAACGGGCGGCCCAAGACGCCGGCCTGGATGTGGATGTGACCCCCCACTGGCTGCGCCACGGTTTGGCCTCCCACGCCCTCGACAAAGGCGCCCCCCTGCACCTGGTACAACACACCCTAGGCCACGCCAACGTCGCCACCACCAGTCGCTATTTACACGTCCGGGGCGACGAGGGGGCGGGGTTGTTGTTGGATCTCTAATTCGATCGCTAGCTTCGCCACGACGTGACCACCATGACCGACTCCGACGTCCAAGCCCCCAGCGTCGACCGGGCCGAAGTCGACCACTTCCGCGCCTTGGCCGACCGCTGGTGGGACCCCAAGGGCCCCTTTTGGCCCCTCCACACCCTCAATCACCTGCGGGTGGCCTATATTCGCCGCCAACTGTGCGCTCTCTTCGACCGAGATCCCACCGCCGAGGCCCCGTTGACCGATCTTCAAATGCTGGACATCGGCTGTGGCGGTGGCATCTTGAGCGAGGCCATGGCCCGTCTGGGGGCCGTGGTGACGGGCATCGATGTGGTGGAGCGCAATATCCACATCGCCAAACTCCACGCCGAAGCGAGCGGCCTCGCCATCGACTATCAGACCCAAAGCGCCGAGGCCCTGGCTGCCATGGGCAGGAACTACGACGTGGTGCTCAATATGGAGGTGGTCGAACACGTGGCCGACCTCGAAGGCTTTATGGCCGCCTGTAACCGGCTCGTGGCCCCCGGCGGCGCCATGGTGGTGGCCACCATCAACCGCACGCCGCTGGCCTGGCTCACCGCCATCGTCGGGGCCGAATACATCCTGGGCTGGCTGCCCAAGGGTACCCACCAATACAGCAAATTGGTCAAACCCGACCAGCTCAAGGCCCTGCTGGCCCAGGATGGCTTCGAGATCTCAGCCGAGACCGGGGTCTGGGTCAACCCTTTGAGGCGCACCATGCATCTGGTGGGCTACCAGGGGGTGAACTACATGTTGCTGGCCCGCAAGCCCTAGGTCTGGGAACTCCCGGGCTACAGGCGCCCCACGGGCCGGGGCACAGCGCCCTTTTGCAACGCCAAGCCGCACAGCCATTCAAAGGCCACCGAGGCAGCGGCCAGGGCGGTGATCTCGCCGTGGTCAAAGGGGGGCGAGACCTCCACCACGTCCATTCCCACCCAATGGAGGTCAACCAGGCCGCGAATCAGCGCTAACCCTTGCCAACTGGCCAGCCCCCCCACCACCGGTGTACCGGTCCCCGGGGCGTAGGCCGGGTCGAGGCCATCCACATCAAACGACAAGTACACAGGCCCCGTCCCCGCCCGTGACCGCACCACCTCGATGGCCGCTTCGATGCCGTGGCGGTGCACCCAAGGACTGGTGAGAATCTCAAATCCTTGGTCCGTATCGTTGTAGGTCCGCAAACCCACCTGGGTGGAGCGCGTCACATCGACGATGCCCTCGCGCACGGCGGTGGCAAACATGGTGCCGTGGTCAAAGCGCTGGCCATCGTCGACCCAAGTGTCGCAGTGGGCGTCGAACTGCACCAACGCCACCGGCCCAAAGTGCTTGGCACAGGCCTTGAGGAGCGGGTAGGAAATAAAATGATCCCCTCCCAGGGTCAAAGGTTTGGCGCCAGCCCGCCAGATGGCGTCGCCGTGGGCCTCGATGGCGTCGACCACCGTCAAAGGCCGGTGGGGGTCTAGGTAGCAATCGCCAAAGTCCACCACCGCCAGGGTCGCAAAGGGGTCAAAGCCATGGGGAAAGGCCTTGAGCTCGGCCAACTGTACCGACGCTGCCCGGATGGCCCGGGGTCCCAAGCGACACCCCGGGCGGTAAGTGACGGCGTTGTCAAAGGGCACGCCGCTCACTGCCACATCCACCCCCTGGAGATCGCGGCTGTAGCGGCGGCGGACAAAACTCAACGCCCCGCCATAGGTCATCTCCGGCCAGCAGGCATTGGCATCCGCGGCGCGAAAGGCCTGGTCGCCGGCGTCTCGATCTTCAGCCATCTCGGTCTCCTCGACGGTTTGTCCAAAGCCCAGGGGGCTCTCCCTTGACCATTGAGTTCTTGGCACAATCGATGGTCAAAGGCCCCCAGTAGATTATTGTATAACTCCCCCGGACTTCTCCCAGCGACTAAGCCAACCGCCATGTCCCGCGACGCCTTGACCCGCCGCTCCTCCAAGGGCGAAATTGACGCCTTTGTCAAGCGTGCCCTCCAAAAGCCCACCCCCGCTAGGGCGCCCCTCCAGCGGCTGATTTTCGCCCTCGACGCCACCGCCAGCCGTCAACCCACCTGGGATCGGGCCTGTGAGCTCCAGGGCACGATGTTTAGTGCGGCCGCATCCCTGGGGGGAATCGCCATCCAACCCGCCTGGTACCGAGGGGTGGGGGAGTTTCGCACCGGCCCCTGGTCCACCGACGCCCAAAGCCTCCTGGCCACCATGAACAAGGTCACCTGTGCCGGGGGCCTGACCCAAATTCGCCGGGTCCTGGCCCACGCCGAGGCCGAGGCCAAGCGCCAGCGCATCCGGGGGTTGGTCTTCGTCGGCGATTGCTGCGAAGAAGACCCCGCCGTGCTGTTGGCCATCGCCGGGCGACTAGGGGTGCTGGGGGTGCCGTTGTTCATGTTTCAAGAGGGGCGCCAAGGGACGGCCCAGGGGGTGTTTGCCGCGCTGGCCAAGCGCACCAAAGGAGCCCATTTGACCTTTGACCACCACAGCGCCGACCAGCTCTGTGCCCTCCTCACCGCCGTGGCTGTCTACGCCGCCGGGGGCGCCTCGGCGTTGGATGCCCTGGCCCGCGATCGCGGTGGCGTGGTTCGCCAACTGACCCATCAACTCGATCGTTCCTGAGTGTCATGACCCGTTTTTTGCTGCTGTTGATCATCGCCTCGCCCTTGCTCTACTGGTTGTGGCTGCGCTGGGCAGCTCAGGTGGGGCCCGGCGTTGCCCGCCGGCGAGGGCGCCAGCTATTGCTACTCGTGGGTGGGTTGTTGGTTCTGGGACTACTGGTGGTGGTGTCGATCCGCTTTGGCGCCGCTGCCCTGGTGCTGCTCTCGGCGGCGGCGCCCATCCTGTGGCGTTTGCGCGCCCTGCAGCCGCTGGTATTCCCCCTGATGCGCTGGCTCGCGCCGCAGCTTTGGCGCCACCTGAAGAACCGCGCCGCCAGGGCCGGAGGCCCTGGGATCCCCGGCAATGACAACGACCAGGGCCCCGAGGACGACCGCTCCCAGGTCACCACCCGCTACCTGCGCATGACCCTGGACCACGCTACCGACCAGCTGAGCGGGGTGGTCATCGACGGTCCCCACCAGGGGCGCACGTTGGCGACCTTATCCACGGCTGAGCTGTACGACCTGTGGCAACTGTGCCAGGATGATGCCTCTTCGGTGTCGGTGCTGGAAGCCTATCTCGAGCGCCATCACCCCGATTGGCCCCAGGCGTTCTCGGCCTTGGGTCGCGGGTCGGCGGAGGATGGCGCTGGCGACTCCGACCCCCATTCGGCAAAGGGTCAGGCCTTCGACGACATGAGCCGCGATGAAGCCCTGGAGATTTTGGGGCTATCCGCCGATGCCACTGTCGAGGCCATCAAACAGGCCCATCGCCGGTTGATACAGCGGATCCATCCCGACCACGGCGGTTCGGACTTCCTCGCCGCCAAGGTCAACGCCGCCCGGGATCGCCTCCTCGAAGAGGCATGACCCCCAGGGACAACGTCGCCTGCCTGGCCTCGACGGGTGCCAGACCCGTCCAGGACCCGTCCCCTGAACCGTGATTCGATCCTTCGCCCAGTAAGCTCGCCCATGACTCCTTCCCCCCCGACGGCCGCTGTCCACGATGAACCCCAGCGCCACCTCACCCTCCACGGCACTGATGTCGTGTTGTTGGGCACAGCCCACGTCTCGCCGGCCAGCGCCAGAGCCGTGCGCACTTTGATCATCGATGGCGCCGAGCCCTTTGACGCCGTGGCCGTGGAGTTGTGTCACAGCCGCCATCGAGCCCTCACCGAACCCGACCGCTGGGCCAATACCGACCTCTTTCAGATACTGCGCCAGGGCAAAGCCCCCATGGTCATGGCGTCCCTGGCCCTAGGGGCCTACCAAGCGCGCTTGGCCGAACAGTTTGGCATCGAGCCCGGGGCCGAAATGCGCGCCGCCGTGGAGGGCGCTCGCCACAAGGGCTTGCCCGTGTGGCACATCGACCGGGATATCGGCATCACCCTGCGCCGGGTGGCCCGCCGCGTCCCCTGGTGGCAGCGCTTGTCCCTCATGGGTGGACTGTTGGGTAGCCTTTTGAGCCGCGATCAAGTGACCGAGGAGGAAGTGGAACAGCTCAAACAGGGGGACATTCTCGAGAGCACCTTCCATCAATTCGCCGAATCCAAGGCCAGCCTCTACGAGCCCCTGGTGGCCGAACGGGATCGCTACATGGCGGCTCGCCTGTACCAATCCCTCATGGAGGGATCCCAGCGCCGGGTGTTGGCGGTGGTGGGGGCCGGGCACCTCCAGGGTTTGGAAACCGAGCTGCGGGCCTTGGCGGCCCAGTATCCACCCGAAACCTCAAACCCCTCGGTCGCCCGGGCAACCCTCGAGGCCATCGTCGAAGACTTGGATCACGTCCCACCCCGGGCCAAGTGGCTCAAGCTCCTCCCCTGGGGGGTGGTGGCGTTGATCATCACCGGGTTTGTCATTGGCTTCGCCCGCAATCCCTCCTTGGGGGCCCAGTTGGTGGTGGAATGGGTGGTGATCAACGGCGGGTTGTCGGCCTTGGGGGCGGTGATCGCCCTGGCCCATCCCCTCACCGTGGTGAGCGCCTTCCTGGCCGCTCCCTTGACCTCCCTCAACCCCACCATCGGCGCCGGCATGGTCACCGGTGCCGTCGAAACGTTCTTGCGCAGGCCCAGGGTGGGGGACTTTAGTCATCTTCGCCGCGACACCACCCACCTCAAGGGCTGGTGGAAAAATCGCGTCACCCGGGTGTTGTTGGTGTTTATTTTCAGTACGTTGGGCTCAGCTGTGGGGACTTACGTCGCCGGATTTAGACTGTTTAGCCAGCTGGCGGGGAGCAGCTCCTAGAGCGCCGACCTTAAACTCGCCGGCCAAATTCATTATCATCACCCTCGAGAGTTAAACCCATGGATTCCCCCCCCAGCGCCGTCTCGCCAAGGCTACCGACGGCTTAGGAGCACCATGCAGATTCCCGGTTACCGCATTGAACGCGAACTCGGCCGGGGCGGCATGGCCACGGTCTATCTGGCGGTGCAAAACTCCCTCCAGCGGCGCGTCGCCCTCAAGGTCATGAAACCAGCCCTGGCCAAAGACGAGGCCTTTACCGCGCGCTTTTTGCGCGAAGGTCCCACCGTCGCCGCCCTCACCCACCCCAACATCGTCAAAGTCTTCGACACCGGGGCCCATGGCGAGCATTACTACTTGTCCATGGAATACCTTTCCGGGGGCAACCTCAAGCAGCGCCTCCACGGCATGTCCCTGGAGGAGTCTTTGGAGGTGTTCAAGGGATTGGCCAGTGCCTTGGGCTATGCCCACCACCACGGCATCATCCACCGGGATATCAAACCCCAGAATATTCTGTTCTACGACAGTGGTGCGCCGGTGTTGTCCGACTTTGGCATCGCCAAAACCCTGTCCCATGAAACCGCCTTGACGGCGACGGGCACTTATATCGGCAGCGTCAATTACATGAGCCCCGAGCAGATCCAGGGCAAGGGCGTGGATGGTCGATCGGATCTCTACTCCCTGGGGGTATTGTTCTACGACTTGCTCATGGGGGAACCCCCCTTTAGTGGCGACGACCAGTTCACCATCGCCTATCACCACATCAACGCCCCCATGCCTCCCTTGCCGCCGGTGCTGGCCCCTTTTCAAGACGTCTTGGAGCGCCTGCTGGCCAAGTCCCCCGACCGGCGCTATACCGATGCCCAAACCCTCTTGCAGCACCTGCGCTACGCCGAGCAGCAGCACTTCGCCGCCACGGCGGGGTTTAGCGCCCCTGGCGTCAGTCTCGCCAAACCCCCCTACGTCGTCGAACCCACCCACCCCAGTGCCTACCCCAGTGCCGTCGGGATCCGGGACGGGCGCTCGGCACCGGGACAGATGGTTCAACCCCCGCCACCCATGGCCACGGGCCGCGGGCGGTCGACGGACCATGGTCGCGTCACCCAGAATCGCCGTGGGCTACCTCCCTCGGCTACGTCGACGTCCAGGGGTCGCCAAACCGGTCCTGGCAATACCTCTCGTTCGGGAAGCACCTCCCGTTCGGGCCAATGGAACGACGAACAAACCCGCATCGGCACTCAAACCTCCACCGTGGCCCGCCGGCGGCGCCAGAGCCACTGGCAACAAGCCCTTATCGCCGTTGTATCGGCGACGGTGGTGGGTCTGGCCGTGGCTTTGCTTTTGTATCTCTACGTGACGCCCTCCTCTCCTTAAGGGGGGCTATCTCGCCCTCGAAGAGGGGCTTTTCAACCTCCACGCTCTATGGTGCTGGGACGACCGGAACCTTGAGGCGTGAGTCGTATCTTCCACCAAAGTGCAAGACGTGTTGGCCGGCCTTGAGTCCGAGGTCTTTGGTGAACACCGGTGACGGGCGAGATAATGTTCTCCTTGATTTTAAACAGTACGGCCACTACACGCGGTATCCAGCGACTAACTTTTTCAGATGAGCTCTATTGACGAGCTCTCCTTGGGCTGGATGCCCTCCCTACCTCGGGGATCCGCCCATCGCCGGAGCCAGGATCTCCATCTTGGCCCAATACATTGGCCAACTCCCCCATCTTAGTCTACATAAAGGGAACCCTTAGCCTGACGCCGACCCGCTGTCGCCAGGCCTTAGCCTTGTCCTTGGGATCACCACCGCCACAGGAGCCGCCATGACCCGCCTGGTTTTGACCCCTTTTCTCCTCACCGCCCTGGCCGCGAGCCCCCAGGGCCGGGGGGGGCCGGCCGCCGCCCCCCGCAAAGTTGGGTATAAAAAAGAGCTAGAAAGCCTCGATACCGAATTAAAATAAGCCC